>CALWNP010000027.1 GCA_944382835.1 uncultured Gemmiger sp.
TATTCCATCATGATCGACATTAGTCTTTTTTCGAACCACTCGCCTAGCGAGTGGTTTTCGGAACACAAAAAGCCGCCCGTCCCAGGCCAAACGGTCCGGGGCGGGCGGTTTTCTTTGTGATAGGGATTACTCGGCGGGCTGGGATTCCTCCCCGCCTTCCTCCGACGGGGTCTCCTCCTGGGAGTCGGCGCCGGAGTCGGGGTTGTCCTCGCTGTTCTCCTCGGCGGGCGTTTCCTCCGAGCTCTCGGCCTCGGAGGAGGCCTCCTCCTGGGGTTCCTCGCTCACGGCGGTGGCATCGGGAGGTGCACTTCCCACCGCATCGGTCATGGTGGAATCCAGGTTGTCCTGCACCAGGGCCTGGGGATCGGTGGAATCGGCGGCTGCGGTGGGGGTGGGGGTCGCCGTGGCTTCGGGCTGCATCTCGCTCTCCTGCAGAGCGCTGAGGTACCACTGGCGGTTGTCGCCGCGGGTAAAGACAAAGTCCATATACTTGGTAGGCTCGGTGGGGGCGGTCAGGGACAGCTCGCCGCTGGAGCTGTTGTTGAGGGTGGGAATGTAGCCCACCGTCACATAAGTCTTGCCACCCTGGGTGGAGATCTTTTCCACCTCGGGGGTGTACAGACCCACCGAACCGGTGACCGGCACCAGATAACCCTGCTTCTCCTCGTCGTAGGTGTAGACGAACTCCGGCGTTTCAAAGGAACCGTCGGTCACCTGGTAGTCGGGGCCCAGCAGGTTGGTCAGGTAGGTGTCCACCTCCAGCCGGGGCAGAATCACCGAGCCAGTGTCGGTGTCCCGCTCATAGGCATCCAGGCTGCCGTCGTTTTTCTGGATGGTGTAGACGGTACCCCAGATGGCCGCCTGGCGGAAGACCGAGGAATCCACCTGGGAGACATCGTCAAAGGGAACCACATCAAACATCACCAGGCCGTAGACCCGGTCGGCGTAGCTTTCCCGGCGCTCCGAGTCGTCCAGAACCGCCCGCAGACCGCTGACGCACCAGCCGAGCACCGTGATGATGCCCACCACAATGAAGACAAGCGCCACTGCACCGATGATCTGGCGGGTCAGCCGGCGGTTGTTGCGCAGTTGTTCTTCTCTTGAACTTGCCATCGAATACTCCTTCCCCCTGGCGGGCGGCGGCGGGGTGCCCAAAATGCCGCCCGTGTCCTGGCTTGCCCCCTGCGGGGCGGATGATGCCCTTAGTATAACACAAACGCCGCCGCTTTGCAAAGCGGCGGCGCAGCGGGCAGGTTTTACTTATTTTTGTACATCTGCTCGTAGTATTTCTGGTAGTCACCGCTGGTGACGTGCTCCATCCACTCGGGGTTGGCCAGATACCAGTCGATGGTCAGAACGATGCCCTTCTCAAAGGGGGTTTCGGGGTACCAGCCCAGGTCCTCCTTGATTTTGGTGGGGTCGATGCCATAACGGCGGTCATGGCCCAGGCGGTCGGCCACATGGCGGATCAGCTCCTCGCTGATGCCGTCATCCTTCAGCCGGTCATGCAGTTGAGCGATGACCGTCTTGACGATGAAGATATTGGGCCGCTCGTTGTGGCCGCCCACATTGTAAACCTCGCCTACCTTGCCGTTGCTGGCCACCATGTCGATGGCCTTGCAGTGGTCCATGACATACAGCCAGTCCCGCACCTGCATGCCGTCGCCGTAGACCGGCAGGGTCTTGTGGTGCTTGGCGTTGTTGATCAGCAGCGGGATCAGCTTTTCGGGGAACTGATAGGGGCCGTAGTTGTTGGAGCAGCGGGTGATGTTCACCGGCATGCCGTAGGTGTCGTGGAAGGCCATGACGAACATGTCGGCGCTGGCCTTGGAAGCGGAGTAGGGGCTGTGGGGGCACAGCGGGGTGGTCTCCATGAAGTAGCCCTCGGCGCCCAGGGCACCGTAAACCTCGTCGGTGGAAACCTGGAGGTACTTTTTGCCCTCCTTCCAGGTCTTGGCCCCGTCGTCATACCAGGCGTCCTTGCAGCACTGCAGCAGGTTGACGGTACCCAGAACGTTGCTCTGGACAAAGATCTCGGGGTTCTTGATGCTGCGGTCCACATGGCTCTCGGCAGCAAAGTTGATCACATAGTCGGGATCATACTGGGCAATCAGCCGGCTGACCAGCTCCTTGTCGCAGATATCCCCCTGAACGAAGATGTGGCGGGGGTCCTCCTCCACATCCTTGAGGTTCTCCAGGTTGCCGGCATAGGTCAGCTTATCCAGGTTGATGAGCTTGATCTCGGCATATTTGTCCAGCATATAGTGGACGAAGTTGGATCCGATAAAACCGGCGCAGCCGGTGATAAGATAGGTTTTCATCGTTGCTTATTCCCCATTCCAGTTGTTGAAAAATGCCTGAATTGCGTCCTTCCAGTCCCGCATCTCATCCCCCACCGAGCAGCGCAGGGCACGGTTATCCAGGGCGCTCCAGGCGGGGCGGTTGGCCGACTCGGGATGGGCGGCGGCGTACTCGGCGCTGGTGCAGGGCTTGACGGTGCAGGGCAGGCCGGACAGCCGGATGATCTCGGCGGCAAAGTCGTACCAGCTGCAAACCCCGTTGCAGGTGCAGTGGTAGGTGCCATAATCATGGCTGACCGCCAGCTTGAGCAGATGGTAGGCCAGGTCCACCGCGTTGGTGGGATTGCCCAGCTGGTCGTTGACCACCGTGATGGTGTCGTGGGTCTTGGCCAGGTTGACCATCGTCTTGACAAAGTTTTTGCCGTTGTAGCCGTAGAGCCAGGCGGTGCGGACGATAAAATGCCGGCGGCAGAAATCCCGCACATACTGTTCGCCTAGCAGCTTGGTGGCGCCGTAGGCGGACACCGGGGCCGGCAGGGCACATTCGTCCAGCGGGATGCCGCCGTTGGGCGCCCCCGAGAAGACGTAGTCGGTGGAGACATGGATCAGCCGGGCGTTGACCTTGTCGCAGGCCAGGGCCAGGTTGCGGGGCCCCAGGGCGTTGACCCGGTAGGCAGCATCCCGGTTGGTCTCGCAGCCGTTGACGTTGGTAAATGCCGCACAGTTGATGACGGTATCGGGCTGGTGGCGCCGGATATAGGCGATGGTGGCCTCCCGGTCGGTGATGTCCAGCTCATCGATGTCCACCGGGATTACGGTGGTGTTGCGCAGCCGCTCGGGCAGCGGGCCCAGCTCGCAGCGCTCGTCACGCAGCTGATTCTGCAGCTCAGTGCCCAGCTGTCCGCGGCAGCCGGTAATCATAATCTTCATGCAATGCCTCTCTTTGTCTTGTTCACAGAAAAACGGATCAATACCGGAGCTTGTCCTCCGCCACATTCTTCAGGTGTTTGCCATAGGGGGATTTGCCGTAGCGCTCGGCGCTTTCCAGCAGCTTGGCCCGGCTGATCCAGCCATACTTGTAGGCGATCTCCTCGGGGGCGGAAATCTTGATGCCCTGGCGCTGTTCGATCATCCGGACAAAATCGGCGGCCTCCACCAGGCTGTCCATGGTGCCGGTGTCCAGCCAGGCATAGCCGCGGCCCAGCAGCTGGACATCCAGCTTGCCCTGCTGCAGGTACATCTCGTTGAGGGTGGTGATCTCCAGCTCACCCCGGGCGCTGGGCTTGACCTGCTTGGCCATCTCCACCACGTCCTTGTTATAGAAATACAGCCCGGTCACCGCGTAGTTGCTCTTGGGCTGGGCGGGCTTTTCCTCAATGGAGGTGGCGCGGCCCTCGGCGTCAAAGGCCACCACGCCAAACCGCTCGGGATCGTTGACGTAGTACCCGAAGACGGTGCTGCGGCCCGCCTCGGCGTTGGCGGCGGCGGCTTTCAGCCGCTTGCTGAACCCGGCACCGTAGAAGATGTTATCCCCCAGCACCATGGCGCAGCAGTCATCCCCGATGAACTCCTCCCCCAGCAAAAAGGCTTGGGCCAGACCGTCGGGGCTGGGCTGCACCTTGTACTGCAGATGCAGGCCGTACTGACTGCCGTCCCCCAGCAGAGCCTCAAACCGGGGGGTGTCGGTGGGGGTGGAGATGATGAGGATGTCCTGGATGCCCGCCAGCATCAGGGTGGACAGGGGATAATAGATCATGGGCTTGTCATACACCGGCAGCAGCTGCTTGGATGTAACCATGGTCAGCGGGTACAGTCTTGTGCCGGCGCCGCCGGCAAGGATAATCCCTTTCATAGTGACAACTCCTATTGCAGTGCGTCGCAGCCCATCCCGAGGGGCAGATTCCCGCACAATAATATTTGATCTTTGTTATTATACCGCCTTTTTCCCTGCCTGACAAGGGGCGCCTCCAAAATCTCCACCCCCGGCCGCTTTTGAAAGGAAAACGCTGCCATCTTGTAAAAACAGCAGTTTTTTCTTGACGCTGCGTGGAACGCATGGTAGAATACTAGAGATAATAGAAAGTTGTGCCGGTGGGACTTCCCATCGTCTTTGTCTGATTGCAAGCAAGAAGGAGGCATATCGTGAAGCGCTTTTTGTGTGCGGTGCTGGTGGCGGCGGCGCTGTTTGTGCTGGCCGCCTGCAGTTCGGGGCTGATTTCTTCCTCCGCCCCCTCCCCCACGCCGACCTCCTCTCCCACCTCGTCCTCCACCTCCCGCAACGTGCAGCACAGCGCGCCGGTGGCGGTGTCCGAGACCTACGCCAAGGCGGATGTGGTCACCGATCCCACACCGGCCGCCACCCCTTCCTCCACCGCCGCGCCGGTGGACACTCCCGCCACCGGGGACAACTCCTCGGTCATCTACTTTGTGGGGGTGCTGGGGTTGATTCTGGTCTGCTCGGCGGGGCTGTGGATGCTCAAGCGCATCTGAAAGCGGCCGTCGTCCGGGCCGCCCGTCCAACGTTACACACCCAAAGCGAGGGCTTCCCGGCCAATGGGCCGGCGGAACCGCTCGCTTTTTCTTTTCCCGCCTTCCCCGAAAGGAGGATCTTCCCTTGCCCAAACCCAAACGCTACCGGCGTCTGCGGGGCAGCAGTGCCTACTATCCCTTCGGAGCCCGCACCGAGCTGCGCCATCGCCACCGGCGCAACGCCCGGCTGCTCCAGCTGATGGGGCTGCTGATCTTCTGCCTGGCCGGGGCGCTGCTGCTGCGCCAGACCTACTTCCACGGCGGGCAGCCCCAGCCCCCAGCCCGGCCCGCCACCGCCGAAACCGCCGTTGCCACCCCGGTGCCCACCCGCGCCCCGGTGACGGTGGAGATCCGCAACGCCACGGTGGACGCCCTGGCAGGCACCGAGGCCGCCGACGCGGCAGCCCACGCCTCCCCCAGTCCCCAGCCCACCCCCGAGGCCGAGACGGTGGAAACGGTGCTGCCCCAGTACCAGGAGCTCTACGCCCAGAACCCCGACCTGGTGGGCTGGCTGCGGCTGGAGGGCACCGACATCGACTACCCGGTGGTGCAGGTACCCGAGGACAACAGCTACTACCTGCGCCGGGGCTTTGACCGGCTCTACGCCTCCGGCGGGACCCTGTTTCTGGACGGACGATGCCGCATCGGGCAGGATGCCACCGCCAACTGGCTGATCTACGGCCACAACATGGAGGACGGCAGCATGTTCGGCACCCTGACCCGCTATGCCGATGAGGAGTTTTATCGGGCCCACCCCACCTTTACCTTTGACACCCTGACCCGGGTCGGCACCTGGCAGGTGGTGGCAGTGGTTGAGACCACCCTGGGGGCGGATGAACTGCCCTATTACAGCTTTTTTGACGCCGGCAGCCGGGGGGAATGGCAGCGCCGGGTGGACGCCATCCTGGACCTGGCCCTGTATGACACCGGCGTGGTGCCAAAGTACGGGGACCAGTTGCTGACCCTGTCCACCTGCGGCAGCCCCCGGGCCGACACCCCGGAGCGGTTTGCGGTGCTGGCCGTGCGGATTCCCGACACCACCGAAGGAGGAACGGAAAAATGATTTGGACCATCGGTGCCCAGTGGCTGGGCATTCTCTGCCTGCTGCTGTGGGGATTCTGGCTCTGCGGCAAGCTGCGGCTGCCCGCCGGCTTTGCCCCGGTGACGGGCATTTCCTTTGTGATGATCGAGCTGCAGGTCTTCGGCAGCCTGCACCTGCTGCGGGCGGGGATGCTGCTGACCCTGGTGGGGGCCGCCCTCTCGCTGGCCCACCGCAACCCCCGGGCTCTGCTGGAAGGGCTGGCCCGGCCGGGAGTGCTGGCTTTCCTGGTTGGGGTGGTGGTCTTCCAGATCGCCTACGCCCTGCGTGAGCCCCGGTTCCAGACCTGGGACGAGTTCAGCCACTGGGGAATCTTTTTCAAATCGGTCTTTTATGATCACCAGTTTGCCCTCTGGCAGAGTGCCCGCAGTCTGGCCCATCCGGCCTATCCCCAGGGGCTGCCGGCTCTCTACGCCCTGTTTGCCCCCCTGCTGCGGGACTATGCCGAGGGGGATGTCTTTTTTGTGGTCAACCTGCCGCTGCTGGCGGCGGGCGGCGCGCTGTTTGATGCAACCTGCCCCGCCGGGCGGCGGGCCGGGCTGTGGCACCGGCTGTGCGGCTGCGCGGCGGTGCCGCTGCTCTTCTGGATTTTTGCCCCCGACACCCCCTACACCACCGTCTATATGGATGCCCCGGTGGGGGCGCTGTTTGCGGCGGCGCTGGTGGTGGGGATGATGGCCCGGACCGACGAACCGGTGCACCCCTGGGCAGTGGGGCTGCTGGCCGCTGCCACCGCCACCGTCAAGGAGATCGGCACCGTCTTTGCCCTGTGTGTGCTGGGCATCTGGTTTTTGCGCTGTCTTTTGGGCCGCAGCCAAAGCTGGCGGCAGAGGGGGCTGGCCTTTGTGCGGGCGGCGGTGCCGGTGGCGGCGGTGGTGGCACAGTGGAAGTGCACCCTGGCGCTGCTCCACCGGGCGGACGACCAGTTTTCCGGCATGGGGCTGGGCTATTTTCTCCGGTGCTGGGCCGAGGCCCGCAGCGGGGCCGACCCCTACTTCTATGATGTCTGGGCCGCCTACTGGGCCAAGCTGCGCACCGCGCCGCTGCTCTTCGGGGCCAGCACCTTCAAGATCGGGCTGCTCTGCGTCCTGTTCAGTCTGCTGCTGGCCGCCGCCCTGGTCTGGCGCGGTCACCGGGCGGGACTGGACCGGGCGGTGGCGCCGCTGTGCATGATCCTCTTCTGGCCCTGCTACCAGGGGGTGCTCTTTTATGTCTACATCGGCGGCATGAGCCCCTACGAGGCCATGCGGGTGGCCAGCTACGAGCGCTATGCCTGCTGCTTTTTCATCGACTGGTTCGGGGTGCTCCTGGTGGGGCTGTTCCAGCTGCTGGAGGGGTCCGGCGCGCTGCGGCTGGCCTCGGCGGCGGTGGCTGGCGGGGTGGCCCTGGCCGGGCTGTGGGGCTTTTCGGCGGGGCTGGACGCCTTCAGCCTGCCCTACGAGAGCTGGCGGGACACCCAGATCGCCAACGCCGCCGCCATCCGGGCGGTGATCCCCCGGGACGCCGGGGCGGTGTGGGTGCTCTCGGCGGACGAGGAGCTGGCCTACCAGAACATGTGGTATTACCAGTACGAGCTCTCTCCCCTGCTGGTGGCCATCGAGGCCCAGAGCGGCCAGGCCGGGGTAGACCTGGGCTACAACATCATCGAACATCAGGTGGAATACCTGGTGCTCTTCGGCGCCAGCGAGGATTTCCGCGCCCAGTATGCCGCGGCCTTCTCGGACAACCTGGCGGCGGCCGGCGGGGACACCCCCGCCGTTTATGCGGTGGAAGAAGACGCCTCCCTGCCCGGCGGGCACCGGATGACCCGGTGCACCGCCGGCTGATCCCCTTGCTTTTTGGCGGCAAATCCGCTATGATGGACAGTACCAACCACGAAAGGAATGACCTGACAACTATGGCAGAATTCAAGTATGAGATCACCGAACGCATCGCCGTTCTTTCCACCAACGCCAGCGGCTGGGAACGCCAGCTGAACATGATCAGCTGGAACGGCAAGGAGCCCAAGTACGACATCCGTGACTGGTCCCCCGACGGCAGCAAGATGAGCAAGGGCATCAGCATGACCCGGGAGGAACTGGCCAACCTCAAGGGCATCCTGGATGATATGGAACTGTGATGGAAGACTATCGCCGTCAGTTCATCGAGCTCTATAACCAAAACATCACCCGCCCCGGCGCCGACCGGCTGCTGAAATGGCTGGAGGGGACCGACTTTTTCACCGCCCCCGCCTCCACCCGCTATCACGGTGCCTGCGAGTGCGGCCTGGTGATGCACAGCATCAACGTCTACCACGCCATGATGCAGCATTTCTTCACCGAGGGCGACAACCCCGAGACCTTTGCGGTCTGCGCCCTGCTGCACGACCTGTGCAAGGCCAATTTCTACAAGATCGGCTCCCGCAACGTCAAGAACGAGGCCACCGGCCAGTGGGAGAAGGTTCCCTTCTACCAGGTGGCGGACCAGCTGCCCTACGGCCATGGGGAGAAGAGCGTCTACCTCATCGAGCATTTCATGCGGCTGAAGACCGACGAGGCCATCGCCATCCGCTGGCACATGGGCGGGTTTGACGATGCGGTGCGGGGCGGCAGCTTCGCGGTCAGCGATGCCTACAACCGCTATCCGCTGGCGGTCAAGCTCCACGCCTCCGACCTGATTGCCACCTATCTGATGGAACAGGGCACCAGCAAGGTGGAAAACGGCCACTGATTTCCATACACAGCAAAACCCCCACCACGGGCCTTTCCGTGGCGGGGGTTCTTTTGTTATGGCGGGGCAGAAATCAGCGGATTTCCACGCCCAGCTTGAATTTCAGGTTGCCCAGGATTTTCTTGACGAAGCGGTCCACCTCTTCGGGGGTCAGTGCCTTGTCTTTGGCGGCAAAGTGGAGGGTGAAGGCCATGCTCTTTTTGCCGGCACCGATCTGCTCGCTGCGGTAAACATCAAAGAGCTCGATCTTCTCCACGCTGGGGCAGGCGCGCTGCATCTCCTCGATGAGGGCACCGCAGGTGATCTCCTCGGGGGCCACCAGGGCCAGATCGCGGCGCACCGCCGGGAACTCCGGTACCGGGCAGTACCGGATGCCCGTCGGGGCATGGGCCAGCATGGCGGGATAGTCGATCTCACCCAGGAAGATCTTCTGGTTGTCCCGGCTGTCCTTGGGCAGCTTGAGGGCGTTGGTAACCTCGTTGGCCAGCTTGCCGAAGCTGCCGATCTTCTCCCCTTCGCAGAAGATATCCGCCGAGATACCGGGATGCAGGTAGGGGGTGTTTTCGGCACGGGCAAAGGTGAAGTGCACCCCGAAGGCTTCGCCCAGCGCCTCCACAGCGCCCTTCATCTGGAAGAAGTCCTCCCCGGCGCCAAAGGCGATGAAGCCCAGATGCAGCCGTTCCTCGGGCAGCTCGGTGAGGGGCTGCTGGTGGGGGATGTAGATGTTGGACAGCTCAAACAGCCGGCCGGCTTCGTTGCCCTTCTTCAGGTTGTCCACCACCACATTCAGCAGCGAGGGGGCCAGCAGGCTGCGCATGATGGTCAGGTTGGAGGAGATGGGGTTCATGATCCGGATGACGTTGCGCTCGGGGGCATCCGGGGCGATGTGCAGGGCGTCCAGGTCGGCATCGGCGTAGAAAGCCAGGGTGGAAGCCTCGTAGAAGCCCTGGGCACACATGGTCCGCTTGGCCTTGGCCCGGGCCTTCTGGTCGGGGTTCAGGCCGCCGCTGGTGACGGTGGCGTTCTGCAGGAAGGTGGGGTGGATGTGGTCGTAGCCGTATTCCCGGATGATCTCCTCGGCCAGGTCGGGCTCGCCCACCTCGATGTCCTCCCGGTAACGGGGGGCCACCACCTGCATCAGGTCGCCGTCGGCGTCCAGGGTGACCTGGAAGTTCAGCCGATTCAGGATGTCCAGGATGGCCTCGGTGGGCACCGTGATGCCCAGAATGGCATTGATCTTGCTGATCCGGGCCTCGAAATGCTTGCCCTCCCGGGGGGCGCCGGCGCTCACATCAATGTGGGTGGCGGTGACCTCGCCGCAGCCCAGCTCCTGGATCAGGTGCAGGGCGCGGGCCATGCCCAGCTCGGTGGTGTACTCCGAGATGCCCTTCTCGTAATGGCTGGAGGCATCGGTGTTCTGGCCCAGGCCGCGGGCGGTGCGGCGGATGTTGTCCCGGGCGAACTTGGCGCTCTCAAACAGCAGCTGGGTGGTCTCGGGCTTGATCTCACTGTTCAGGCCGCCCATGACGCCGGCCAGGGCCACCGGCTTGTGGCCGTCGCAGATGACCAGGTTCTGGGGGGTCAGGGTGAACTCCTTGCCGTCCAGGGTGGTGATCTTCTCCCCTTCGGCGGCGCGGCGGACGATGATCTGGCAGCTCTCCAGGGTGTCCATATCAAAGGCATGCATGGGCTGGCCAATTTCCAGCATCACATAGTTGGTGATGTCCACCACGTTGGAGATGCTGCGCAGCCCGCACAGGGCCAGCTGGCGTTTCATCCAGCGGGGAGACTCGCCGGGGGTGATGTTGCGGACATAGTGCCCGATGTACCGGGGGCAGAGGTCCTTGGCCTCCACCGTGATGGAGAGGCGGGGCTCGGTGGTTTCGCTGGTGGTGTAGTCGGTGGCGGGCATCTTGAGGGGCTTGCCCAGCACGGCGGCCACTTCGCGGGCGATGCCCAGCACGCTCTGGCAGTCGGCCCGGTTGGCGGTGACCGAGATGTCAAAGATGTAGTCGTCCAGGCCCACCACCGGCTGGATGGGAGTGCCGGGGACGGTATCCTTGGGCAGGTCCAGCAGGCCGTAGACCTCGGCGCCGGGGAACAGGTCGTCGTTCAGGCCCAGTTCCTCGCCACTGCAGAGCATGCCGTTGGACTCCACCCCCATCAGGGGCTTGGCCTTGATCTTGACGCCGCCGGGCAGGGTGGAACCGTCCAGGGCGGCGGGGGTGTGCATCCCCACATAGACGTTGGGGGCGCCGGTGCTGATCTGGATGTCATGGCCGTACTCGCCGCAGTCCACCTTGCAGATGTGCAGGTGGGTACCCTCCTGGGGCACCGCCTCGGTGACCACGCCCACCACGACCTTGCTGATCTCAGCGCCCAGGTCGATGAGCTCCTCCACCTCAAAACCGCAGCCGAACAGTTTGTCCTGCAGTTCCTGGGCGGAAACGTCGATGTCGACGTATTGTTTCAACCAACTGAAAGGTACTTTCATCTTCTCTTCCTCCCTTAATCCTGGAACTGCTTCAGGAAGCGCAGATCGTTTTCAAACATCAGGCCGATGTTGTTGATGCCGTACTTGAGCATGGCGATGCGCTCGATGCCGATGCCGAAGGCAAAGCCGGAGTAGACCTCGGGGTCGATGCCGCAGTTGCGCAGCACGTTCTGGTGCACCATGCCGGCGCCCAGCACTTCGATCCAGCCGCTGTGCTTGCACAGGGGGCAGCCCTTGCCGCCGCACTCGAAGCAGAAGACATCCACCTCCACGCTGGGTTCGGTGAAGGGGAAGTAAGAAGGCCGCAGCCGGGTTTTCACCTCGGGGCCGAACATGGCCTGGACAAACTTGTCCAGCATGCCCTGCAGGTCGCACAGGGTGATGCCCCGGTCCACCACCAGGCCCTCCATCTGATGGAACATGGGGGAATGGGTGGCGTCGGAGTCGGAGCGGAAAACACGGCCGGGGGAAAGCACCTTGATGGGGGGCTTCTGCTGGTCCATGACCCGGATCTGGCCGCCGCTGGTCTGGGTGCGCAACTCGATGTCGGGGGCCACATAGAAGGTGTCCTGCATATCCCGGGCGGGATGGTTCTTGGGCACGTTCAGCCGGGTGAAGTTGTGGTCGTCGTCCTCGATCTCGGGGCCGTCAAAGACATCGAAGCCCATGCCGGCAAAGATGTCCACGATCTGGTTCTTGACCAGGGTGATGGGATGCAGCGAACCCACCGGGCGGCGCACCGCGGGCAGGGTGATGTCGATGGCCTCGGCCTTGTTGCGGGCGGCCAGTTCGGCGGCGTCGATCTCATCCGACAGGGCCTGGTACTGTTCCTCGGCCCAGACCTTGCAGGCGTTGATCAGCTTGCCGGCGGCGGGGCGGTCCTCCTTGGGCACATCCCGCAGGCTCTTGGTCAGGCCGGTGACGCTGCCGTTTTTGCTCAGATACTTCTGCCAGAAGGCGCTCAGCTCTTCCTTGTTGTGGACCGACGCACGGTCGGCCTCCAGCTCGGCGCGCAGGGCATTGATTTTTTCTTCCATACTACACCTCGTTTTGTTTTGCGGGACGAAGACCAAAAAAGGCCCCGTCCCTGAAGAATTGCATCAGGGACGAAGCCTTTTGAAAAAACTCCGCGGTACCACCCGTGTTCCGCCCTCCCCTGCTGCGGGGCCGGACGGCACTCTTGCTGCCGTAACGGGGCAGGAACGTCCCGCACTACCGGGCCAGAAAAGGCCGTTCACGCGGGCCACTCGGGAGGGAACTTCGGCGCAGAGGCATCGGGGCGGTTTGCAGCCGGTGGCCGACCTCTCTGGAACCTGCTTTCTGTGCGTACTTTCTCCGTCGCTGTGTTTTTCCCGGAACCGCTATCGATTCCGTTTTGGATACGCAACATATTATAGGCAGTTCGGGCGGGTTTGTCAACCTCCGGATCAGGAATCCCGGTTCACCCGGCCGACGATCCGCAGCACATACAGGAAGATGTTGATATAATCCAGGTACAGGCTCAACGCGCCGATGATGGAGTAGCGGTGCAGCATGGCCGCATCGCCGCCGAAATAGGCGTAGTAGTACTTCAGCTTCTGGGTGTCGTAGGCGGTGAAGGCCATGAAGAGCAGCAGAGCGCCGGCGCAGAGCAGCAGGTCAAACAGGCCGAACCCGGTGCCCAGCAGCAGGCTGAAGAGGCTGCCCACCAGCGAGACCACCAGCAGGCTGACCAGGCCGCCCACCAGCATAGGAGCCCAGCCGGTCAGGTCCTTGTGGGTGGTGGCGCCGTAGACCGCCATGACGCCGAAGTAAACCGCCCCCACCAGGAAGGCCAGCACCAGGGTGCCGAGATCGTAGATCACAAAGTAGACACTCAGATTCAGGCCGGTGAGGATGGCGTAGGCGAAGAAGAGGCCGGTGGCGGTGGCGGGCTGGATCTTTTCCACCCGCATGGACAAAATCCCCACCAGCACCAGTTCGGCGATGGAGAGGACAAAGACCAGCCCGGTGCCCCACAGCAGGTAAACCACACCGGAGCTGGCGGCGGCTGCGGACACCCCGAAGGTGACAAGCAGGCCGGCAAACATCCAGACAAAGGTCCGGGTCATATACTGGCTCAGCGTCCCAAACGGGCTTTCCGCATAAGAGATGTTATAATATTTTTCATCCATAATAGCGTTGCAATCCCCTTTCGGTTTGGGTATGATGGTAATGAGAATGCTTTTACAGCATGCCTCTATTATACGCGTTTTCGGCGAAAATGTGTAAACAATCCATGAAAAGAAATCAAATCTTTTGTTCCAGCCCCGCCGGAACCCGGAAAGGAACCCCATGTCAGACCGTTTTGGCATCTATCTGCACGTTCCCTACTGCCGGTCCAAGTGCCGGTACTGTGACTTTTACGCCGCCCCCGGCCAGCGCGGCGTGCCCGAAGAATATGTAGCCGCCCTGCTGCGGGAGCTGGCCAAAAACAGCCGCCGGCCGGACACCCTGTATTTTGGCGGCGGCACCCCGGGGCTCCTCTCCCCTGCCCAAGTTGCGGCGCTGATCGGGGCCGCCGATCCCCTGCCGGGAGCCGAGATCACCCTGGAGGCCAATCCCGACACCGTCACCCCCGAACCCCTGACCGGCTTTGCGGCGGCGGGGGTGACCCGGATCAGCTTTGGGGTGCAGAGCGCCCTGGACGACCAGCTGCGCCGGCTGGGCCGCACCCACACCGCCGCCCAGGCTGCCCGGGCGCTGGAATGGGCCGGCGCCGCCGGGTTCCAATCGGTCTGCGGCGACATCATGCTGGCCCTGCCCCAGTACACCAACGCCGAGTTTGACGCCACTCTGGCCCTGCTGGCCGGGGGCGGATGCACCCACATCTCGGCCTATCTGCTCAAGATCGAGCCGGGCACCGCCTTCTTCCGCAATCCCCCGCCCGGCCTGCCCGACGCCGATGCCGCGGCGGATTTTTACCTCTATGCGGTGGACCGGCTGGAGGCCGCGGGCTACCATCAGTACGAGATCTCCAATTTTTGTAAGCCCGGCTACGAGGGACGGCACAACCTGCTGTACTGGAACTGCCAGGACTATCTGGGCATCGGCCCGGCGGCCCACAGCTGCCTGGAGGGGGTGCGGCGGTTCTGGCCCAACGACACCCCCGCCTTCATCGCCGGTACCCTGCGAGAGGAAGAGGAAGGGGTCTGCAACGGAGAGGACTTTCTGATGATGCAGCTGCGGCTGTGCAGCGGGTTGGACCTGGAGGAGTATGCCGCCCGGTACGGGGTGCGGTTCACCCCGCGGCAGCAGGCCTTTCTGGACCAGTGTGTGGCTCACGGCTATGCCCGCCGCCAGGGCAGCCGGCTGCAGCTGACCCCCGCCGGGATGGTGGTGCAGAACGCCATCCTGACCGAACTGATTTGATTTTTGAATCATAAGACAGCGAGCCGCGGAAGGCACTCCCTCCGCGGCTCGCAGTTTATTCGGTTGTCAGCTCGTCCAGCCGGACCACCGGCCAGCCCAGCAGACGGGCGGCATCGGCGTCGTGGGTCACCAGCAGGGCGGGGCGCCCCGCCGTCAGCCGGACGGTCACCTTTGCCGCATCGGCCACCAGCTCGGCGTCCATGCCGGTGAAGGGTTCGTCCAGCAGCAGGGTGTCGGCCCCCTGGCAGAGCAACGCCCGCAGCAGGGCGGCCCGCCGCTTCTGCCCGCCCGAGAGCTCCCCGGCGGGCAGGGCCAGATCCTCCGGCCCGAAGCCCAGACCTTGCAGCTCCTGCCGGGCCCGGGCCGGGTCCAGCCCGTTGCCGGTGAGGCAGATGTTGGCCGCTGCCGTCAGCTGGGGGCAAAGTCGGTTTTCCTGAAAGACCACCGCCGGGCGGCTCACCCCCCGGACGGTGCCGGCGTCGGGTTGCTCCACCCCCATCAGGATGCGCAGCAGGGTGGTTTTGCCACAGCCGGAAGGGCCCATCAGCACCAGTGGACCGTCCACTGTCAGGTTCAGCCCCCGCAGCACCGGGCGGCCGCCAAAGGATTTGGTCAGGCCGGAAATTTCAATGCTCATTTCCGCACCTCCCCGCACAGCCGGGCCTTGGCCCAGCGCAGCCCCCGGGCCGCCAGGGCGGACAGCGCCGCCGAGAGCAGCACAATCACCAGGGTCCAGGCAAAGACATCGGGGGTGGAGAGGGTGATCTTGGCCCGGTAGAGGGCATCCCCCACGCTGTGGTCGGGCAGACCGATGACCTCAGCCGAGACCCCGCTCTTCCAGCACATCCCCATGGCGGCGATGCAGCTTTCACAAAAGGAGGGAAACACCCCCGGCAGCCAGATGTACCGAAGCCGGCGAACCGCCGGCATCCGGTAGACCGCCGCCATCTCCAGCAGGTCCCGGTCGGTGTCGGCAATGCCGCCCAGCACCCCGGCGTAGATCACCGGCAGCACATGGGTGAAGCTGACCACCACCGAGAGGTTGGCGCTGCGCACCCACAGCAGGGCCAGAATCACAAAGCTGGCCACCGGCATGGCGCGGATCAACTGCATCACCGGGCCGATGAAGACCCGCAGCCAGCGCCAGCGGGCCCCCGCCGCCCCCAGCAGCAGCCCGCAGATCACCGCCAGCACAAAGCCGGCCAGAATTCGCAGGGCGCTGAAGGCAATGCGGTGCCAGAAATCAGCGGTGGGCAGCTGGACCGCCAGTGCCCGCAGCGTCTGCAGCGGGGTGGCCAGGAACAGTCCACCATGGCCCAGGGCCGTGGCCGCCAGCTGCCACAAGACCACCCAGATCAGGATGGCCAGCAGCGTCTGCCAACGGGGCGGACGCTCAGCCCGCATAGTAGAAGTCGTCGGCGGGCATGGCGCCGCCCACACTGGAGGGATCGGCGTCGTAGAGGACCTGGAAGTAGTTGGTCAGGTCGGTCTTCATCTCGTCCCCGGTCTCAAAGACGATGTTGCACTGGGGCAGGGCCTTCTGGGCCAGGGCAGCCTTGGCCACAATGCCGTACTCCTCGCAGAGAGCCGCGGTGCCCTCCACGTCGCTGTTGGCGGCCGTCACGCTGGCCGCATAGTCGTTCATGAACTGGTTGAAGGCTTCGGGATCGGCCTCCACCGCATCCTTGCGCACCACCAGCACGCCGGTGACCAGCTTGCTGCCGGCCACGGCCTCCCACTCAGTGTTCATGTCCAGCGCCACCCGCAGGCCCTCGGTCTGGGCCAGGGCGCTGGTGACAAAGGGCTGGGGCAGCATGGCGATGGTGGAGGTGCCGGCCTGCAGCTGGGACAGCGCCTCGGTGGCCTCGCTGTAATACTCGATGGTCACGTCGGTGTCAGGGTTCAGCCCGTTCTGGGTCAGGATGTAGCGCAGCACATACTCGGGGGTAGTGCCCTTGCCGGTGGTCAGGATGGTCTTGCCCTTCAGGTCGGCCACGCTCTGGACGGTGTCCCCCTGCTCCAGGACGTAGAGCACGCCCAGGGTGTTGATGCAGGCCACTTCCACCCCGCCGCTGGTCTTCTGGTAAAGGGTGGCCGCCAGGTTGGCCGGGATGGCCGCGGCGTCCAGGTCGCCCTTGACCAGCAGCGGCACGATCTCATCGGCCGCGCCGTACATGGTAAAGTCATAGGTGCCGGTCTCCTCGCTGGTGTCCACCAGGTTGACCAGGCCCATGGTGGTGGGGCCCTTCAGCCCGGCCACACGCAGGACCGCGGCGGACTCAGGGGTTGCCTCGGCGGGTTCGGGGGTGGGGGTGGCTTCAACTGCCTCGCTGGAGACTGCTTCAGAGGAAGCCGCCTCGCTGGAAGAGGCGGTCTGCCCCGCGCAGCCCACCATCGAAACACAGAGAACCAGTGCCGTCATTGCGGCAAGAAACTTTTTCACCATTGTTCATTCACTCCAAACGTTTGCTTTTGCCCTGATACTATACTATAATAGGAGGAAGATGTCTGTTGCCGTTGCAACATGGATGCCCCCACGGGGCGGAAAACAGAGGGATTTTTCCATGGATTTGAAACCATACTACGCGGTTTTGCGCCAGACCTCGCTGCTGCGAGGGATGCGGGACGATGAGCTGGATACCATGATGCAGTGCTTTGCCCCCCGGGTGCGCCGCTACCAGAAGGGCGAGATCCTGCTGCTGGCCGGCTTTGAAAACCGGGAAATGGGCATTGTGCTGGAGGGGGAGATTTCTGCCTTCAAGAACACCCCCGACGGGGGCAACGTGGTCATCACCCACATGGGCCCGGGGGGGTTGTTCGGGGATGTGCTGTCCGGCTCCAGCGAGCGAAGCCCGGTGAGCGTCATGGCCCAGACCGACTGCCTGGCCCTCTGGCTGCCCTATCAGAAGATCATCCGCCCCTGCGCCAAGCTCCACGCCACCCACCTGCAGCTGCTGCAAAACCTGGTGCTGACCATCAGCAACAAATACTTTGCCCTGGACCGCCGGGTGGAGCTGCTGATCTGCAAAAGCCTGCGGGCCCGCATTGCCATCTGGCTGCTGGACCAGGCAGAGCACGCCAAAAGCGACACCTTTGCGGTGTCCTTGACCCGGGCCGGGCTGGCCGAGTACCTGAACTGTGACCGCAGCGCCCTGAGCCGGGAACTGAGCCGGATGCAGAAGGACGGACTGCTGGAAACCTACCGCGGCAGCTTCAAGCTGCTGGACAAAGACGGCTTGCGGGCCCAGTGCCAGTGAGCGGGAGGAGATGCAAAATGAACCCACCCATCCTGTACCTGATCATCCCCTGCTACAACGAGCAGGAGGTGCTGCCCATCACCGCGCCCCAGTTTCTGGCCAAGATCTGCCAGCTGCGGGATGCGGGCAAAATCAGCGACGACAGCCGGGTGCTGTTTGTCAACGACGGTTCCCGGGACGGCACCTGGGATCTGATCCGCCAACTGGCCGCCCGGGACCCCCACTATCTGGGCATCTGTCAGAGCCGCAACCGCGGCCACCAGAATGCGGTGCTGGCCGGCCTGATGGAGGCCAAGGACCGCTGCGACATCACCATCTCCATCGACTGTGACGGCCAGGACGACATCAACGCCATGGACGCCATGGTGGACGCCTATCTGGACGGCTGCGAGGTGGTGTATGGGGTGCGCTCCAAGCGGGACACCGACACTTTTTTCAAGCGGTTTACCGCCGAGAGCTTTTACAAGCTGCTCAACGCCATGGGGGCCGAGGTGGTGTTCAACCACGCCGACTACCGGCTGATGAGCGCCCGGGTGCTGAAAGAGTTCGCCAACTTCAAGGAGGTCAACCTCTTTCTGCGGGGGCTGGTGCCGCTGGTGGGCTTCAAGAGCACCACGGTGGCCTACGAGCGCCATGAGCGGATCGCCGGCGAAAGCCACTATCCCCTCTCCAAGATGCTCTCCCTGGCCTTTGACGGCATCACCAGCCTTTCGGTCAAGCCCATCCGGTTCATCACCGGCTTCGGGGTGTTGGTGGCGCTGGTCTCCTTTGTGGGAGTGATCTGGGCGGTGGTGGAAGCCGGCCTGGGCGCCACCGTCTCGGGCTGGGCCAGCATGACCAGCATCATCTGCTTTGTGTCGGGCGTCCAGCTGATCTGCCTGGGGGTCATCGGCGAATATGTGGGCAAGATCTACCTGGAAACCAAACACCGTCCCCGGTACATCATCAGCGAGCGCACCTGGGACGACACCCAAAAGGAGGACAACTGAATGGCCCGTCAAGTCTGGAAAGGTTCCACCCTGCTCAACCCCGAGCCGCCGGTGCTGGTGAGCTGCGGCCCTGCCGACCACCCCAACCTGATTACGGTGGGCTGGTGCGGCACCATCTGCACCCAGCCCCCCATGCTGTCCATCAGCGTGCGGCCTGAACGGTACAGCCACCATCTGATCCGGGAAAGCGGGGTCTTTGTGGTCAATCTGCCCACCCAGGCGCTGACCCGTGCGGTGGACTGGTGCGGGGTCAAGAGCGGCCGGGATGTGGACAAGTTTTCCGCCATGAAGCTGGACGCTCTGCCCGCCGCCAAGGTGGACACCGTCCTGCTGGCCCAAAGCCCGGTGAATCTGGAATGCCGGGTGACCCAGGTCATCCCCCTGGGCAGCCACGACCTGTTTCTGGCCGAGGTGGTGGCGGTGGACGTGGAGGAAAGTCTGCTGGACGAAAACGGCAAGCTGCGGCTGGACAAAGCCAAACTCATCGTCTACTCCCACGGAGACTATCTGGCGCTGGGACGCCGGCTGGGCACCTTCGGATACAGCGTGCGCCGGCGTAGCCCTCGCCGCTGAATTTTATCATACAGACAAAACCGCCCGGGCGCATGGTCAGCGCCCGGGCGGTTTTGCGTTGGGAGGAAGTGTTCAGATCATTGCCAGACTGCGGTCAGCAAATGTTCTCCGGTCATGGTCACCACGGTGTCGGCGGTGATGGTCTGGCCGCTGTACTGCCAGCCCGCGAAGGTGTAGCCTTCCCGCTGGGGGGTGGGCAGCGGGCCGTAGGGCTCGCCGTAGGTCACCGTGATGGGGGGGTCGTCCCCGGTGCCCCCTGCCAGATCAAACCGGACAAGGAAACTGGCGGGCTGCCAGACCGCATAGAGGGTGAAGTCGGTTTCCACCTTGTCGGCGGCAAAATCCCAGTAGTTCACCTCGGGTTCGGGGGTCAGGCTCCAGCCGGCCAGGGTGTAGCCGGGGCGCAGCGGGGTTTCCGGCTGTGCCACCGTCTGGCCGTGCTGGATCTTCTGGGCCGGCACCGTCACATCATCCATACCGGTGTTGAAGGTGACGGTGAAGCCGCTGTGGGTGGCCCCCCACAGGGTCAGCAGAAGGGCGGCGGCAATCATCAGGCCGATGCAGGCGTCCAGCACCCGGATGGGCACATCCTTGCTGCCGTAGATGCCGCGGCCAAACCACCGCTTTTTCACATTGGGGCTTTCCCCTTGGGCGTTTTCTGCCTGGGGCGTTGTTTTTTCTGGCTGATCGTTCATATACCCTACCTTGGTTGCAGTTTATTTCTTGACGAGGTACTTGCGCATATCGATGGAGCAGGCGATCAGGATGATCAGGCCCTTGATGATGTACTGCATGTTGCCGCTGATGGACAGGAAGTTCAGCGCCACAAAGATAATGCGCAGCAGGAAGACGCCCATGACGATGCCGCTGATCTTGCCGGTGCCGCCGACGAAGGAGACGCCTCCGATGACGCAGGCCGCGATGGCGTCACATTCGTAGTTCAGGCCGGTGTTGGCGGTGTTGGACTGAATACGGGCGGACTCGATGAAGCCCTCGATGCCGTACATGCAGCCCGCCAGGGTGTGGACCATGACGGTGGTCAGGAAGACGTTGACGCCCGAGACGTTGGCGGCTTCGGGGTTGGAGCCCACCGCAAACATGTTCTTGCCGAAGGTGGTCTTGTTCCAGATGAACCACATGACCGCCACCAGGATGATGGCATACAGGACGTAGAGGGGAACCGCCACGCTCTGGCCGTTGCCGGTGGGGATGCGGAAGAGGGCGCCGGTGATGAAGTTCTTGTAGGTATCACTCAGGCCGGACAGGGGCTGGCCGTTGTTGCCGTTGAGCATGTAGAATTCCAGGATCAGGCCGTAGACGATGAGCTGGGTGGCCAGGGTGACGATGAAGGGGTGAAGGCTGAACTTGGCCACAAAGAAGCCGTTGACCAGGCCCACGATGCCGCCCACCAGGATGACCAGCAGGATGACCAGGGGGATGGGCATTTCGGGCAGGGTGGCAAACATCTTGTTGCCCCAATCGGTGGCCTGGAGCAGGGCGGCGGAGATGGCTGCGGTGAGGCCCACCACGCGGCCGGCCGAAAGGTCGGTACCTGTGAGGACGATACAGCCGCCGATGCCCAGCGCGATGGGCAGCGATGCCGCCGAAAGGCTGATGACGTTGACGATGGAGCTGGTGGAGATAAAACTGTTGTTGCGGGACCAGGTGTAGATGACAAAGATCACCAGCAGGATATAGATGGCATTGTTCAGCAGCAGGTCGGCGATGCTGCGCCGCTTGTCCTGGGCATCCATCGCCTTGAACTCGGCCGCGCTTTGCTGCAGGTTGTTCACAAACGCAAGTTTCATGGACGTTTCCTCCTCTTATACATACTTTGCGGCAAGGGTCATGATTTCTTCCTGGGTGGTGGTGCGGGCATCCACCTCGCCGGCCAGCCGGCCCCCCGACATGACCATGATGCGGTCGCAGACACCCAGCAGCTCCGGCATTTCGGAGGAGACCATCACGATGGTCTTGCCCTTGTTGGCCAGATCGATGATCAGCTGGTAGATCTCGTACTTGGCGCCCACATCGATGCCGCGGGTGGGCTCATCCAGCAGCAGCACCTCGGGGTCGGTGAGCAGCCAGCGGCCCAGAATGACCTTTTGCTGGTTGCCGCCCGAAAGGCTGCGGATCTTGGTTTCCTGGCTGGGGGTTTTGGTGTGCATGGCGTCGATGGACCACTGGGTATCCTTTTTCATCGACTTGCTGTCCAGCATAATGCCGAATTTCAGGTGCTTGGACAGGCTGGAGATCACGGTGTTTTCCCGGATGTTCAGGATGCCGAAGATACCGGTGGCCCGACGCTCCTCGGTGAGCAGGGCAAAGCCGTTCTTGATGCTCTCGCGGGAATTGCGGTTGCGGCAGACCTTGCCTCCCAGCTTGATGGTGCCGCCCTTGCGGGTGGCCACTCCGAAGATGTTCTCCAGCGTCTCGGTCCGGCCGGAGCCGTCCAGGCCGGCCAGGCCGACGATCTCGCCCCGGCGGGCGTTGAAGGAGACATCGCTGAGCAGCGAATACTGAGCGGTGAGGTGTTCCACCTCCAGGTAGACATCCCCCGGCTTGTTGGTCTTGGGGGGGAACTGGTTGCCCAGTTCACGACCGACCATCAGCCGGATGATGGTGGGCATATCCAGCTCCCTGGCGGGGCGGGTGGCCACCCAGGTGCCGTCGCGCATGACGGTGATGTCATCGCTGATGCGCAGGATCTCGGCCATCTTGTGGCTGATGTAGATGATGCCCACCCCGCGGTCCCGCAGCATGTTGATGATGCGGAAAAGGTGTTCCACTTCCTCCTCGGTCAGCGAGGAGGTGGGCTCGTCAAAGACGATGACCTTGGAATTGTAGGACACCGCCTTGGCGATCTCCACCATCTGCCGCTGGGAAACCGGCAGGGTGCTCATGATCCGGTGGGGGTCCACATCGATCTCCAGTTCCTTGAACACCTTCATG
This sequence comes from uncultured Gemmiger sp., assembly GCA_944382835.1. GTDB lineage: Bacteria > Bacillota > Clostridia > Oscillospirales > Ruminococcaceae > Gemmiger. Next base: position 22,293 of record CALWNP010000027.1, read on the forward strand.
GTGTCCTTGTACATCTTTTTTTCGTCCACCATCACCCCGCCGATCAAGGGGTAACGGCCCAGCCAGAGGTTGTCCATGACGCTGCGCTTGAGGGCCTGGTTCAGTTCCTGGTGGACCATGGCGACGCCGTTTTCCAGCGCCTCCTTACTGTTTTTGAAGGAGACATCCTTGCCTTCCAGCTGGATGGAACCTTCGTCCTTGGAATAAATGCCGAAGAGGCATTTCATCAGGGTGGATTTGCCGGCGCCGTTCTCCCCCATCAAGGCGTGAACCGTCCCCTTGCGCAGGGTCAGCGAGACGTGGTCCAGGGCCTTGACGCCGGGAAAGGCTTTGGAAATGTCTGTCATCTGCAGCAAGACATCTTCTCCCATGCGTAGTCCTCCTTTTCATTCAAGATAAGGGGGCTGCTGCCTATCCAAACAGCCGCCCCCTTTTTTAGATGCGATTGGTTGATTCTCTGTGATCTTTGATCCTTAGCCGGCGTACTCCTGATACGCGATGTAGATCTTGTTGTTCAGGTTGTTGGCAGTATCCTTGGTGTAGGAATCGGTGTTGGCCAGCAGGTCCTCACCGGCCGCCACGTTGGAGGCCAGGGTGCTGATGCACTCAGCCATGCCTTCGGCGTCCTGCTTGATGGTACCGGTCATCTTGCCGTCCGCGATCAGCTGCTTGGCGGAGTCGGTGGCGTCCACGCCAAAGACCGGGATGGTCTTGGACTGACCGTCGCCCAGGTTGTAGCCCGCGGCGTTCAGGGCGGAGATGCAGCCCTCGGCCATGTTGTCGTTGTTGCAGATGATGAGCTCAATCATGTTGCCGTTGGCTTCGCTGTACTGGCTCAGGTTGGTCTGCATGTACTCCTGGGCAGCCTGGGCGCTCCAGTTGCCCTGCAGGTCCAGCTGGAACTTGTCGGCGTTGGAGGAATCAAAGTACTGCAGCGCGGGCTTGCCGGCCTCGGTCAGGATGGCGTCGGCGTCCTCCACGGCGTACTGGGTGCGGTAGATGGCCTCGACGTTGGCCGCATCGCCCTTGAACATGGCGTACTGGATGGTGCCGTCGCCGTTCAGATCGATGGCGTCATAGTTGGCCAGGACGTAGTTGCCAATCATCTTGCCCTGCATGTGGCCGGCCTCGGGGGCGTCGGTGCCGACGAAGGCGATGTTGTCATAGGCGCCCAGGACTGCACCTTCCTTGCCGTCCTCTTCCACCGCGCGGTTGAAGAAGATCACCGGGACACCGGCCGCAGAGGCCTTGTCACAGATGGAGGAAGCGGCGTCGGAGGAGCCGGAGGTGACCAGGTTGACGATCAGCAGGTTGGTGCCGGAAGCCAGCGCGGTGTCGATCTGCTCGTTCTGGGTGGTCTGGTTGGAGTTGCCGTCATAGTCGGTATAGCTGATGCCAGCGGCTTCCAGATCGGCATCCAGGGCGGTGCGGACGCTGGAGATGTATGTATCCGAATAGGCATAGTAGAACACGCCGGCTTTGATATCGGTGGCGGCAGCGGTGGCCTCGGTGGCGGCCTCGGAAACGGAGGAAGCGGTGGACTCGGCTGCGGATTCGGTAGAGGTCGAAGACGCAGAAGAATCGGTGCCGCCGCAGGCTGCCAGGCTCAATGCCATTGCAGCTGCCATGGTCAGGGCAAATACTTTTTTCATAGTGTTTCTCCTTCTATGCAGTGGGATATTTTGCGGAGCCCGTTCCTCAGACGGCCCCGCCTGACATCTTCATGATAAAGGAAAAATGCTTCCATTACAAGGTGAAATTTCACCGAATGAAAGGGTGTTTTTTTATCATCTTAGGGGATATTGTGCAGTACTTTGCCCGTTCTTTTGTGCAGGTTGTATATTTCGACTATTCAAACGCGAAAAGGACTTTCTGACTGTCCATGGTAAACATGTTGTCCCGGTCCACGATGCTGGTGGCGGTATCCACGGTGGATTCCAGGGTTTTGCCCTGGCCGCTGAGCAGCTTGTAGGCGCTTTCCACCCCCAGATACCCCATGGCATAGGGGTTCTGGACGATGAGGGCATCCACCACCCCGGTCTGGAGGGCATCGATGGTGGCCACATTGGAATCGAACCCCACCAGCCAGACCGAATCGGCCAGCCCCAGCTCGGCCACCGCGTTGGCAGCCCCCACGCTGGTGGGCTCGTTGAAGGCCAGCAGGACGTTGATCTCGGGGTGATCCCGCAGCATAGCGGCGGTATCGGCCTCGGCCCCTGCCGACTCGGCCAGAGTGTTGATGGCGGCCACCACCCGGGCACTGTCGACGGTGCTGCCGTCGGCGGCGGCAAAGGCATCCCGCACACCGTCCTCCCGCTCCTGACCGTTGGCGCTGTTCACGTCAAAGTTGACAATGCCCACCCGCAGATCCTGCCAGCCGCAGCGCAAAGCCGCCTGCACCGCCATCTGGCCGGCGGCATAGTTGTCGGTGCCGATATAGCTGCGCACCGCCTGGGAATCCACATTGCTGTCGATGGCCACCACCTGCACCCCGGCCTCGGCGGCAGCGTCGATGGCGGCGGCGTTGTTTTCGTAATCGATGGCGGAAAAGACCAGGGCCTCGGTGCCGTTGGCCACCGCCTGGGCCACCATCCGGTTCTGGGCCTCGTAGTCCTCCTCGGTTTCGGGGCCGGTCACCGTCAGGTCCATGTTGTACTCGGCGGCAGCGGCCTCGGCCCCCGCAAAGACCGAGCGCCAGAACTCGGTCTCGGTGGATTTGACCACCAGTGTCACCGAATGGCGGATGTCCGCCTCCCCCACATGGGTACAGCCCGCCAGCAATCCGAAGCATGCCAGAAGGACGGCCAGGGCCGGCCGGTTATTTTGTCTCATAGCCACCCTCCCGTACCTTGGGCATCCGGATCTCCACACAGGTGCCCACATCCAGTTCGCTGTGGATTTGAAGGCCATATTTCTCTCCGAAATAAATTTTCAGCCGGTCATTGACATTTTTGATGCCAATGCCGGTGCGGTCGCTGGGGCCGCGCTGCAAAATGGAGGCGGCCTGCTCGGGGCTCATCCCCACCCCGTTGTCGGTGACCCGGAAGACAATGTCCTCCCCGTCCGGGAAGACCTCCACATCGATGTGGCCCTCCTCCACCAGCAGGTCCAGGCCATGGTTGATGGCGTTCTCGATGATGGGCTGGAGGGTGATCTTGTTGCAGAGATAGTCGTTGCAGGCAGGGTCCACCCAGAAGGCATAGGTAAACTGGTTTTTGTACCGGTATTTCTGGATCTGCAGATAGCTCTGGGCGTGCTCGATCTCCTTGGCAATGGGAATCAGCTCGTGCCCCTTGCTGATGCTGATGCGGAAGAGCCGGGCCAGGGCATGGACCATCTGGACTGCATCGGCGTTGCGGCCCCGCTCGCACATCCAGGCGATGGAGTCCAGGGTGTTGTAGAGGAAGTGGGGGTTGATCTGGGCCTGCAGCGCCTTGAGTTCGGTTTTGCGCAGGTTGACCTCCTCCTCCCGCACCTGGGTCATGAGGCGCTGGATCCGCACCACCATGTGCTGGAAGGAATCCGAGAGCTCCTGTACCTCCCGGGCGCCGCCCACCGGCCGGTAGGTGAAGTGGTCGGCATCCTTTTCAAAGTCCTCCATGGCCGCGGCCAGCCCCCGCAGCGGCCGGCCAAACAGCCAAAAGAGGACGCAGCTGGCAAACAGCGCCACAATCAACACCGTCAGGGCCAACAGCAGGCAGAGGCGAACCATCTCGGCCACATTGCGGTTGACCAATTCATCCAGATAGCTGACCCCCACCACTCGCCAGTCGCTGTTTTCCACGCTGTTCAGGCAGTAGATCACCGTATCCTCCACATAGGTGCCGTCGGCCATGCCGGCCAGACGGGTGGTCTCCTCGCTTTTCAGGCCGGAGTAGATCAGCTGCTGCTGGGGGTGATAGATGATGTTGCCGGTATCGTCCATGATGAAGCAGTAGCCGTGCTGGCCGATGCCCACGTTGCTGATATAGCTGGAGATGCTGGAAAAGCTCAGATCCAGCGCCACCCAGTCGGCGGTGCTGTTCTGTAGCCGGACCGCCATGGTCACCACCCAGGGATAGTAGCTGTCAAAGATGGTTTCCACATGGGGCACCGTGACATACCCGTCCAGATCGGTCTTGCTGGAGTCAAAGGACAGGTTACAGACGATGTTCTCTTTGGGGGTATGGTCCAGCGCCCAGCAGTCCTGCAGGGTTCCGTCCTTGGTATAGCTGGTGATGGCCACCACGTCGGGGCGGATGCGCAGAAAAGCCTGGAAAAGCTGGTCCCGGTGCTGTTCCGACTGCTCCATCGAGGCCACCACCAAATCCATGGCCTCGTCCATATCCCGCAGGTAGTTGGTGACGGTGCCGGTCACCTGAGAAACCGCCTGGGCGCTGCTGGTGCCGGCGTTCTGGACAATGGCGGTGTGGTAGCGGTCGATGAAGATCAGGATGCTGCATCCCAGAATCACCGCCACCACCCCCACGACCATCCCCACCAGGACGGTGGTGATGCGGGGTGCGGGCAGTTTCTTCACGGTGTCACCGCCTTTTTGGCTTCATGCTGACGGCGCAGGGCGTTGGGCGATGTGCCGCAGTATTTTTTAAAACAGTAGGAGAAATAGTGCTGGTCGGTATAGCCGCAGCGCTGGGCCACCTCCTGGATTTTCAGGGGGCTGGTGAGCAGCAGATCCCGGGCCGCCTCCATCCGCTTGCCGATGAGGATGTTGATGAAGGTTTCGCCGGCGTACTTTTTGATGCAGGCGCTCAGGTGGTTGGGGCTGACCTCCAGCATGCTGCTGAGGGAAACCAGCGAGAGGTCGGCATCCATATAATGTTGATCCAGCACCTCCAGGGCACGGCGGCAGAGCAGGCTGCCCCCCTTGACCGCCGGGCGCAGGTCCCCCACAAACTGGGCCCCGCTCTCCTGGGGGTCCCCCTGGCGCAGGGCTTCCATCGCCTCACGGTAGGCGTTGTGCAGGCCGGTGAGCCTTGGGGTGACCCGGCTCACCCCGATACGGCAGCGTTTGCCCAGCACCCGGGCGGCCATCTGGGGGATTTCATCGGCCAGGATGTGGAGATATTCCTCAAAGTCCGAGGGATTGCCCAGCAGCACTGTGATCACCTTACCGGTGGTAAAAAAGCTGGCATGGCGCAGATACTTGTTGGCCAGCGCCTCCACCGTGGACACAAAGGAGGGAGCGGTGCAGTTGGCGCCGTCGGCTTCCAGCAGGCTGGAGGCCATCAGGACATAGTGGGGGCTGTCGTCGGCATCCCGCAGCAATCCACACTGACGGGCATAGGTCTCGGCCTGGGCTTCCTGGGTCTCCCCTTCCCCGCCGGTGGCGTAGTCGTCCAGCACCAGGGGCAGCAAAAAGGCCCCCTGGCTGTCCTGCTGGGCATTCAGATCGTTCTGGGCCTGACGGAACATCTCGAACTGGGCGTCGATCTTCTGCCGGATGTTGCGCAGCTCGGCAGCCAGGCCGTCCATGGTCAGGGGCTTGAGCATGTAGCTGATGATGTTGTACTGGATGGCCTGCTTGGCGTACTCGAAATCATCGTAGCCGCTGAGGAAGGCGATATTGATGGCGGGGCGCACCTCCCGCACCTGGCGGGCCAGCTCGATGCCCGAGATGAAGGGCATCCGGATGTCGGTCATCAACAGATCGGGTTCCAGTTCCTCCACCAGTTCCAGGGCATCCAGCCCGTTGCTGGCGCTGCCCACCAACCGGAAGCCCAGCTCCTCCCAGGGCAGCATGGAACAGACCGCCTCCCGCAGTTCGTCCTCGTCATCCGCCACCACTACGGTATACAATGCCTTTTCCTGCATATGCGGTCTCCTTTATGGCATTTCGCCAGATATTTTGCACTAGTTTTCCATTCATTATAGAGGAAATGGCGAAGAAAAGCAAGGATAGACAAATTGAAGAAGGGCTTTACGTAACAATATATGTTATGTTATTATTCTTGTATCGTGATTGAGAAAGAGGGATCTGCCATGTCTGATAACAAAATTTTCCTGACCACAGAGCGGGAAATCCGCATTTTTACCGATCCGCTGCGCCAACGGCTGCTGGCACAGATGGAAATTCAGGGGGTCCCGGTCACCGCCAAAAAGCTGGCCGATGCCCTGCACATCACCCCCAGTTCCGCCAAGCACCATCTGCTGAAGCTGCAAAGCATCGGCCTGGTGGAGGTGGACCATCAGGAGACCATCCGAGGCATTGTCGCCACCTTTTACCGGCGGACCGGCCGGGAAATCTATCTTCACGCCGAAGTGTCCGGTCTGGAGCAGGAAAAGGCACTGGCCATGGAGAATGACCTGCGCATGGTACAGGAAGGGTTTTGGCAGAGCATTGCCGACAGCCGGGCGGCAGGCCTCCCGCTGCCCTGGGGCACCAGCGACCGCTCGGGGGTGGTGCACCTGACCCCGGCGGAAATGGAAGAACTGCAGCAACAGATCGCTGCCTTTTTGCAGGCCCACGCCGAACCGGGTCCCGGTACCCATCCCATCCGGTTCGCCATGCTCTGCTATGACGCGGGGGAGCGCCATGGAGACCAATAAACATCGCACCGGGCTGGGGCGGGATTTTCTGCTGCTCTGGCAGGGGTACGCCTTTTCGGCTGCCGGTAACCTGCTATACAGCATCGCCATCGGCATCTGGGTGTATGACAGCACCGGTTCGGCCGCGCTGATGGGGATTCTCAGCGCCATCTCCTATCTGGTCAGCTTTTTTCTGCAGCCCTTTGCCGGGGTACTGGCCGATTTTTTCAGCAAACGGCTGCTGATCGTGGCGGCCGACGGTCTGCGCGGCATCTTGATGCTGCTGTTGGGGACAGCGGCGCTGGCCGGACACCTGACCGTTTGGGAGGTGCTGACGGTGGCGTGGGTGGCTGCGCTGTGCAACGTCTGTTTTGTGCCCGCCGCCTTCAGCGCCCTCTCCCTCCTTGTGCCCGGGCGGGAGCTGATGCGCGCCCAGTCCCTGATCCAGGGTTCCACCTCGGTGATCCGGACGATCGGCAATGCCGCCAGCGGTGCTCTGGTGCTCTGGTGCTCTGGTGCTCTGGCTGGGGGTACCGCCGATGATCCTCCTCAACGGAGTCTGTTTTCTCCTCTCCGCCCTGTCCGAGCTTTTCATCCGGATTCCCCGTGGGCAGATGGCTGCCTCCGCCGGTCCCCGGGCCATCCTGGGAGGGTTGCTCCAGGGGTTCCGGTATCTGGGGCATCTGCGCGGTGTGACAATCGCCATTCTGGCCGGTGCGGCGGTCAATCTGTTCTGCGGCGGTTTTTCCAGCGTGGTGTATGTCTGGTGCCTGGGCAAAGGAATGTCCCTGCCCCAGTACGGGCTTTTTCTGGGGGCTGAAAGCGGTGCGGCGCTGGCAGGAGCGCTGCTGTTTTCCCTCCTTCCCCCGCCGCCCCGCATCCGGGCCCGGCTGTTTGTGGCCGCCTATCTGATTCAAACCCTGTTCAGCATCGGAGCCATGGCGGCGCCGGGCTTTCTGCCCTGTGCCGGGCTGTACGGCGTCAGCGCCTTTTTTAATTCGGTCACCAACATGATGATCCTCCCCGCCCTGCTTCAGATCATTATGCCCGATTTCCGGGGTCGTGCCGTCGCCCTCTTCAGTGCCCTGTCCGACGGCGGGATGGCCCTCTCCCTGCTGCTCTACGGGCTGTTGGCCGACCGGTTCGGGGTGATTCCGGTGTCTCTGGCCGGTGCGGTGCTCACCCTGCTGCCGGCGGCAGCCTTCTGCACCAACCGGGCGCTCCTCGCCGCCCTGGCCCGGGAAGAATGACCACGCCCCCGCCGGGCTCTCCCTTGTTGGGGAGTTTGCCCGGCGGGGGCGTTGGGTATTACAGTTTCAGTTGTCCCGATTGGATGCGCTGCTTCAGGTCCAGGACCTTTTCCTCAATGGCCTGGATGGTGACCAGAAAGGCGGCGTCGTCCCGGCCGGTGGGGTCCTCCAGGCCCCAGTCTTCCCGATGGGCACAGGGCAGGCTGGGGCACTGAACCCCGCAGCCCATGGTAATAACCACATCCACCGGCGGCAGCGCCGAGAGCAGCTTGCTGTACTGGGTGCGGGGCATCTCGATGCCGTAGCACTGCCGCATCAGCCGGACCGCATCGGGGTTGATGGCGGGCTTGGTCTCGGTGCCGGCGGAGTAGCTCTCAAAGACCTCCCCGGCCAGCGCGTGGCCCAGTGCCTCGGCAATCTGGCTGCGGCAGGAGTTGTGGACGCAGACAAAGGCCACCCGCGGTTTGCGGTTCATACGACCCTCCGGACGGTCTGCAGCAGCTCCTTGGCCTGGGCCTTGCTGAGCACCCGCCCCGCCGAGACCACCTTGCCATCCACCACCAGCGCCGGGGTGCTCATGACGCCGTAGGCTGCAATCCGGCCGAAGTCGGTCACATGGCCCACTTCCTCCTGCCAGCCCAGCTCCGCCATGGCCTCCCGCACCGCCCGCTCCAGGGCGTTGCAGTTGGCACAGCCGGACCCCAGAATCAGCACCTTTGCCTCGGTGTTCCCGGTCTGAGCGCTGCCGCAGCAGCAGGACGCCGGTTTCTTTTCTTCTTTTTTGCCAAACATAAACATTGTCAAAACCTCCTAAGATCAAATGAGTAAATACTGGGTCAGGTTGAAGAAATAGCCCACCAGGACGATTCCCACCACACAGACTCCCACAAACAATGCCAGCAGTTTGGGCCGCACCACCTTGCGCAGCAGGATCAGCGAGGGCAGCGAAAGGGTAGTGACCGCCATCATAAAGGAAAGAACGGTGCCCAGCTGCGCTCCCTTGTCCAGCAGCGCCTCGGCCACCGGGATGGTGCCGAAGATGTCGACATACATCGGCACCCCCACCAGCACCGCCAGCAACACCCCAAAGGGATTGCGGCTGCCCAGCAGTGTTTCGATCCAGCTCTGGGGCAGCCAGTTGTGGATCACCGCCCCGATGCCCACCCCGATGAGGATGTAGGGAAACACCTTGCGGAAGGTCTGGACCATCTGGCCGCGCGCTGCCTCCAGCCGGTCCCGCTGGGTCATGGCCGGGCCTTTGGCCGCCGCACCGCCGCTGCCAAAGACAAAGCCCTCCACCTGATCCTCCATCTTCAGCGCCTGGATCACAGTACCCCCGGCCACTGCGATGACCAGCCCCACCAGTACATAAACCACCGCCACACGAGCCCCAAAAATGCTCATCAACAGCACCAGGCTGCCCAGGTCCACCATGGGGGAGGAGATCAGAAAGGAAAAGGTCACCCCCAGGGGCAGCCCCGCCCCGGTGAAGCCAATGAAAAGCGGGATGGAGGAGCAGGAGCAGAAGGGGGTGACGGTGCCCAGCAGCGCCGCCATCAGGTTGGCGGTCAGGCCACGGAACCGTCCCAGAATCCGCTTGCTCCGCTGGGGCGGGAAATAGCTCTGAAGATAGGAAATTCCAAAGATCAGCACACAGAGCAGCACCGTGATCTTGAGGGTGTCGTACAGAAAAAACTGGATACTGCCCCCCAATCTGGTGCCGGGGTCCATTCCCAGTGCCGCCAAGCCCCGGCCCACCAACGCATTGAGCCACTGCATTCCCAGGATTTGATTCTGGATGAACTGCCAAATCTCCATTGTTCTGCCTCCTCTGATGTCACATCAACTTTTTTTGATGTTTTGAGTGATGAAAAACGCCCTCTTCTCAGGGCGCTTTTCCTTCGCCGCAGCTGCAGCAGGGTTCCGCCGGGTTCCCGGCATTGGGGGTGGTCAGGGCCAGCAGCAGCGCCACTGCCCGTTTCTGCCCTGCCGCGCTCAGCCGGTAGTGCATCCACTTGCCCTCCTGGCGACTTTCCACCAAACCGGACTCACACAGAATCTTCATGTGATAGGAAAGCCCCGACTGGGTCAGATCCAGGGGTTGCTGCAGCACACAGGCACATTTTTCCCCGCCCCGCAGCTGTTCCAGAATGGCCAGCCGCTTGGGATCGCACAACGCCTTGAAAACCCGGGCGTTCTCTTCATGGGTTGTCATGGCCGCACCTCATATCAAAAATAGTTGATGCATTAAGAGTAGCACAACACGTCCCTGCTGTCAAGCCTTGGCGGGGTCCGGCAGCTCGTCCAGCGAGCGGAGAAGCTGATCCAGGAACTTGTTGGCCGCCTTGGAAAAGACCTGGTATTTTTTCCAGATCAGGGTGGCCTCGGATTCCAGATGGGGCGACAGCGGCCGGAAGCAAAGGTCGCTGTCTCCGCTGGTGTTCACCAGCTGGTCAAAGCAGAGGGTATAGCCCAATCCCTCGCTGGTGAGCAGTGAGGCATTGAAGATCAGGTTGTAGGTGGCCACGATGTTCAGCTGGGAGAGATTCCGTTTCAGCCACAACGCCGGGGGCCAGTCCTCGAATTTTCGGTTGCTGACGATGAGGGGCTTGTCCCACAGATCCTGGGGGCGGATGGCCTCCTTGGCCGCCAGGGGAGAATCCCGGCGCATCAGCACCCCCCATACATCCCGGACCGGTACCGTCACCGATTCATACTTGGTGGAATCCGCCTTGCCGTAGATCAGGCCGAAGTCGATCAGCCCCTTGTCCAGCTGCTCCATCACATAGACGGCGTTGCCGCTGTACAGATGGTAATGGATGTTGGGGCAGCTCTGCCTGAGCTCCTCCGCCACCTTGGCAAAGAGCCGGATGATCTGGGTCTCCCCTGCCCCGATGCAGACATCCCCGGCGATGTTGTCGTCCGAGAGCTGGATCTCGCTCTCGGTTTTCTGCACCAGCTCCAGAATCTCCTGGGCCCGCTTGCGCAGCACCATACCCTCCTCGGTCAGTGTCACCTTGCGGGAGCCCTTGCTGCCCCGGATCAGCAGCGGCTTGCCCAGTTCCTCCTCCAGCGCTTTGAGCTGGGTGGACAGGGTGGGCTGGGACAGATGCAGGGATTTGGCGGCCCCCGAAATGCTCTGTTCCCGAGCCACCGCTAAAAAATATTGCAGCACACGCAGTTCCATGTGCCTCACCTCCTGGGTTCAGTGTGGTTCAGTGTAGGTTCAGTGTACCAGATTTTTGTATAGGTTTCAAGAATGCAAAACCATCGTTACTAAGTATTTGTTATTTTTTCTTTGCTGCGCTATACTAGAACCGTAGAAACAACCAAGGTCCCGGGAACAATCCGGCGCAGTGCACGCGCCACGGAAAGGATGCCATCTTGTATGCAGAGTGCCGAACAACAGCTCCTGCAAAATCTGCTGGATGCCGGCTGTGACACCCAGACGGTACAGGAATTTCTGAGCTGTCGGAAGACAGGAAATCTGGACCGTCAGCTTTGTCTGCTGGCCAGTCAGCGCAAGCGGCTTTTGGCGGGGGTGCACCGTCAGGAAGAGCAGATCTGCTGCCTGGACTATCTGGTATTTCAGTTGGAAACACGGCGGGAATCCTCCGCCCAAAAGGAGACAAAGATTCATGAATCAGATTGAACATCAGACATTTGACCAGGAGCGTGCCCTCTACGGCGCCCACCGGCTGGTGGTCAGCCACTGTGCTTTTGACGGCCCGGCCGACGGAGAAAGCGCTCTGAAAGAAGCTTCTGACATCGAGGCCGACCACTGCTTTTGCAACCTGCGCTATCCTTTCTGGCACGATCACCGGCTGAAGATCACCAACTGCGAGATGACCGAGCTATGCCGGGCGGCACTGTGGTACTCCCAGGATGTGGAAATCGAGGATACCAAGCTCCACGGCATCAAGGCCCTGCGGGAATGCGACCGGGTGACCATGCGCCGGTGCGACATCCGCTCGCCGGAGTTCGGCTGGTCGGTGCGGGGCATCCGGATGGAGGACTGCACCGCCGAGAGCGAATATTTCATGATGCGCTCCGACCACCTGACCTTCCGCAACGTTCAGTTCAAGGGCAAGTATTCCTTCCAGTACATCCAGGACGCCACCTTTGACAACTGCACCTTCGACACCAAGGACGCTTTCTGGCATGCCCACAATGTGGTGGTGCGCAACTGTGTGGTCAAGGGAGAATACCTGGCCTGGTACTGCGAAGGCGTCACCTTCGATCACTGCAAGATCATTGGCACCCAGCCGCTGTGCTACTGCAAGAACCTGACCCTCATCGACTGCGAGATGCTCGACACCGATCTCTGTTTCGAGAAGTCCCAGGTGCAGGCCACCCTCACCACCCCGGTGCTCAGCATCAAGAACCCCCGCTCCGGCTGCATCACCCTGCCCTCGGTGGGCGAGATCATCCGGGATGATCCCGAAAGCCAGGGCGAGATCCGGCTGACCCAGCACGAGGGACCGGGCCTTTCGGCCTGATCCCCTGCCCCCCCCCATCCATGATACACTGCTTTGAAGGAGGATATACCCCATGTCTGTGAAACAAACCGCCGGGAGAGATTCCCTGGGCGAGTTCGCCCCCACCTTTGCCGCCCTCAACGATGACGTGCTGTTTGGGGAGGTCTGGAGCCGGCAAGACCGGCTTTCGCTGCGGGACCGCTCGCTGGTCACCGTCACCGCCCTGATGGCTCAGGGTCTGGTGGATTCCTCCTTCCAGTACCATCTGCAGACCGCCAAGGCCAACGGCATCACCCGCAGCGAGATCGCAGAAATCCTGACCCACGCCGCCTTCTACGCCGGCTGGCCCAAGGCCTGGGCCGCCTTCCGGATGGCCAAGGAAATCTGGGCCACCCCCGACTCCGCCGCTGACGCCAAGGCCGCTCATCAGGCCGCTATGCTCTTTCCCATCGGCCAGCCCAACGACGGCTACGCCCAATACTTCATCGGGCAGAGCTACCTGGCCCCGGTTTCCACCAGCCAGGTGGGGATCTACAACGTCACCTTTGAACCGGGCTGCCGCAACAACTGGCATATCCACGACGCCAAAACCGGCGGCGGCCAGATCCTGATTTGTCTGGCCGGCCGCGGCTACTACCAGGAATGGGGCAAGCCTGCCCAGGAACTGCACCCCGGTGACGTGGTCAACATTCCCGCAGGAGTCAAGCACTGGCATGGTGCCGCCCCCGACAGCTGGTTCTCCCACCTGGCCGTGGAAGTGCCCGGCACCGAGAGCTCCAACGAATGGCTGGAGCCGATGGAGGATGCGGTCTACGGTCTGCTGAAATAAACAACTCTCCTGCCCATCTTATCCCATAACCCCACAAGCAAATCGAGTAGGAGGCTACCCATTAGTTGAGCAGCCGTCCTCTCACACCACCGTGCGTACCGTTCGGTACACGGC
>CALWNP010000028.1 GCA_944382835.1 uncultured Gemmiger sp.
TTGCAGATCAGTTCCAGCATCTGGGCGGTGCCGCCCTCCTTGTGGCGGTTCCGGTCCTGGAAGTTCTCCTGGGTGAAGTTGCCGTTTTCGTCCAGGGTTTCCCCGCAGGTCAGCAGGACCTTCTGCCCAGCATGGGCGGTGAGGGTCATCTCCACATACCCGGCAATGTTCTGCCCGAAATCCAGCACCGTTTCCCCGTTGGGGGTGGTGAACAGCCGGCCGGGGAAGGATTCCTGCTCCCGGATGGGCACCGTATTCATGCCGGTGACCGGCAGGGCATCGGCGTAGGCCCGGACCCCATGCCAGCCGGAGAGTGTGCCTTCCAGACGGGCGTCGTAGACCTCGCCCTGCTGCAGGTCATTCTGGCGGATGGGGCCCTGCTGGGTAGCCTGCAGGGTGTCGTCCGAAACACAGACGGCTTTGCCGTCCACTTCCAGCTGGAACAGTACCCCCAGGGTCTCTCCGAAAAGGTTGCGGTCGCCGTCCACGCCGCTGGTGCTGCGGTACCAGCCGTCTCCCAGGACCAGGAGCAGCTCGTTTTCTCCTTCCTGCAGCAGCCCGGTCACATCGTAGGTCTGGGCGCCCAGGTGCTTGTCGGCGGTGAAGCTGCCGGGGGCCAGTACCATGTCGCCCACCCGCACGCCGTTGAGCCAGGCTACATACAGCCCTTTGGCAGTGATGTACAGCCGCCCCTGGCCGGCGGGGGCGGTGAAGGTCTTGCGCAGGTAGGACGCCGGCCGGTGGGGCTGGTAGGGTTCGGCGGCTCCTTTGCCGGCGGCCTCCTTTTCGGCCTGTTTGCGCTCCCAGTTGGGACGGGCAAAGGCGTTGATGGCGTCGTCGCCGGCGATCTTCAGCGGTTCGGTTTCGGGGTCTACCCACAGTCCCTGCCAGTCGGCGGGAGCCAGGCCGGTCTCAAACCGGGCTTCGCTCCAGGGGCCGGGGTGGTCCTCCTCGTCCCACAGACGGATTTTCCAGCTGCCGTGCACCCGGGACCCCTCCACGGCGGGGGCGTCGGCGTGCATGGCCTGGCCGGAAACCTTGCCGCTCTGCCAGCAAAGGGCACCGTTTGCCGTCAGCTGAATCTCATAGGCAGTCTGGCGCAATCCGCCGGTGCACTGCCAGGATAAAAACAGCGGGCCGCCATCCATCCCGAGGGGCGCCGTCAGGTGATTGGTTTGAAGTTTGGTTGCTTGCACGGTTCAGCAGTCCTTTCCCTTTCAGATTGTTCTCATTATAGCGAAAAATGAAGGACCATGCGGGGTGATAATTCGTGATGCGGGATCAATTTTCATGCAATATCCCCGCCGCTTTGGGAAACGGGTCCTGTCCGTCCCTTTGGCTGCGGGGATATGGGTGGGAGACTTTATGGGCAGGTTTGGGGACGGATGACACTCGTCAGTTTGTGCCAGGCCAACATGAAGAGCAGCAGGGCAATAGATGACCATGACCAGAACCGATAAGACAGAGGGGCCCACCAGCGCACCGATGGCCTGCCAGACAGGCGCCTCCTTGAACAGCCGCTCACTCTGCATAGAAAGTCCTCCCTTCAAAAGAACGCGTGATGATTTTGTGAACGCATGTTGCTTTTTCTTCTGGTTTTCAGTATACTGAGGAAAAAGATCCGGCGCAATAGGCAATGGAGCAGCAGCCGTTGCGTTGTGAGACACAAGACGCCGGACTGTTGCAAAAAGGAGCAGAAAGATGAAAACTGACCCTCGGACCCGCTATACACGGCAAATCATCACCACGGCATTCTGGCAGCTTTTGCGGCAAAAGCCTGTGGAGAAGATTACAGTCAAGGAAGTTTGTGCCCTGGCACAGATCAACCGGGGCACCTTTTACCGGCATTTCCGGGATTGTTATGATCTGATGGAACAGCTGGAGGAGCAGGCTCTGGAGCAGCTGGACAAAACCCTGGCAAGTACCCAAAACCGGGGTGTGAAGGCGGTTGTGCTCTCCATGCTGCAAAAACTGCAGAACGATGAGGATTTTTTGGCTGTTTTGGCGCGGCAAAGCCCGAACAATGCCTTTCTGCACCGGGTGGTGGGGCATTGCTTTGCCTATATGGACCTGTGTCTGGACACAGCTGCCCGCAACGAGTCGGATGATGGCTGGCGGGAAATGCAGAATACCTTTTTGTTTGCGGGAGCTTCCGGTGTGATGTCATACTGGCTGCACAGCGGCCGAAAGGCACCGCCGGAGCAGGTGGCGGCGGCCATTGCGGCGCTGTGTACCGGAGCGGCCGGCGTGGAACCGCCGGCATCTTCTCAATAAAGAAAACAGACAGCGAAGAAGCTCCTTCGCTGTCTGTTTTGATGGGGCAAAAGGGAGGGTCATCCTTCCCGGTATTCCATGGGGGTCTGCCCGGTCACCTGCTGAAAGACCCGGCTGAAGTAGTTGCGGGTGCTGAAACACAGGGAGGCGGAAATCTCCTGCACCGTCTGGTCGGTGCTTTTCAGAAGGACCTTGGCACGCTCGATTTTGGCAAATTTGATGTAGTCGTTGATGCTCAGCCCGGTTTCCGCCTTGAACTTGTGGGTCAGGTAATACTCGGTGTACCCCACCACCGCGGCGAGGTCGGCGGCCCGCACCTTCTGGTCCAGGTGCATCTCGATGTAGTCCACACACTGCTGCACCGCCCGGCTGAGCTTGGGGTTGGTGCGGCACTTGTGGACCCGACGGATAAAGTCATCGTACATCATCAGGCTCAGCGGGTTCAGATCATCCAGCGTCTTGGCGGACTCGGCAGTTTGGATGTAACTGTCTCCCAGGGCGTAGGCTTCCTCGGGGGACAGCCCACCCTCGATGGCGGCGCGGCAGACCAGGGAGGTGAAGACGATCACCGAAATCTTGCTTTGCCGCAGGGCATCGTCGCTGTGCACCGGAACGCCGGTGCTGATGGTCATGCTGGCGGACAGCGCATCCTTGTAGTTCAGATCTCCGGTGCGCACCATCTGCAGCAGACCCTGTTCTGCCATCCAGACCTTGTGGCGGTCGTGGGCGGGCAGCTGGGGAGAATCGGTTACCTTGGGCAGGGCTTCGCTGTTGATGTCACTGATGGTCAGGTGCTCCCCGGTCAGGCAGTAGTGCATCATCAGGGTATAGCGATGGAGGATGGTGTTCTGCACCACCGGGACCTTGGTCAGCACCTTCTGCAGGTGCATGGTCCAGGAAACGCTGGTTTCCAGGCTGCTGTAATACCGCAGCCCATGTTCAATGCCCCGTATCGAGACATCCTGATAGAAGACCGGGCCCATCACCCAGGCGCGTTTCAGCTGCCCGTCCTGTTTTTCAAAGGCCGCTGCCCACAGGATGCCCAGGGCAGTCCCCAGGGTGATGGGGGTGTCATGGGTTTTGCCGTATTCCATCATCTGCTGTTTGCAGCCGAACAGATCAAAGACGCCGGACAAAAAAGATTCGTCGGGGCAGTTGCTGCGCACCAGGGCACCGGTGTCGTCATAACACCAGGTGAAAATCGGGCCGCCGCACTGCACCAGCTCTGCCAGCAATGCCATGTTCTGCAAAACTTCCACCGCGTCCACCTCACTTGCCAACATTATATCATGAAAAAAGGGCTGCCGTACAGACAGCCCTTTCTGAGGGGGTTATGCACCGGCATAACTGCCCAGCACAGCCAGGCTGGATTTGGGGGTGCGGGCCATGGTGGTGCGGTCCACCGCAATCAGCCCGAAGTTCATGGCAAAGCCCTTCTGCCACTCAAAGTTGTCCATCAGGCTCCAGTGGAAGTACCCCTTCACCGGCAGCCCATCGGCCACACAGCGCTGTACGCCGGCCAGGGCCTGCTGGAGGAAGGCCACCCGGCGGCTGTCGTCGGCGGTGGCGATGCCGTTCTCGGTGACGATCAGATCACCGTGGAACTCCTGGGCCACCTTGCGCAGCACATGCTCCAGGGCCTGGGGGTAAAATTCATAATCCATCTGGGTCAGCTCCGCTCCTTCCGGTGCGGGCAGCTGGCCCTGGGGACCGTAGAGGGTGCGGGTGTAGTTCTGCACCCCCAGGAAGTCATCTTCCCGGAGATAGGGCAGGTAGTGGGTGAATTCCTCCTCCCAGGCCGCTGCGGCAAAGGATTCCCCGCCCGGCTGGGCCTGCAGGTCGTGGAGGGAGAGGGTCAGCCCCACTTTTATGTGGGGGCAGATGGCCCGGATGGCTTCCCGGGCGGCAACATGGGCCCGCATGACCAGCCGGTCTCCCTCAGGGGTGCGCTCGCTGACAAAGACCTTGGGTTGGGGATCCCCGAAGACACCGGCGTTTTCGGCGGCGGCATACTTCATGTTTTCCATCATCTTCTGGAAGTTCATCCCCACCTGGACCGTGCCCTCGGCGGACTTGCCGGCGGCAGCCTTGGCCGCCTGTTCGGCCATCAGCCGGAACCGCTTGGAGATGGCGGCCAGCTGCAGACCCATATTGGCCTCGTTGATGGTGCAGACATAGTGAAGCTCGCTGCCCAGCTGCTCCATCAGATAGGTGACATACCGTTTGAAGCAGGCCACGGTGGATTCGGCCTCCCAGCCGCCCTTGGCGATGAGCCATTTGGGGCTGGTGAAGTGGAGCAGGGTGACTACCGGTTCCACCCCGTGGGCCTTGCAGCAGGCGATGACCTGGCGGTAGTGCTCCACCTCGGCGGGATCAAACTTGCCTTCCTCCGGCTCGATGCGGGCCCACTCGATGGAAAACCGGTAGGCGTTGAGCCCGGCCTGGGCCAATAGCTGAATGTCTTCCTCATATCTGTTATAATGGTCACAAGCGATGCCGCTGGGTTCGGCAAAACTGGAATGGGGCAGCTGCTCCTGGGCCCAATAATCGGAATGGATGTTGTTGCCTTCCACCTGATGGGCCGCAGTGGCGGCGCCGACCAGAAAACCCTTTGCGAATTTCTGCATGGATGCTCCTCCTTTTTCCTTATAGAAACGTCAAATTCCATTTCCTTGTCCGTATCATACCATACCCGCCGGAATCGGTTGGGACAAAAATTAAAAATATGGGATAAAAAATAAGGCACGCATCAAAATGGCACGAATAATTGCACTGATTTGCTGAAATTTAACTCTCCCTTGCGGTGGCGATTTGCTATAGTGAAGGCACAAACAAAAACGCTGCACACTTTTAAGGAGGAGAAACCGTATGTCAAAAAAACATCTCAGCGCCAGCGAGATTGACGGCGTCCAGTACCGCCGCGCCAAACTCTGGCAGATCATCTGCTATGCCTGCAATGGCCTTGTGGGCATGAGCGTTTACTCTCTCATCGGCATGGCCAGCTACTCGGCCAGCATCGGCTACGGCATCACCACTGCCGCCGTGGGCATCATCCTGACCTGCACCCGCATCCTGGACGCCATCACCGACCCGCTGATGGCCTTTGTGTATGACCGGGTCAACACCCGGTTCGGCAAGCTGCGCATCCTGATGGTAGCGGGCTACCTCATCGAGGCCGCCGCCCTCTACGGTATGTTTACCGGCTTCTCCTCCAAGGGGCTGGGCCTGCCGGTCTTTGTGGTGCTCTACGTGATCTACGTCATCGGCTACACCGTCACCAATATGACGGCCCAGACCATCCCCGCCATCATGACCAACGACCCCACCCAGCGCCCCACCATCGGCGTCTGGACCACCGCTTTCAACTATCTGGTGCCCATGGCTATGTCCATGATTATGAATGTGGTGCTGCTGCCCATGTTCGGCGGCCAGTACAACCAGGAATTCCTCTCCGCTGCCTGCGCCATGACGCTGGTGGTGGCTGCCGTGGGCACCATCTTGGTCTGCCTGGGCGTTTCCTCCTACGATAAGCCAGAAAACTTCCTGGGCACCAAAAAGTCCGAACCGCTGAAGATGGCGGACATTGTTGAAGTGCTGAAGCACAACAAACCCCTGCAGTGCTACATTGCCTCCAACGCCTCGGACAAACTGGCTCAGCAGGTAGCCAGCCAGGCCATCATCAACACGCTTTTTAGTGGTATCCTCATCGGCAACATGGGCCTGGCCACCATCTTGACGGTCATCAGCATGGTGCCCTCCATCTTCTTTGCGGCCTTCGGCGCCAAGTATGTGGGCAAACACGGCAGCAAGAACGGCATTGTCACCTGGACCTATGTAAGCATGGCCATCACGGTGGTGCTGGTGGTCTTCTTCCTGGCCATTGACCCGTCCCGGATCGGCGTTATGGGCAGCCCGGCCATGATCCTCTACGTCATTCTGAACCTGCTGCTCAACGGTTCCAACATGTGCATCACCACCTCCAACACCTCCTACATGGCCGACGCCATCGACTATGAGCTGGACCGTTCCGGCCGGTACATCCCGGCGGTGGTCACCGGCACCTACAGCCTGGTGGATAAGCTGATCACCTCCTTCGCGGCGGTCATCGCCACCGCCGCCGTGGCGCTGCTGGGCTACACCACTACCATGCCCCAGCCCACCGACCCCTGCACCACCCCCATCTTCTGGATGACCATGTTCCTCAAGTTCGGCCTGCCCATCATCGGCTGGATCATTACCCTGGTAGCCATGCGCGGCTGCCCCCTGACCAAGGAAGAGATGGTCCATGTACAGAAGCGCATCGCCGAAAAGAAGGCCGCCGCCAAGGCCACATCCGAAAACCAGCAATAACCTTTTCCTCCCATCCGCCGAAGGGGCCTCAGGGCCCTTTCGGTTTTGATGGTTTCCCACAAGTGACATACAAGGAGATGGATCCCTCATGAGCAAAAAGATTGTACTGAATACCGGCTGGACCTTCACCAAGGAAGGCCGCAGCGAATCCGTTACTCTGCCCCATACCTGGAATGCGGTGGATGGCCAGGACGGCGGCAACGACTACTACCGCGGCACCTGCACCTACACCACCCAACTGCCGGAGATCGAACTGCCGGAAGGCGGACGTGCCGTGCTGCAGTTTGACGGGGTGGCCATGACCGCAGTGGTATCGCTGAACGGGCAGCAGCTGGCCGAACACAAGGGCGGCTTCTCCACCTTCCGGGTGGACATCACCGACCATCTGCAGGAGACCAACACCCTCACCGTCTCGGTGGACAACAGCGACAACGACACCGTCTACCCCCAGAAGGCAGACTTCACCTTCTACGGCGGCATCTACCGGGATGTAACCCTCTGCCTCCTGTCGGCTGCCCACTTTGCCATGGCGGAAAACGGCGCTGTGCCGGTGAAGGTAACCCCGCTGGTCACCGATCTGGCAACCCGCCGCTGCCAGGTGACGGTGGAAGCCTTTGTGGTGGGAGCGGACGCCGTGCACTTCGCCCTGGATGGGCAGGAGGTCAGCGCCCCGGTGGAGGACGGCACCGCCAAGGCCGTCTTTACCCTGGAAAACGCCCGCCTGTGGGACGGTCTGGACGATCCCTATCTCTACACCCTCACCGCCAGCCTGGACAACGGCGAGACCCAGGATGTCCGGTTCGGCTGCCGCAAGTTCGAAATTGATCCCCAGAAGGGCTTCTTCCTCAACGGCCGGTCCTATCCGCTGCGGGGCGTCTCCCGCCACCAGGACCGCAAGGGGGTGGGCAACGCCATCACCAAGGAGATGATGGAGGAGGACCTGGCGATGATCCTCGAGATGGGGGCCAACACCATCCGGTTGGCCCACTACCAGCATGCCCAGGCCTTCTATGACCTCTGCGATGAGAAGGGCCTGGTGATCTGGGCCGAGATCCCCTACATCACCATGCACATGCAGAATGGCCGTGCCAACACCCTCTCCCAGATGGAGGAGCTCATCGTCCAGAACTACAACCACCCTTGCATTGCGGTGTGGGGTCTCTCCAACGAGATCACCGCTGCCAGCCCGGTGAACGAGGAGTTGCTGGAAAACCATCGCGCCCTCAACGACCTGGCCCACAAGCTGGACCCCACCCGGCCCACCACCATGGCCAACGTCTTTATGCTGGAGATCACCAGCCCCATCCTGGAAATCCCCGACGTGAACAGCTACAACCTCTACTTCGGCTGGTATCTGGGGGACCTGGACCAGAACGACGAATTCTTTGACACCTACCACGCCAAGTATCCCAATCGCTGCATCGGGTTCAGCGAGTACGGTGCCGATGCCAACCCTGCCTACCAGACTTCCCACCCCGAGAAGGGAGACTACACCGAGACCTACCAGTGTGTCTTCCACGAGCACATGGCCAAGATGATTGCCGACCGTCCCTGGCTGTGGGCCACCCACGTCTGGAATATGTTCGACTTTGCCGCCGACGGCCGGGACGAGGGCGGCAAAAACGGTGAAAACCAGAAGGGTCTGGTCACCTTTGACCGCAAGATCAAGAAGGATGCCTTCTATCTCTACAAGGCATACTGGAGCAAGGAACCCTTTGTCCACACCTGCGGCAGCCGGTATGTGGACCGCGCCGAGGATGTGACCCAGGTGAAGGTCTACTCCAACCTGCCGGAAGTCTCCTTGTATGTGGACGGCCAGCTGCTGGAAACCCAGACGGGGGACAAGGTGTTCACCTTCCAGGTGCCCATCTCCGGCAAACATTCCATCGAAGCCCGGGCCGGCGGGTATTCCAGCGTAATCCTGGTGAACAAGGTGGATACCCCCAACCCGGCCTACGCCATGGCCAACCGGCGGGAAGTGACCAACTGGTTTGACGGAGAGCTGGACGAAAGCTGCTGGAGTGTCAAGGACAACATGGCCGCCGCCATGGCCGATCCCAAGGTCGGCCCCATCCTCAAACAGATCAGTGATAAGGCCGCTGCGTCCCGCGGCGATGTGGCTGCCGCCGTCAAGGACAACCCGGCCCTGGTGGCCATGATGCAGCGGGCCATGCAGCGGATGACCATCGAAAACATGCTCAAGCAGGCCGGTGCCGCCATCGAGGACATCAAACAGCTCAACCGTGTCCTGCAGGGCATTTCAAAGGAGTGAATATTGATGAAAACAACCTACTGCAATCCCCTGGACCTGGGCTACCGTTACCAGCACACCAAGGAAGGCCCCCGTGTGGCGGGCTTCCGGGAGGGGGCTGACCCCACGCTGGTGTATTTCAAGGGAAAGTACTACCTCTTTGTCTCGATGTCGGCGGGGTTCTGGTACTCCGACGACCTGCTGCGGTGGGAGTTTCACCCCGATCCCGACCTGCTGATCTACGACTATGCCCCGGATGTGCGGCAGATCGGTGATTACCTCTATTTCTGTGCCAGCCGCAAGGGGCGCAACTGCCCCATCCTGCGCAGCGCTGACCCGCTGCACCAGCCCTTCACCCAGGTCAGCGCCCCCTTTGATTTCTGGGACCCCGACCTCTTCCAGGATGAGGACGGCCGGGTCTACCTGTACTGGGGTTGCAACAACACCACCCCCATCTGGGGAGTGGAGATGGACCCCGAAACCATGACCCCCATCGGGGAAAAGAAGGAACTGATCTTCGGGCAGGAGGGCACCAACGGCTACGAGCGCCCCGGCGACAACGGCGTTGTGGACCGGGAGGCCAGCGTGGTCTACCAGTCGCTGAAGAAATACTACAACCCCGAAACCGGCACACTGGATTTCCCGCCCGAGATGCGGCAGATGCCCGGCATCAGCCCCGAGTCCCTCACCGCCATGTTCTTTGCGGTGGACAAACCCTACATCGAGGGCGCCTTCATGACCAAGCATGACGGTACCTACTATCTGCAGTACGCCTGCCCCGGCACCCAGTACAACACCTACGCCGACGGCGTATACACCTCCCAATCGCCGCTGGGTCCCTTCACCCTGCAGCCCTCCAATCCCTTCTCCTCGGTGCCCGGCGGTTTCATGACCGGCGCCGGCCACGGCAGCACCATTGCCGACCGGTACGGCAACTACTGGCACGCCGCCACCATGCGGATCAGTGTCAACCACGACTTCGAGCGTAGAGTGGGGCTCTTCCCGGCGGGTTTTGACAAGTACGGCGTGCTGTTCTGCAACCAGAACTTCGCCGATTACCCCCACCGCATCCCGGCCGGGGCCTTTGACGCCACCTCCTGGCAGCCGGAATGGATGCTGCTGAGCTATCACAAGCCGGTCACTGCCTCCTCCACGGCGGCGGACAGTGACCCGGCCCTGGCGGTGAATGAGACCTGCCGCGACTGGTGGAGTGCGGGCAGCGCTGCCCCCGGCCAGTGGCTCTGCGTGGACCTGGAACAGGAGAGCGATGTCCGGGCCATCCAGGTGAACCTGGCTGACCAGGGCCTGGTGGTGGAGTTCCCCGCCGACAGCTACGGGGACGACCGCAAGACCCGTCACATCGAAACCCGGCCCCAGATCTCCCACTACACGGTGGAAACCAGCCTGGACGGCCAGACCTGGACCACCCGGGAAACGGTGGCCCGGGAATGCTCCAACGGCTATTATGAATACCCCGAGGGAATCCGGGCCCGGTATGTCCGGGTGACCGGCGGCGAGCTGCCCTACGGCCAGACCCTGCGCATCAGCGGCCTGCGGGTCTTCGGCAAGGGGACGGGGGAGAAACCTGCCCAGGCCAAGGCCACCGCTCTGCGGGTGGACCCGCTGGACGGCAAGGTCAGCTGGCAGCACCTGGAAAATGCCCAGGGCTGCAATATCCGTTACGGCATCGCCCCCGACAAGCTCTACCAGAGCT
Organism: uncultured Gemmiger sp.; assembly: GCA_944382835.1. Taxonomy (GTDB): domain Bacteria; phylum Bacillota; class Clostridia; order Oscillospirales; family Ruminococcaceae; genus Gemmiger. The sequence continues at coordinate 10,590 of CALWNP010000028.1, forward strand.
GGCTGGTCTACGGGGCTGACGAGGTGACGCTGTCCACCCTCATGGCTGGGCAGACCTATTACCTCTGTGTGGACAGCTTCAATGAGAACGGCATCACCGCCGGAGAAATCATCAAGATGGAGGGCTAAACCATGCCCAAAAAAGCAGTCCAGCAGTTTATGCTGGGAACGGCATTGAACAACGAAACCCAGGCCCGGGAAACGCTGGCCGCCCTCAAGGCTGCCGGCTACGACGGCATTGAGCTGTGCGGGTTCATGATCCATCCCATCGGGTTTATGGTCAAACTGCTGACCAAGGCTGCCGGCATGCCGGTGGGCAAGGGCGGCAACCTGGATTGGCACAAACTGGTGCGGGAGTCCGGGCTGGCGGTGGTCAGCCTGCACACCGACCTGGGCAGCCTGGAACGGGATCCCCATGCAGTGGCACAGGAGGCCAAGAGCTTTGGCACCCGGTACGCGGTCATCACCGGTATGTACCGGTTTGACTACGGTGACGAAAAGACGGTCCGTGACCTGGCCGGACGGCTGAACAAGGCCGGGGAGGCCCTGCAGAAGGAGGGGGTGGCGCTGCTCTACCACAACCACAACTGTGAGCTGCGCCGGGTGAATCCCCAGAAACGGGCCTACGACATTTTGCTGGAGGAGACCGACCCCCGGTTTGTGAACTTCGAGTTCGACAGCTACTGGTTCACCGAGGGAGGCGCCAACGCCCTGGCCTGGATGCAGAGGCTGGGAACCCGGATGAAGCTGTGGCACATCAATGACCGGGGCAGCCGGGTGAGCGGCAGCGCCGTGACCCCCATCCTGAAAACCGACAGCATGGAGCTGGGCACCGGCAACATGGACCTGGACAGCCTGCTGGAACAGGCCCTGAAGGTCAACGTGGACGCGGTGATTCTGGAGAGCCACCGCAACTGGATCGACGGGAGCCCGGTGAAAAGTGCACAGCTCAGCGCGCAGTACCTGCAGCGGATCCCGAAATAAGAAAAAGCCGGAACAGCCGGTTCTGAAACGGGATCGGTTGGTTTTTCGGTGCCTGAACCTCATAGAAAAAGACCTTCTGGTGGAGTTGCGGTCGGATGACGGCAACGAGGCCAGAAGGTCTTTTCTTTTTCTATGGGAAGGGGGCTGTCCTTTGCCGACGCGGCGTCTCCGACCAGGGTTACTGGTAGATTTCCTTCAGATGGGCGGAGAGCTTCATGTTCTCGCCGTAGTCCACCGGCACCGTGATCACGCTGGGCACCGTCTGCCGGAAGGCATCCTCCAGGGTGGGGATGAGGTCGGCGGCCTTTTCCACCCGGTAGCCCTTGCAGTGCATGGCTTCGGCCAGCATCTTGAAGTCGGGGTTGGTGAAGTCCACAAAGCAGTGCTCGCCGTTGAACTGCTCCTGTTCCTTCCACTTGATCAGGCCGTAGCTGGTGTCCTCCCAGATGAGGGTCACGAAGGGGACCTTTTCGCGGACGGCGGTTTCCAGCTCCTGGCTGTTCATCATGAATCCGCCGTCGCCGCAGACCGCCAGCACCTTCTTGTCGGGGTTGAGGAGCTTGGCCGCGAAGGCACCGGGAATGGAGAAGCCCATGCTGGCGAAGCCGTTGGAGATCAGGCAGGTGTTGGGCTCGTAGCAGTCATAGTGGCGGGCAATCCACATCTTGTGGGCGCCCACGTCGCTGACCAGGATGTCGTTGCGGCCCATCACCTTGCGCACATCCGCCAGGATGCGGGCGGGTTTCATGGGGCAGCTGTCATCGTCCGCCATGGCCTTGTGCTCGGCCTCCATGGTCTTGCGCAGCGCCAGAGCGAACTCGGGCTCCTGGGTGCGGCGGGCACAGCGCAGGATTTCGTAGATGCTCTCGGAGATGTTGCCCACAACCTCGATGGCGGGCTGATACAGCTTGTTCACATCGGTGGGAGCGGTGTCGATGTGGACAATGGTCATGTCCGGCCGGGCACCCCACTTGGCGGGGGCGCACTCCACGATGTCGTAGCCGATGGCGATGACCAGATCCGCCCGGTCAAAGACCTGGTTGGCATAATCCTTCTGGGGGATGCCGATGGTCCACAGGCTGTACGGGTTGTCCATGGGGATGATGCCCTTGGCCATCATGGTGTTCACCACCGGGATGTGCAGCCGGTTGGCTATTTCGGTGACGGCTGCGGCCGCGTGGTTGCGCACCGCACCGGCGCCGGCCAGAATCACAGGGTTCTTGGCCTCGCTGATGATCTGGGCCGCAGCGGCCACATGGGTGGGGTCGGCGTACAGGTCATGAATCTGCTGGCGCTTCAGCGAAACCGCGTCGGCGGGCATCTTGGCGATGTTCTGGGGCAGATCAATGTGGGTGGCACCGGGCTTGCCGTTTTCGGCATACTTGAAGGCCAGGCGGACGATCTCGCCCACCGTGTCCGGCAGGATGATCTGCTTGGAGCGCTTGGTGATGGGGGCAAACATCGACGTCAGGTCCAGATACTGATGGCTGGTCAGCTGCATCTTGTCGGTGCCCACCTGACCGGTGATGGCCACCAGCGGCGCGCCGTCCAGGTAGGCGTCGGCCACGCCGGTGACCAGGTTGGTGGCGCCGGGGCCCAGGGTGGAAAGGCAGACGCCGGCCCGGCCGGTCAGGCGGCCGTACACATCGGCCATGAAGGCGGCACCCTGCTCATGGCGAACCGGAATAAAACGAATGTGGCTGTCGCGGATGGCGAACATCAGGTCCAGAGTCTCTTCGCCGGGAATGCCGAACATGACATCGACGCCTTCGGCCTCCAGGCAGTCCACCAGAACCTGGGCCGTTGTTTTCTGCTTTTGCTGCATATTTGATTGCTCCTGTTGCTTTGATGATTCCAAAAAAGAAAAGCAGCGCTGCCTTGTCCAAGCAGCGCTGCTTTTTGTACCACCATATTGTAATGGATTCTTTCGGGATGTACAAGAGTCAAATTTCACAAAAAGCGCACATTCCTGGGCTCAAGAATATGCAGGACGGCAGATTGACACATACTCACACGGAGACAGAATCTGCACTCCAACGAGTCAGCTCATCTGGACATAGGAAAGAGCGCAACGTGTGACGCAATAACTGCGCAAATCTCCCGAAAAACTTGGCCAATCCCATTGCGTATCTTCGAACAAGCTGGTATACTGAAGCTAAAATACATTTGAAAAGTTGCGCAACAATGCGCAACTTTGTGGAGGCATGGGTATGCAGACACAAAAACTTCTTCACGGCGGTGACTACAATCCCGAGCAGTGGCTGGACCGGCCGGACATTCTGGAGCAGGATGTGGCCTTGATGAAACAGGCGCATGTGAATGTGGTCACCCTGGGGGTGTTCTCCTGGTCACTGCTGGAACCGCGGGAAGGGGAGTATCACCTGGATTGGCTGGCGGACATCATCCACAAGCTGTACGCCAACGGCATTTCCACCATTCTGGCCACCCCCAGCGCGGCACGGCCCGCCTGGATGGCACAGAAATATCCCGAGGTGCGCCGGGTGCGCAGCGACCGGGTCCGGGAGCTGTACCGCCGCCGGCAGAATTACTGCTATACCTCCCCCATCTACCGGGAGAAGGTGCGCGCCATCGACGAGCAGCTGGCCCGCCGCTTTGGAGAGGACCCGGCGGTGATCCTGTGGCATATCTCCAACGAGATGGGGGGCGACTGCCACTGCCCGCTTTGCCAGGCGGAGTTCCGCCGCTGGCTGCAGCGCCGGTACGGCAGCCTGGAAGCGCTGAACAAGGCCTGGAACACCCATTTCTGGAGCCATGACTACACCGACTGGGAGCAGATTGAAAGCCCCGCCCCCCAGGGGGAGGACGCGGTGCAGGGGCTGCTGCTGGACTGGAAGCGGTTTGTCAGCAGCCGTCACATTGACTTCTTCAAATTCGAGCGGGACTGCGTGCGGGCCCTGGTACCCAAGGCCCGGTTCACCGCCAACCTGATGTACCGCTTCCACGACATCGACTACCATGACCTGGCCAAGGAGCTGGATGTGGTCAGCTGGGACAACTATCCCACCTGGCACAAGGCCACCGAGACGGTGGAACAGACCGCCCTGGACACCGCCATGATGCATGATCTCTTCTACTCGCTGAAAGACAAACCCTTCCTGCTGATGGAGTCCAGCCCCAGCTTCACCAACTGGCAGCCGGTGACCAAACAGAAAAAGCCCGGTATCGCCATGCTCAGCGCCCTGCAGGCGGTGGCCCACGGGTCGGACAGCGTCTGCTACTTCCAGTGGCGGGCCAGCCGCGGCGCCGAGGAGAAGTTCCACGGTGCGGTGGTGGGCCACGATGGCCGGTCGGATACCCGCATCTTCCGGGAGACCGCCCAGGTGGGAGCGGCGCTGGAAAAGCTGGCCGCTGCGGCCGGCCGTCCCCGGCCCCGTCAGGCAGCCCTGGTCCATGACTGGCCCAACCTGTGGGCAATGGAGGGGTCCAGCGGGCCGCGCAACTGCGGCATGGGCTACTGGAAGGAGCTGGCCTGCCATTATAACGCCCTGGCCCGGGAAGGCATCACGGTGGACCTGGTCGGCCAGGACGCCGATCTGACCGGTTACGGCCTGGTGGTGGTGCCGATGCTCTACCTGCTGCGGGAGGAGTTTGCGGCGAAGCTCTGTGATTTTGCCCGGGCCGGCGGCACGGTGGTGGTGACCCAGTGGACCGGGGTGGTGGATGAGAGCGACCTCTGTTACCTGGGGGACACCCCCTACGGCCTGACCGGGCTGCTGGGGCTGCGCCGGGCCGAGGTGGATGGCCTGTACGACGGCGAGACCCGCCTCTGCCGGCCGGTGGACGGTGCGCCGCTGGCGCTGCCTGAAACCCAGGCCAGCGTGCTGTGCGAAGTGGCGGTGCCCGACGAGACATCGCCCGCCAACCCGCTGCTGGTCTATGGGGAGGACTACTTTGCCGGGGCCCCGGCGGTGGCCGTCCATCCCTATGGGCAGGGCAGGGGCTATTACCTGGCCAGCCGGTTTACCCCAGAGTTCTACCGGGCCTTCTACCATGCCCTGGCCGGGGAGGCCGGGCTGGAACCGGCTACCGCCGCTCCGCTGCCCGACGGTGTGCTGGCCACCCGGCGGGAGGGGCTGCTGTTTGTGCAGAACTGCAACCCCACCCCGGTCCAGGTGCTGGATACCCAGCTGCCCGCCTACGGCACCGCCGTCTGGCAGACCGATGGCCAGGAAACCCGGCAGATTCTCTGACAAAAAAGAAACTCTGCGACCGCACTTTCTGACGAGTGCGGTCGTTTTTTGTCATATTGCTGATTTTTTGGCCGCCCGAGCTGGCAGAACTGCCGATTTTGGCCGGCGTTCTTGACAGGGCGGGAAAGGAGCTGGTATGCTGAAATAAGCGCAACGAGTTGCGCCAATCTACAAGGGGAGGGCATCACTGTGGCCGACAAGGAAGTCCATTCGATCTCCATTGAGGAGATTGCCAAAGCGCTGGGGGTATCCAAAACCACGGTGTCCCGTGCTTTGTCCGGCAAGGGCCGGATCAGTGAAGCCACCCGCAGCCGGGTACGGGCCTATGTGGCCAGCACCGGTGCAGCGCCCACCGTGCGCGCCCAATGGGTGGAGAGCACCGTCACCCACAATCTGACCATGATCATCCCGCCCCATTTTGTCCACCTGGACCTGCCTTTTCTGCGCAAATGTATGGGCGGCATCAGCATGGTGGCGGCGCAGCGGGGCTACGATATGCTGCTGTGTTACGCCAGTGCTTCGGACACCAGCCAGCTGGAACGGCAGCTCTCCCACCGCAAGACCGACGGGGTGATCCTGTCCCGGGCCATGGAGGATGATCCCTGCCTGGACCTGCTGCGGCAGTACCACATTCCCTATGTGGTCATCGGTCGGAGCGAGGACAGCAGCGTTCCCCAGGTGGACAACGACCAGGTGGGGGCCTCCTACGAGATGACCCGGTTGCTGCTGCGACTGGGAGCCCGGCGGATTGCCCTGATTGCCGGCACCACCACCTACACCGTCAATCTGGACCGGATCCGGGGCTACCTGCGGGCCCTGCCGGAGTTCGGCATCGCCGAGGACCGCCGCCTGATGCGGGACGGGGTGGAGAGCGCCGCCCAGCGCTCCGATGCGCTGGAAGCGCTGCTGGACCAGCATCCCGACTGCCTGCTGTGCGGCGACGACCGGCTGGCCTTTGATGTGATGCAGGCGCTGCACGCCCGGCACATCCGGGTGCCCCAGGACCTCCAGGTGGCCAGCCTCTACGACAGCGAACTGCTGCTGAGCACCACCCCCAATGTATCGGCGGTGCAGTTCAATGCCGAGCATCTGGGGGAAACGGCTTGCCGGATGCTGCTGGACATCCTGGCCGGCAAACAGGTCAACCTCCGCCAGGTGGAGGGCTACCAGGTGATCCTGCGGGATTCCACCCGATAAATCCAGAACCAAGAGATGGCTTTCGGGCTGTCCGCCGTATGATGGCGGGCAGCCTTTTTTGCGTATTCAGGACGATTTTTGACGAAGGAAAAGCCACCGACCAAAGAAATAACGCAACGTTGCGCACTGTTGCAGAGAAAAAGACGGAATGTTCACACAGGTTGCACAAAATCCGCAAAAAAACACTGTAAAAATAATGTATTGCAGAAAGAAACCCCTCTTTGTATAATAGATATTGCAATGAATTGCGCTAGATTGGCGCAACAACATATCAAGCGCGGCGCACCGCGCTTGCCACGAAGGAGAGGATACCATGAAGAAGCAATTGAGTCTGGCCATGGCCGCTGCCATGGCACTGTCGCTGGCTGCCTGTGGCGGCGGCCAGAGCGAATCCACTGCGCAGACCACCTCCACCGACACGGCCGCTTCCACCAGCGAAGCGACCTCCGAGGCTGCCGCTGACTGGGGCGATGTGACCCTGACCATGTGGGGCGCCGAGGAAGATCAGACCATGCTGCGGGAGATGGCCGACGCCTTTATCGAGGAGAACAAGGACAAGGGCAACATCACCATCAACATCGGTGCCTGCTCTGAGGCCGATGCCAAGGACAACATCCTCACCGACCCCACCGCTGCCGCGGATGTGTTCGCCTTTGCCGATGACCAGCTCAACGAGCTGGTGGCTGCCGGAGCCCTGCAGGAAGTTTCCCTGAATGCGGACGACGTGAAGAGCCGCAACCTGGAGGGCTCTGTGGAGGCGGCTTCGATGGACGGCAAGCTCTATGCCTACCCCATGACCGCCGACAACGGCTACTTCCTCTACTATGACAGCAGCGTCATCAGCCCCGAGGACGCCCAGACGGTGGACGGCATTCTGGCCGCCGCCGCAGCCGCCGGCCGAACCTTTGATATGACGGTCAACGACGGCTGGTACATTTACAGCTTCTTTGCCGGTGCCGGCCTGCAGGCCACCCTGGCCGATGACGGCGTCAACACCGTCTGCAACTGGAACGAGGAGCCCGGCGCCGATGTGGCCCAGGCCATCATGGACATTGCCTCCAACAGCGCCTTTGTCAGCGCGCCCGATGCCGACATCGTCTCCGGCATCCAGAACGGCACCGTCTGCGCCGCCGTCAGCGGTACCTGGAATGCCAATGTGGCCCAGGAGAAGTGGGGCGACAACTACGCCGCCACCAAGCTGCCCACCTACACCCTCAACGGGGAGCAGGTCCAGATGAGCTCCTTCGCCGGCTACAAGCTGGTGGGCGTCAACCCCCACAGCGCCAACGTGGGCGTGGCTATGATGCTGGCCGACTACATCACCAACGAGGCCAACCAGCAGAAGCGCTTTGAAGTGCGCAACCTGGGCCCCTCCAACATCAACGTGAATGCTTCCGAGGAAGTCCAGTCCGCTCCCGCCATCGCTGCCCTGGCCGCCCAGAGTGATTACGCCGACCTGCAGCGGGTGGGCGCCAACTACTGGGATCCCGCTGCCAGCCTGGGCCAGATCCTGGTCTCCGGCGACACCCAGGGCAAGACCACTCAGCAGCTGGTGGATGATGCCGTGGCCGGCATCACCGCCCCGGTGGCTCAGTAATCAGCAAGGTTTGCTGCCGGCAGGGCAGCAGACATCCGGCCGGCACAATCCTGTGCCGGCTTTTATGTAAGAAAATTTTTTGACGGAAAGGAGTGGTCACAGTGGCAGAACTGGCGTACGCAGCACCGCTGCGCACCGACGGCAAGGAACCCAACTTCCTGCAGAAATTCGGTCATGCAGTGGCTCACGGTGACATCTTTACCAAACTGTCCTTCTTTATCTGGGGCCTGGGCTATATCGGCCACGGCCAGCTGATCAAGGCTGTCCTGGTCACCCTGGTACAGGGGCTGGGGCTTTACTACCTGGGGGTGGCCGGCATTCCCAACCTGATGAAATTCGGCACCCTGGGAACCGTTCAGATGGAGATGGTCTTCAACCCCGCAACCCTGAAAAACGAAGTCAATGATTATGACAACTCCTTTGCCATCCTGCTGCTCAGCGTCATTGCAATTGTGGTCATCCTGGCGCTGCTGGCTTCGGCCATGGCGGTGGTGACCTCCAACTATCAGCTGCAGCGGATCCGCCAGGCGGGCCGCAAGACCAACACCTTCGGCCAGGATATCCGGGTGTACCTGAACGAAAAGTTCTATGTGACCCTGCTCACCCTGCCGGTGCTGGGCGTGGTGATCTTCACCATCGTGCCGCTGTTCATCCTCATTGCGGTGGCGTTTACCAACTATGACCAGCAGCACATGCCGCCCAATGCGCTGTTCACCTGGGTGGGGCTGACCAACTTCTTCACCCTTTTCGGCGGCGGGCAGTCTCTCTCCCTGACCTTCGGCTATGCCTTTGGCAAGGTGCTGATCTGGACGCTGGTGTGGGCTTTCTTTGCCACCTTCACCACCTTCTTCGGCGGCGTCTTCCTGGCCATGTTCATCAATGACAAACGGACCAAGCTGCCCAAGCTGTGGCGCACCCTCTTCATCATCACCATTGCGGTGCCCCAGTTTGTCACCCTGCTGCTGGTGCGCAACTTCTTCAGCGACAACGGCATCTTCAACACCATGATGGCCAACCTGGGGGTGACCGGGCTGCTGCGGGATGCAGGGCTGATCGGCGCCAACATGGAGTACATTCCCTTCCTGACCAACGCCAGCTGGGCCCAGGTCATGATCATCCTCATCAACATCTGGGTGGGCGTGCCCTACCAGATGCTCATTGCCACCGGCGTGCTGATGAACATTCCCGGCGATATGCTGGAAGCTGCCCGCATCGACGGTGCCAACCCGGTTCAGATGTTCTTTGCCATCAAGCTGCCCTACCTGCTCAGCGTGCAGGGACCGGCGCTGGTCACCGATTTCGTCAAGAACATCAACAACTTCAACGTCATCTATCTGCTGACCCAGGATGTCTATGTCACCACCGACCAGGCCATGGCTGCCTCCAGCGCCAAGGAAGTGGACCTGCTGGTGACCTGGCTTTTCCGCCTGACCCAGGAGCAGTACAACTACAAGATGGCCGCCGTCATCGGCATCATGGTCTTTATCATCTGTGCCGTGTTCACGGTGGTATGTTTCCGCTTTATCAATAAGAAGGAGGCGACCTTCTCTTGACCCAGGTTATGACAGCTTCCACCCAAAAGCAGCTGCGCCAGGGCAGGATCCGGCGCGGTGTGCGCAGCATTCTCCGCCATCTGGTGCTGACCGTTCTGGCGGTGATCTGGCTGGTGCCCATCGTCTGGCTGGTGGCCACCTCTTTCTCCGGCTACCGCGGCATCAACATCACCACCTTCTTCCCCGCAAGCTACACCCTAGACAACTACACCAACGTGCTGTTCCACCCCGACAGTGTGGCCCAGTTCCCGCGGTGGTTCGCCAACACCTTCGTTGTGGCCTGCTTCAACTGTGTGATCTCCACCTGCTTTGTGCTGATGGTGGCCTACGCCTTCAGCTGCTGCCGGTTCAAGAGCCGCCGTCTGCTGCAGAACCTCTCGGTCACCGTCAACCTCTTCCCCGGCGTGCTGGCCATGATTGCCGTCTACTTCGTGTTGCGGTATCTGAACCTGACCAACTCCTACGCCGGCCTGATTATGGTCTACGCCGGGTCCTCCGGCCTGGGCTACCTGATCTGCAAGGGCTTCTTTGACACGGTACCCGCCTCGCTGCGGGAGGCCGCCAAGCTGGACGGTGCCTCCGAAGCGCGGATCTTCCTGCAGGTGGTCATCCCCATGTCCCGGCCCATCCTGGTCTATACCATCATCAACTCCTTCATGATGCCCTGGACCGACTTTGTCATGGCCAAGATGATCCTCAACTCGGGGATCAGCTCGGACTGGACGGTGGCCATCGGATTATACAACATGCTCTCCCGCACCCTGGTCAACAACTACTTTGCGCTGTTCTGTGCGGGTGGTGTGCTGGTGTCCATTCCCATCTCGGTTCTGTTTGTCATCATGCAGAAATTCTATGTGGAGGGCATTACCTCCGGCGCGGACAAGGGCTGATCCTTGGCAAAAGCGCCGTCATTTTCCCCGACCCATCCAGAAAAGGAGGGCCGCTGCCAACGCAAGGTCGTGCAGCGGCCCTCCTTTTTTGCCTTTGTCCCGGAAACAAAAAATCCCCCGGCAACACCGGGGGAAAGATGTTTAAGATTATGCCTGGGGCAGGGGGAAGGTGCTGCCGCCGTGGGGCATCAGGATGGTTTCCATCCCCTCCAGGCTGCCGCCGTTGCACTGGGCCGCCAGGGCCAGTGCCTCGTCCAGGGTATGGGCAATCTGGATCTTGGTGCGGGCAAAGCGCTCCCGGGGCAGGTCGGTGACCAGAATCAGATGGTAGTTCTCCGAGCTCTCGGCAAAGAGGAAGCCGACAAAGCCGCCGATGGAGAAGTGGGCCCGCAGGTCCTTTTCCCGGGCTTCCATCGAGTCATAGTTGCAGATCTGTGCCTCGCAGTCGGGATCGCCGAAGCCTTCCCGGCACTGGGACAGCAGGATCATGGTGCCGCCGGGAGCGACGGCGTTCAGGGCGTTGGAGAGGGTCTTGGAGGTCTGGTAGAGGTTGATGTCCTTGGGATAGCCGCCTGCGCTGGAGATCACCAGCGGGGCACGGTGGGGGATGGGCACCCCGTCCAGCTGTTCCACCGCCTTGGCAGCCGCCGCATGGGCTTTGCGCCAGTCACCGGCAAAGGCACCCACGATCTGGTAGTTGTCGTCCACAATGACGTTGAGCAGGTAGGCCGGCTTGGCAAAGGCGGCGCACTCCATCAGATCGCTGTGGAAGGGGTTGGTCTCGGTCATGTTGCCGTTGCAGACCCGGGGGTTGGACCCACTGCCCAGCCCCTTGTTCAGGGCGTTGTTGTGGTTGGTGTTGATGGTCTCCCGCCCCGCAATGCCGGGCACAATGGACTTGCGCCCGCCGCCAAAGCCGGCCAGGAAGTGGTACACCACACCGCCGGTGAGGATGATCTTGTCGCAGGACATGGCGTAGCTGTCCAGCCACACCGGGGTGCCCCGGCTGGTGGTGCCCATATAGGTCAGGTGTTCCTTGTCATCGCACCGGTGGTCGATGAACCGGATGCGGCGGTAGAGCTCCTCTCCCACCAGCGAGATGTGTTCCTCCTCGGTCTGGGGCCGGTGGGTGCCGGTGGCGCAGAGGATCAGCAGATCCTGGTCGGGGATGCCAGCCCGGTTGAGCCGCTCCACCAGGATGGGCAGGTAGGTGCTGGGCTGCTGCCAGCGGCGGGTGACATCCGAGATGATGATGCACACCTTGTCCCCGGGCTGGACGGCCTCCTCGATGGGGCCGGCGCCGATGGGATGGTCCAGCGCGTATTCGATGTGTTCCCGCACCGTCCGCTTGGGAAAATCCACCTGGTTGGCGTGCACTTCGGTGAGAATCTGTTTGGGGTCCAGAGACACCGCAAATTCGGTATCGCTGTACTTCATCTTTTCCATATACATTCGCCTTCTCTATTCGGAATCTCCGGGGAAAAATACCCCCAGCTTATAATTTACACTTATGATGGTGGCACCACCCGGCGCAAAAATCAAGGGAAGCCCCCAGGGCTCCTTGCCGTAAGACCGGCCTCCGAAGCGGAAAGCAGCCTATTTCCGGCGCAGCCTGTGGGGGTCGTCCCGGTACTGCTGGGGGGTGCAGCCCTCGTATTTCTTGAAAATCTGGGTGAAGTAGCTCTGGGTGGGATAGTTGAGGAAGGCGCTGATCTGGGTCAGGGTGTAGTGGGTGCGTTCCAGCAGATATTTGGCCTCCCGCAGCTTCTCCCGGTGGATGTATTCCGGAATGCCCATCCCCAGTTCGGCCCTGAATTTCAGGGACAGGCTGCGGGTGCACAGCCCGCAGTGGCGGGAAAGCTCCTCCAGCCGCAGGTCCTCGTGCAGATGCTCCGAGATGTATTCCACACAGGCCCGCACCGGCGGACTCTGGATGGCATGCTGCCGCACTTCGGCCACCCGGCTGCAAAAGTCCATGGCCATGGAATAGGTCAGCTGCTCCATCGCAGGAATGTCGGTCTGTACGTCGGCCCGCTGACAGTAGATGTCGCTGAGGTTGAAAGCCACCTCGTTGGACAGCCCGCCCCGGATGGCTGCCCGGGAGATCAGGGTGGCAAAGCTGACAAAGGAGTATTTCTGCTGCTGCAGCGGGTTGGCGCTCATGACCCCCACCTTGCCCTGGGAGGGCTGCTGCAGCCGCCGGTTCAGCTGTTCGGCATCCCCCGCCTCGATGGCGTCGCAGACACCGGCCTCGAAATCCACCGGCACATGGAACTCGGCATCCTCCCGCAGCGCAAACAGGGCGCTGCCCAGCTTTTGCTGGCCGTACCCGGTGCGGACGGTGTTGTCCACAAAGAGAATGGCCTCGTCGGGGATATCGGCTCCGTGGGCCAGCCGGACCAGCAGCGCCAGCAGGGATTTCAGCTGGTAGAGGTTGACCAGCGGGGCCTCCATCATCAGGTCGCAGTAGGTCTGCACCTGTTGGGGGGCAATGGTCTGGGTCACCATGCGCAGGATCTCCTCCCGGGTGTGGTGGAAGGGGCTGACCAGACCCACCACACAGTACTGCTCTTGGAAGAGCTGGAGCACCCCCACAAAATACCCCGGTTCCACATAGGTGATCAGGGGATGCAATTCATCCCGGTTCTGCAGCTTGAAATCCATCAGCACCACCTGGATTCCCCGGCTGTTGGAGGCCTGGTTCATGGAGGGGGGGAAGGAGGACTGGTAGGTCCCGTCGGCCGAAACGATGCAAAGGGGAATGTGGGTGATGGCAAAAATCTGTGCACAGCTCTGGGCAAACCCCATCGTGAGATACCTCCTGTCCTTTTTCTGTAGTTTATCATAATATAGATATACAAATCAAGATAACGATATACACGGGAAGGGGCTCTTTGCTACAATGGGAGACAGAATCAGAAGGGGCAAGGCCGGCTTGCCGGGAAAGGAGCACAAACCATGCTGAAACTTTATGATCTGACCATCGAATACAAACACGAGCCCCTGGGGCTGGACGAGGTGCAGCCACGCTTTGGCTGGAAACTGGAAAGCGACGGACAGGATGTGGCGCAGACCGCCCGACAGATCACTCTGAAGACGGGGGAGCAGCCGGTGTGGGATTCTAGCCGGGTGGAGACCGACCAGAGCATCCTCACCGAATACCTGGGCCCCACCCTGCGTCCCCGCACCGCCTACCAATGGACCCTCACCGTCTGGGACAACCGGGGGGAATCGGCCACGGCGACGGCCGGCTTTGAGACCGGCCTGCTCCGGGGTACCGCCCTGGAGGGCAAGGCGGCGTGGATCACCCACGATCTGCCCGCCGAGGAGACTGCCTGCCCGGTCTACCGCAAAAGCTTTTCAGTCAGCGGCCCGGTGGCCTCGGCGCGGCTGTATGCCACCGCCCTGGGCGTCTATGAGGCGGAGCTCAACGGCACCCCGGTGAGCGACAGCTACTTTGCCCCCGGCTGGACCAACTACCACAAGCGGCTGCAGTACCAGACCTATCCGCTGACCCTGCGCCAGGGGGAAAACACCCTGACCATCACGGTGGGCAACGGCTGGTACAAGGGGGCGCTGGGCTTTACCCCGGTGCCGAACAACTACGGCGACCGCACCGCCCTGCTGGCAGCGGTCTGCATCACCTACGCCGACGGGCGGGAGGAATGGCTGGGCACCGGCACCGACTGGCAGGTGACCACCGGACCCATCCGCTTTTCGGAGATTTATGACGGCGAAACCCAGGACTTTACCCTCCCGCCGCAGATGCCCCGTCCGGCGGTGGCCTTCGACTACGGGTTTGACACCCTGGTGGGCCAGGAAAACGAGCCGGTGCGCTGCCTGCAGCGGCTGGACCCGGTGAAAGAATTTACCACCCCGGCGGGGGAGCATGTCTTTGACTTCGGTCAGAACCTGACCGGCTGGGTGGAGACCGAACTGGACGCCGCCCCCGGCCAGACCCTGGTACTGCACCACGCCGAATCCCTGGATGAAAAGGGCAATTTCTACACCGGCAACCTGAGCTTTGCCAAGGCCACCGACACCTGGACCCTGGCGGGCGGTCCAGCGGTGGTGCGGCCCCATTTCACCTGGCACGGCTTCCGCTACCTCTGGGTGGAAGGGCTGCAGGAGGGGCAGAAGGCCCGCTTCACTGCCTGCCATCTCTCCACCGATCTGGAACAGACCGGCAGCTTCCACTGCTCCGACAAGCGGGTGGACCGGCTGCAGCAGAACATCCAGTGGAGCCAGCGGGACAACTTCCTGGACATTCCCACCGACTGCCCCCAGCGCAGCGAGCGGCTGGGCTGGACCGGGGATGTGACCGCCTTCTGTGCCACGGCGGCTTTCAACGAGAACATCATGCCCTTCATGACCAAGTGGCTGCGGGACCTGTCCAGCGAACAGACCCCCGAGATCGGCATGCCCCAGGTGGTGCCCAACATCCTGGGCAGCGGCCAAGGCGGGGCTGCCTTCTGGGGAGATGTGGCCACCGTGCTGCCCTGGACCCTCTACCGGGTCTACGGAGACAAGCGGCTGCTGGCCGCCCAGTATCCCAGCATGGTGCAGTGGGTGCAATTCATCGAGGCCCACTGCGGGGAAAACGGTCTGTGGCAGACCGGATTCCAGTACGGCGACTGGCTGGGACTGGACAGCGAGCAGAATGGCCTTTCGGACGAGCGCAAAGGCGCCACCGATGATTATTTTGCTGCCAACGTCTGCTTTGCCTGGAGCCTGCAGATCCTGGCCGATACTGCTAGGGTGCTGGGCAAGCTGGAGGAGGAGCGCCGCTGGACGATGCGCCGGGAAGCGCTGATCCGGGCCTTCCGGGAGGAGTATGTGACCCCCGTCGGACGTCTGGTCAGCGAAACCCAGACTGCCCTGGTGCTGGCGCTCCACTTCGGAATGGTGCCGGAGGAACACCGGGACCGCCTGGTGCAGCTGCTGCTCCAGAATATCGACGCCCACAAGACCCACCTGACCACCGGCTTTATCGGCACCCCCTTTGCCTGCCTGACCCTGTCGGACTGCGGCTGCCACGATGTGGCGGGCAAACTGCTGCTCCAGGAGGATTCCCCCAGCTGGCTGTATGAGGTCAAGATGGGGGCCACCACCATCTGGGAGCGGTGGAACTCCATCCTGCCGGACGGCAGATTCAACCCCGCCAACATGAACAGCCTCAACCACTATTCCTACGGCTCCATCGGCAACTGGCTGTACACCCGGCTCTGTGGTCTGGAGGCGGTGGAACCCGGCTACAAGACCTTCCGGGTGGCGCCCCGGTTCATCAAGGGGATCACCTGGGCCAGCCTGGAATACGAGAGCGTCTACGGCAAGATCGCGGTGGCCTGTCGGTGCGAGGAGGGCAAGATCACGGTGGATCTGACGGTGCCGGTCAACACCACCGCCGTTCTGACCCTGCCCGAACAGACCGAACCCCGGACCCTGGGCAGCGGCTGCTACCACTACGAATATCCCACCCAGACCCGGCTGGAGCAGGACCGGTACAGCCTGGAAACCCCGCTCCATCTTGTGCTGGACCATCCGGCAGCCCGGGCGGTTTTTGAACAGTACGCACCGGAAATGTTGACAAATCCTATGATCCAGTATGTGGCCAACGAGCCCCTCAGCGCCCTGCTCAGTTACAGCCCCGAGACCAAGCCCCTGTTTGAAGGGGCGGTGGCGGCCATGAATGCCGCAGAACAGCAGAACGGGTGATGGACCGGCAGAGCAGGTACAGAGACATCCCCGCGAAATGACAAGACAACAGCGCCGGAATTTGTGTGGAATGCACAAATTCCGGCGCTGTTTGTTGTGTGTAAAAAGGGCGAATCCAGTCTGGCCGGGAAAGGCATGACCCCTTACTCGCCGTCCTCGTAGGTGGACACCCGCAGCTTGAGCAGCCGGGGGGCACCAATCATGAGCATGGCGGCCTCGTCGCCGTTCAGGCGGCGGCCGGGCTTCCAGCTTCCGTTTTCAAACTGCCCCTCTTCCAGCGAGAGGATGTCCAGGTTTTCGGCATCCCCTGCCGCCAGATTGAGCATGGTGTGGTAGGCCAGCAGATAGTAGGTGTCCGGTGCAACCCGGGCGGCCAGCACGACGCCGTTGCACAGCTGATCGGGGACCATGGGGTTGCGGAAGATGGCGCTCAGGTTCAGCTTGCCCAGTGCCAGGGTGGCCTGGGGCTCTCCGCTCTCGGCGCAGGCCGCCTGCAGGGCGTCGGTACCGTAGAGGGGCGCCAGCACCGGCATCATGGCGGTGAGGGTGTGGGCAAACCAGGCGTACTCCGCCTTGTCCTGGGGCGTTTTGAGGGCGGGGTCGGTGACGTCCATGCCGAACAAATAGCCCTGGATGGCGGAGAAGGGATGACCGATGTCGTCGAACCCAAAGGGAGAATAGCACATTGCGTGGTAGTGTCCGATGCAGTAGGCCAGCCGCGGCGCGGCGTAGGCGTGGGTGGCTGCCTCGGGAATGAAGAGAGGGGAGCCGTCCCGGGTGTACTCATCGCAGACCTGCAAGAACTCCGGCACATAGATGTCCGGGCCCAGCACGTCCAGGGTGGGGGCGGCAAACCGCCACACCCCGCGCACCCGGGCCACCGGGCCGCCGCTGGGGTAGTCGCCGGGCTTGTCCCCCTTGTGCACCAGCCAGCAGTTGGCAAACATCGGCAGCGGATAGGCCGCCTTGCCCTGGAGGGCCACGGTGTCCAGATAGCGGGCGGTGTAGTAGGCGCTGAACAGCTCCTCGGCCCCCGCGCCGAACACTTCGGTCCAGGACCCCTGCTCCGCACCGGCGGCTACGGCCTGGGCCAGGTCGGGGTCCAGCCAGTCGGGGTGGGCGCGCAGGAAGGCGGCAAGCCCCTCGGGCACCGGGGCGGCAAAGGCGGCATCGGCGGCGTCGGAGCGGTCCCGGGCACTGCCCAGCAGGCCGGTCTCGTTTTCCACCTGAACGCCGATGACGGTGTGCTGCGCCCCATCCACTTCTTTCAGGTGGGCCATCAGGGCGGCAAAGGCTTTGCCGTCGGCGGTCACCGTCGCCTCACACAGCGCCGACAAGGTATAGTAGGGGAGGGTTGCCCGGCCGCCAGCCACCGACCGTCCGGCCTTGTCCTTGCCCTTGACGATCTGGGCACGCCGGAACCGCTTCCGGTCGGTTTTGACCCAGGCGGGGGCGTACGTCATCTCGGCGTTCTTCCAGGCGCCGAACCACAAGAACACAATGCGCTTGCCGTAACGGCGGGCCTGTTGGATCAGGGCGTCGGGCACCGTAAAGTCAAACCGGCCCTCCTCCGGCTCCACAAGTTCCCAGCTCACCGGCAGCAGCAGGGTGTTGAGACCCAGCTCGTCGGCGCACTGCCAGATCCCTTCCATATAGGCCGGGCTGGAGGAATCGGAATTGTGGACTTCGCCGCCCACAATGTAAAAGGGCTGATCCTCCACAAACAGCATGGGATGGCCGTTGTGGGGACGGATGACAGGGATGGACATGGGAAAGACCTCCTGAGAGATGAGATGGAGCCGGCAAAATCAGTCGGCGGCTTCCACCGGGGCGGCCTTGGGGGCGTGGGCGGAGGCCAGGCTGCGGGCAGCGGTGACAATCCGTGCGCCGCAGCGCTCCAGCTTGGCACGGGTCAGCGGGTAGCGGACGGTGGAATCCTGCATGGCGTGGAGCAGGTCGTCCCGGTCGGCGGGGCCGCCGGGCATCATCAGGTCGTTGCCGGCGCCGATGGTGCCCGAGGCGCAGGCACTGGGATAGACCTGGCCGGCAGGGAAGAACCCGGCAATGACCCAGTCGGTCATCACAAGGCCGGTGTAGCCCCATTCACGGCGCAGCAGTTCCTCCATCAGGTCCGCCCGCTGGGAGGTGTGCTCCCCGTTGAGCAGGTTGTAGGAGGTCATGATGGACGCGGGGTTGGCATCCCGCACCGCGATGGCAAAGCCCTTGAGGTAGAGCTCCCGCAGGGCGCGGGGGCTGACCTGGGAGTTGGAGTGCATGCGGTTAGTCTCCTGGTTGTTGCAGCAGAAGTGTTTGAGGGTGACGCCGCAGCCGGGGTGTTTCTGCACGCCGCGGGTCATGGCGGCGGCGATGTGGCCGCTGAGCAGCGGGTCCTCGGAATAATACTCAAAGTTGCGGCCGCACAGCGGGCTGCGGTGCAGGTTCAGTGCCGGGGCCAGCCACAGGTGCACCCCGAACCGCTCCATCTCTTCACCCACCAGGTCGCCGCAGGTCTCCACCACAGCGGGCTCCCAGCTCTGGGCCAGTGCCGTGCCGATGGGGATGGCGGTGCAGGCCTGTTCGTAGACAGGTCCTTCGGGGGCCTTTTGGCTGTTGCCCAGGGTGGCCTGGATGGAGGCGCGCATGGATTCCGGAACCATCTGGATGAAGTCGCTGAAGTTGTCCGCCCCCACGGCCACCGGACCGTTCTCGCCGATGGCATACCGGCTGGCCAGACGCAGGCCCGCAGGGCCGTCGGCCATGACCAGGGCGGGGATGTTCTGCTCGGGGAAGCCACGGGTCTCGCCCGCGGCGCCGGCCACCGTCACGCCGGCGTTGCCCACAACACTCTCGGAACCGGACCCGGCAAAGTAGCCCACACACAGGGTGGCCAGCGCCTCGTCCGACATGCCCTGCACCGTGGCCAGAGCGTCGGCTTCGGGCTCGGCCGGGGTCACCGGTGTCACCGTCAGGGCGGCGGGGTCCAGGGCAACGGGGGTCATGCCAGCGGGCAGCGGCTCTTCCGGCTGGGCGTCCGGGGTCCAGTCGGCAAAATCCGGCACCCCGCCCACAGCGGGAACCGCCTGCACCGTGACCGGTTCGGCAAGGCTCAGCGCGCCGCAGAGGGCGGCATTCCGGCAGTCGGTGCCCAGATAGAGACGATAGGTGCCAGCCTCCAGCACCCAGGCTTCCGCCGCTGCGTCGTAGGCAGCCATTTCGGGCAGGGCAAAGGTCAGGGTCAGCGTTTCGCTCTCACCGGGAGCCAACAGACGGGTCTTCCGGTAGGCAGCCAGCTCCCGGGCGGGTTCGTCCAGCTTTCCGGCGGGCTTGCGCAGATAGAGCTGAACCACCTGCTTGCCCGGACGGTCGCCGGTGTTGGTTACGGTGACCGGCAGCTGCACCGTGGCACCCTCTGCCGTCACAGCCCCGGCCTGCAGCGAGAAGGTGGTGTAGGACAGGCCGTAGCCGAAGGGGAACAGCGGGGTCTTGCCCGCTGCGTCAAAGTAACGGTAGCCCACATAGATGCCCTCGCGGTAATGGGTGTCGTCCTGGCCGCCAAAGTCGCCGGGGCCCTGGTAGTCGGCTGCCGCGGCCCAGGTGGCGCTCAGATGGCCGGAGGGCACTGCCTTGCCCAGCAGCACGTCGGCAAAGGCGTCCCCCACCGCGATGCCGGGCTGGGAGAGCAGCAGGATGTTGCCCACCTGGTCCACCACCGGAGACAGGTCCACAACGCCGCCCACATTGAGCACCAGCAGGAACCGCTGGTACTTTTGCTGCAGCGCCAGGATGTCCCGCACCTCGGTATCGGTCAGGCGCAGGTCACCGGCGGTATCGGTCCGGTCGGTGCCCTCGCCGCTGCGGCGGGCCAGCACATAGACGGCGGTCTCGCCCGCGCCGTCCAGCGGCAGGTCATAGTCGGGCTCGGTGGGCTCGGCCCCCATCAGACTTGCCAGGGCGCTCAGGCCCTCGGCCGCCACGATCTTCTGCTTTTCGGCAAAAAATGCCTGCCGGGCCTCCTCCCGGACGGCGTCGTAGCCGTCCAGCCATCCCTTGGTGGTCACGGTGCAGCCGGCGGTCTCGAGGCCATCCTCAATGGTGGGGTAGTGCCGCACATTCACATCACCGGAGCCGGTGCCGCCCTTGATGGTGCGGCGTGCGCCGCTGCCATACAGTGCGATGGGTTCCGGCCCGGCCAGCGGAAAGCTGCCGTCGCTCTTCAAAAGAACGAGGCAGTCGGGGGTCAGTGCCCGGACCTTGTTATAGTGTTCCTGTTCGTAAGCTTGCATGGGATACTCCTTTCTGGTTGAGATCTATCCTTTGAAATGAGATGAAAATGCCTTGAACTGCTATACTCTATTGTAGCGGAAATGGAGCAAAACGGCCAGATGTTTTTTGGCAGAAGCGGAGAAAAATTGAGGTTTTCTTACAATTTTATCGGCGGAAAAAGGGAAAATCCGGCAGGCGGGAGCTGGGAAACCGGGCCCTTTCTGCTTTTCCCGGCAGCGAAACCAGAAAGGCCAGACCAATCCATCCGGACCGGTCTGGCCTTTGTTTCGTTTATCAGCAGAAGCGCTTACAGCTGGCTCTTGTACAGCTCTTTGATCTCTTCCACGCTGGTGTCACGGGGGTTGCCGGGGCAGCAGGCGTCGGCAAAGGCGGACTCGGCCAGGAAGGGAATATCCTCCTCCTTCAGGATGCCCTGCAGGTTGGCGGGGATGCCCACGTCGGCACTGAGCTTCTTGACGGCGGCGATGGTGGCGTCGGCGGCTTCGGCATCGCTCATGGCGTCGATGCCCTCAACGCCCATGGCCTTGCCCACGGCGCGGTAACGTTCGCCGGCCACGCTCTTGTTGTATTCCAGGCCAACAGGCAGCAGGATGGCGCAGGCCACACCGTGGGGGGTGTCATACAGGGCGCTCAGGCCGTGAGCCATGCTGTGGACAATGCCCAGACCCACGTTGGAGAAGCCCATGCCGGCGATGTACTGGCCCAGGGCCATGCCCTCGCGGCCTTCGGGGGTGTTCTGGACGGCAGCACGCAGGTTTTCGCTGATCAGCCGGATGGCTTCCAGATGGAACATGTCCGAGATGGTGCAGTGACCCTTGGTGATGTAGCCCTCGATGGCATGGGTCAGAGCGTCCATACCGGTGGCGGCGGTCAGGCCCTTGGGCATGGAGGCCATCATGTCGGGATCGACAACGGCAACTTCGGGGATGTCGTTGGTGTCCACGCAGACGAACTTGCGCTTCTTCTCCACGTCGGTGATGACGTAGTTGATGGTGACCTCGGCGGCAGTACCGGCGGTGGTGGGCACCGCGATGGTGAAGACCGCATGCTTCTTGGTGGGAGCAACGCCTTCCAGGCTGCGGACATCGGCGAACTCGGGGTTGTTGATGATGATGCCGATAGCCTTGGCGGTGTCCATGGAGGAGCCGCCGCCGATGGTGACGATGCAGTCGGCTTCCGCCTTCTTGAAGGCCTCCACGCCGTCCTGGACGTTCTGGATGGTGGGGTTGGGCTTGATCTCGCTGTACACCGAGTAGGCAAAGCCGGCGGCGTCCAGCAGATCGGTGACCTTCTTGGTGACGCCGAACTTGATCAGGTCGGGGTCGGAGCAGACGAAGGCTTTCTTGTAGCCGCGGGAGGTCAGTTCGGGAACGATGTTCTCGATGGCGCCGTGGCCGTGGTAGGAAATGGTGTTCAGAACAATGCGGGATACCATAACAATACACTCCTTTTGTTTGATACTTTAACGGGACGGTTTTCTGCCTTGCTGCGTGCAAAAGCAGCTCTTATACTTAGCTTAGCACATCCGGGGCGGCAAAGGCAACCGGTTCCCGGTCAGTCCAGGAAATCTTCGTTGAGGGTGACGCCGAAGTCCCGGGCGATGGCCCGCAGGTCGTCATCCTCGATGGTCTGGCGGATCAGGCCGCCGCCCATGGACAGCACCTTGACATAGATCTCGGCACTCTTCTCGATGGTGTGAGCCAGGCCGAAGGTTGTGTCGTAGTCGGGGCCGGAGGCGAACAGGCCGTGCTGGGCCCAGATGGCGGCCTGGTAGGTCTTCATCTTCTCGCTGGTGGCCATGGCAATGTCGGCACCGCCCGGCACCATCCAGGGGCAGACGCCCACGCCTTCGGGGAAGACCACCGGGCATTCGGTGGCGCTCTGCCACAGAGCACGGCTGAAGGCACGGTCGGTCAGGGGCAGGATGTAGGTCAGGGCGATGACGTTGGTGGCGTGGCAGTGGTAGATGACCCGGTTGGCACCGTTGGTGGCTGCCTTGCGGACGCTGTGGTTCATGAAATGGCTGGGGAACTCGCTGGTGGGTTTGGCACCCTCGGCCAGGCCCCAGACAATCCGCCAGCTATCGCCGGCGGCGTTGATTTCCACAATGCCGATGCTGTGGATGGGATCGGGCTCCACATTGCGGAAGAACTTGCCCGAACCGGTGGTGATGAAGTACTCACCGGCCAGGTTTTCCGCCTGCACCCCCATCTTCACCCATTCCCGGGGCGTCTCGTCAAAGAAGGGACGGCAGGCCTCCACGTCCTCGGCGGTCATGCGGTAGGTCAGGTTGCCGCCGTTGCGCTCGTGCCAGCCCTGCAGCCAGCCGTCGTTGCACATCCGGATAAAACCCTTGACGCAGGGTACTTCGTAAATCTCCATCTTGATGATCCTTTCTGTATAAAATATCTATTATAATTCAATATGTATAAAACTTTGGGGGGACAACTCAGCGGGTGATGACATCCACCGGCACGTTGAAGATCTCGGCCACCTTGAGGATGGTGTCGATGTGGCGGCCGGAGGCGGCGGCCATGTGATGGGTGGGGCCGGCCTCGCTCCAGCGGTTGACGAACTCCCGGGCACCGCAGGTGAAGCGGGTGCGCATGTTGGTGTC
>CALWNP010000029.1 GCA_944382835.1 uncultured Gemmiger sp.
TTTTGTATGTGCCGCAGGCAGAAAACTTCGGCTGCACCGGACCAGCTCAAAGAAAGAGGATGGAATGGTTACCACTTACAGCTATTATCGCTGCGAAGGATGCACGGGCTGCCCTGCGCGGGAACAGTGTACGAAATCCAAGGATCCTGGCTTCTGCAAAGAGGTCAAAGTTTGCGAGGAGTTTGCACAGTGCAGAGCACAGGCTCACCGGTGGCTTGCTACCGAGCGAGGTGCTCTGCTTCGGATGAACCGATCTATTCAGGTAGAAGGTGCCTTTGGCGTCCTGAAAAGCAACCGCAAGTTCAAGCGTTTTCTAATGCGGGGAAGGACGAATATTTCTCTGGAGCTGTTTCTGCTGTGTTTGGCCTACAACCTGAAAAAATATTGGTCCAAGCTGCAACACGGCCGGTTGAAAAGCCACCTTTTCCCACTGAAAAAAGAATAGATTTTTTCGATATTCTGGAATATGCAAAAAACCAGGCTTCTCCTTTCGGCGAAGCTCAGCTTTGCTATACCCTTTTTTCGAGATTGCGCCGGAGTTTTTAACGAAATCTCCACGAAAACCCTTCCGGAATGGAGTTTTCAACAGAAATCGCCATGAAAATGGGGCTGCTGCTCAACTTTCGTTTTGCAACAGCCCCTTTTCTTGTCAAGCGGGGCAAACTATGCTAGGATAAAGAAACACAAGGGGGTGAGGGGATGAAGACCAAAGGCTGGCTGGCGGTGCTGGCACTGGGGCTGCTCTGCGGCTGCCTGCCGGCCCACGAGGAGGCGGCAGCCCCGGCGGTCACAGCCACCCCGCAGCCCAGTCCCACCACCCCGGCACCGGAGCCGTTGCTGGACCAATTGACACTGCGGCAGAAGGTGGGGCAGCTCTTTTTCGTCCGGCCCGATGCCCTGGACCCCACCCAGGACCCCCGGCAGATCGAAGACCCCGACGCCCCGGGGGTGATCGCCCTGACCCCATCCATGGAGGAAACCCTGGCCCAATACCCGGTGGGAGGCGTGGTACTCTTTGGAAAAAACATCACCGACCCCGCCCAGCTCACCGCCTTTTCGGCGGCGCTGCGGTCGGCGGGGGAGGTGCCGCTGCTGCTGGCGGTGGACGAGGAGGGGGGCGCGGTGACCCGCCTGGCGGTCAACGCCGCCTTTGGGCTGCCCATCTATGAGAGTGCCGCCGCTGTGGGGGCACAGGGCCCCGCAGCGGTGACCGAAATGTGCGCCACCATCGGGGGCTACCTGGCGGAGTATGGCATCGGGCTGGACTTTGCCCCGGTGGCCGATGTGAACACCAACCCCCGCAACCCCATCATCGGCACCCGCGCCTTTTCCAGCGACCCCCAGGCGGCGGCCGAAGGGGTGGCTGCGGCGGTGGAAGGGTTTCACCGGGCGGGGGTGGCCTGCACCCTCAAGCATTATCCCGGCCACGGGGACACCGCCGCCGACAGCCACGACGGGGCGGTGAGCACCGGCAAGAGTTGGGAGGCACTGTGGACATGTGAGCTGCTGCCCTTCCGGGCCGGCATTGCGGCGGGGGCGGACGCGGTGATGGCGGGGCACATCCAACCCCCCAATGCCACCGATGACGGCCTGCCCGCCAGCCTTTCCCCCACCATGCTCACCCAGCGGCTGCGGGAGGAGCTGGGCTTTGAGGGGGTCATTGTCACCGATTCCCTGGCCATGGGGGCGATCACCGAGCACTACACCGCCGGCGAGGCGGCGCTGCTGGCCCTGGAGGCCGGGGCGGATATCCTGCTGATGCCGGAAGACCTGCCCCAGGCCTATGACGCGGTGCTGGAGGCAGTGGAAACCGGCCAGATCCCCGAGGACCGGCTGGACGAGAGCGTGGGGCGGATCCTGCGGCTGAAAGAAGGCTTGGACAAGGAAGGAGAAGGCGATGCAAACCGCTGAACAATATACGGTGGACGGGCTGTTTTTTGCCCAGCGCCTGTCGGGCATCCAGCGCTATTCCATCGAGCTGATGGCAGAGCTGGACAAAATCCTGGCTCCCGGCGAGCTGGAAATCGCGGTGCCCCCGGACACCGAAACCCCGGCTTATCGCAACCTCAAGGTGGTGCCCACCGGCACCCACCGGGGGATGGCCTGGGAACAGCTGGATTTTCCCCAATATCTGCGGGCCTCGGGGCGGCGGTGGCTCTGCATGTGCAATGTCATCCCGCTGGGGCCGGGCAGCGGCCGGGGAATCGCGGTGGTTCACGATGTCTGCTACCGGGCCCGGCCGGATTTTTACACCGACCTGCGGGGCCGGCTCAGTGCGGCCTGGCACCGGCTGCAGTACCGGGCCATCGCCCGGCGGGCCGAGACCATCGTGACGGTTTCCCGGTTTTCCAAGGGGGAGCTGGTCCGCTACTACGGGGTGGACCCGGCCCGGATTGCGGTGGTGCCCAACGCCTGGCAGCATATGCAGCGGGTGCAGGCGGCGGAGGATATCTTTGCCGATCCGCCCAAATGGCCGCAGCTCCGGCCGGGGGCGTATTACTTCTCCATGGCCAACCTGCTCAAAAACAAAAACTTCCCTTGGGTGCTGCGGGCGGCCAAGGCCAACCCGGACTGCGTCTTTGCCATTGCGGGCAGCGGCAGCCTGGCCGAGGAGGCCGCCCGGCTGGGGCTGGATCACCTGGACAATGTGGTCTACCTGGGCTATGTCACCGACGGCGAGGCCAAGGCGCTGATGGAACACTGCCGGGCCTTTCTCTTTCCCACCCTCTACGAGGGCTTCGGCATCCCGCCGCTGGAGGCCATCGCCTGCGGTGCCCCTCAGGTGCTGGTCAGCGATACCCCCTGCATGCGGGAGGTCTACGGCAGCCATGCCGGGTACATTGACCTGGAACATAACCGGGGGGACTTGCAGGCCATCACCCCGGGCCACAACCCGGCGGGGGTGCTGGCCCGCTATTCCTGGGAGAAGAGCGCCCGGCTGCTGGCCGGTCTGCTGCGGGGAGAACAGCCATGACCACCGTGACCATCCGGGACGACTTTGATCTGGCCAAGATTGCGGCCAGCGGCCAGTGCTTTCGGGCGGTCCCGGAAGAGGAGGGCTGGCGGTTTGTCACCGGGCGGCGTCTGTTGCACATCCGGCAGAAGAGTGCCCACCGCTACCTGGTGGACTGCTCCCGGTATATCTGGCAGAGACACTGGATGCCCTACTTTGACCTGGGACGGGACTACCGGGCCATCCGGGCTGCCCTGCCGCCGGAAGATGCCTACCTCTGTGCCGCGGCGCGGTACGGGGCGGGCATTCGCATCCTGCGCCAGGACCCCTGGGAGATGCTGGGAACCTTCATCATCTCCCAGCGCAAGAACATCCCTGCCATCCGGCATTGTGTGGAAGCCCTCTGCCAGCGCTACGGCGAACCGCTGGCCGCCGGTGGCGAGACAGTCCACGCCTTTCCCACCCCTGACGCTCTGCTGGCCGCCGGGGAGACGGGGCTGCGGGAATGCAGCCTGGGCTACCGCACCGGCTATCTGCTGGACGCGGCCCGGCGGGTGAAAGACGGCCGGCTCTCCCTGACCGGGCTGGAACAGCTGCCCGACGAGGAACTGCTCCAGGCCCTGTGCCAGGTGTACGGGGTGGGCAAAAAGGTGGCTGACTGTGTGGCGCTGTTTGGCTACGGGCGGGTGAACTGCGCTCCGGTGGATGTCTGGATTCAGCGGGTGATCCAGCAGCGGTACGGCGGGGTCAGCCCCTTTCCCCGCTACGGCAATGCCGGAATTTTACAGCAGTATCTCTTCCACTATGCCCAGACCGGCGCCGACAGCCGGGAACCATAAACAATAAAGGCAGGACCCCGATCCACAGGGGTCCTGCCTTGTTTATAGATTCAGCGGAACATCAATCCAGGAAATCCCGCAGCTTCTTGCTGCGGCTGGGATGGCGGAGCTTGCGCAGCGCCTTGGCCTCGATCTGACGGATACGTTCACGGGTGACGTTGAACTCCTTGCCCACTTCCTCCAGGGTGCGGGGACGGCCGTCCTCCAGCCCGAAACGCAGCCGCAGCACCTTTTCCTCCCGGGGGGTCAGGGTTTTCAGCACGTCGGCCAGCTGTTCCTTCAGCAGGGTCTGGCTGGCAGCCTCGGCGGGCACCGGAGCCTCCTCGTCGGGGATGAAGTCGCCCAGATGGCTGTCCTCCTCCTCACCGATGGGGGTTTCCAGGCTCACCGGCTCCTGGGCCACCCGCATGATCTCCCGAACCTTGTCCTCCGGCATATCCAGCCGGGCGGCGATCTCCTCGGCGCTGGGCTCGTGGCCGTTCTCGTGGAGCAGCTGGCTGGACACCTTCTTGACCTTGTTGATGGTCTCCACCATATGCACCGGGATGCGGATGGTGCGGGCCTGATCGGCAATGGCGCGGGTGATGGCCTGGCGGATCCACCAGGTGGCGTAGGTGGAGAACTTGAAGCCCTTGGTGTGGTCAAACTTTTCCACCGCCTTGATCAGGCCCAGGTTGCCCTCCTGGATCAGGTCCAGGAACTGCATGCCGCGGCCCACATACCGTTTGGCGATGGAGACCACCAGACGCAGGTTGGCCTCGCTCAGCCGCTGCTTGGCGCGCTCACCCTTGGGGCCGCCGTCCTTGATGGACAACGCCAGCTCAATCTCCTCCTCAGGGGTCAGCAGGGGCACCCGGCCGATCTCCTTGAGGTAGACCTTCACCGGGTCGTCGATGGTGATGCCCTCGCTGGACAGCGAATCCTCGAAGTCCTCCACATTTTCCTCGGTCAGATGGACGTTGGCGCCTGCGTCCACGGCGGGATCATCGTCCACCACCTCGATGCCGGCACTTTCCAGCTCTTCGTAGAGCTTTTCCATCTGTTCCACGTCCATGCCGTGGCCGCTTTCCTCCATCGCATCGGCGACCTCGCTGCTGGTCAGCTTGCCGACGCGGCGTCCGTTCTCGACCAATGCGCGGATGGGATCTTTCTTCTCTGCCATAAGTATTGTCTCCTTTGATTTTTAGTCTGCCCGTTCTTGGCAATTTTACCAACGGCGGGGGAAAATGTCTTGGTTTTTACTGGCCCTCCTCCTCGGGGAGGCGTTTCTCCCGGGTGATGGAATCAAACAGCTGTTTGAAATCCGCATCGCTGGAGTGGGCGGCTTTCTGGCTGACCGGCACCGCATGGCGCAGCCGTTCCAGATACATGTCGATGTCCTGGCGCACCAGCCGCAGATCGTGGTTCCGGGCCTGCAGCCGCACCACCTCGGCCAGGGTCTTTTCGTCAAGCAGGGCGCTCAGGGCGGTGATGTTCACCGGCTGGCCGCTGTCGGCACACTGGTACAGGGCCCGGATGGCCTGCTGGATCTCAGGCAGCGGGATGGCGTCCAGGTCCAGCCGCTGCCGCACATAGGGGATCTGGTCGGGGTCCTGCAGCATGGCGGCCAGAATCTGCCGCCCGGCGGCCGCGGCTCCCAGGGCCTGGTCGCCGCCCCGGTCGTAGGGCACCCGGATGTCCGCCGCAATGCCCTGGTCGGCCAGCTTGCGCTGCTCTTGGCGCCGGGCCTTGCGCAGCGCCCCCTTCAGGGCGGCGTCCAGCTGGGCCAGCACCGCCGTTTTGGAGACCCCGGTTTCCTCGGCGATCCGTCCGGCGTAGACATCCCGGGCGGTGGGGCTGACATTGCCGGCAGCCAGGATGGACAGCGCCTCCCGGATGTATTCTAGCCGGCCGTCGTCGGTGCGCAGATCGAACTTCTTTTTGGCCTTGCTCAGCTTGAACTCGGTGGGGTTGGCGGTGCCGTTGAGGATGGCCTCAAACCGCTCCTTGCCGTAGCTGCGGATAAACTCGTCGGGGTCCTTGGCCCCGGGAATGGAGAGCACCGTCACCTTTACCGGGCTGTCGGCAAACAGGGCCAGGCTGCGCTCGGTGGCCTTCTGGCCCGCTTCGTCCGAGTCGTAGCTCAGCACCGCCTCGTCGGCGTACTCGCTGAGAAGCTTGACCTGGTCGGGGGTCAGGGCGGTGCCGCAGGCGCAGACCGCGGTGTCAAACCCCGCCTCGTGCATGCTGATCACGTCCATGTACCCCTCGCAGAGGATGTACCGCTTGGAGGCGGATTTCTTGGCCACGTTGAGGGCAAACAGAGTTTTGGACTTTTTGTAGACCATCGTCTCGGGGCTGTTGATGTATTTGGGCTTGGAATCGTCCAGCACCCGTCCGCCAAAGGCGATGATGTTGCCCCGCACGTCGATGATGGGCACCATGACCCGGTGGCGGAAGATGTCGTAGAGATTGCCCTTGGCGCTGCGCTTGACCAGGCCGGAAGCCTCCAGCTCGGGCTCGGTGAAGCCCCGGCGGCGCAGATAGTGCAGCAGACCCACAAAGTCCTCCGGCGCATAGCCCAGGCCGAACCGCCGGATGGCGCCGTCGGACAGGCCCCGCTTTTCCTTCCAGTACCGGCGGGCCTGAGCAGCCTCGGGGGTGCGGGCGTTGAGCTGGTCGTAGAAATAGCGGGCGGCGCAGCGGTTGATCTCCAGCAGCTGGCTGCGCATCCGGCTTTCCTTGTCGTCCTCCTCCGGCATGGGCATCCCGGCGTGGGCGGCCAGCTGTTTGACCGCCTCCACATAGCCCAGGTTGTTGTATTTTCGCACAAAGCTGATCACATCCCCGGCGGCACCGCAGCCGAAACAGTAAAAGCTCTGGGTTTCGGGGTAGACGGTGAAGGAGGGGGTCTTTTCGTTGTGGAAGGGGCACAACCCGGTGCAGGTGCGTCCCCGCCGCCGCAGCTGGACATACTGGCCGATGACCTCGGTGATGTCGTTGCGGCGGACCACTTCCTGTATGTATTCCTGTGGAATCATCTTGGATGGAGCTGCCTCCTGTGCAATGAATTGAAATCAGAGAACATGCCATTTCTGGGGCACAAAGAGCCGGACGAACAGGTTGGTGGCAAACTCGTCGCTCATGCCGCTGATGTAGTCCACCACCGCCCGGTCGATGCCCTCGTTGTAGGCGATCTGCATATAAAAGTTGGGCATCAGGGTGGGCTCGGAACACAGCCGGTCGTAGAGCTCCGACACCATCTTGTCCACCTTTTTTTCCTCCCGCTTGGCCTCCTTGTCCACATAGACGGTGCTGTACATGAAATCCTTGAGGATTTCGTAGGCGTTTTCCACGTCGGGGGAAAACTGCAGGCTGCCGTTCTGACTGTGGGCCACCAGATCGGTGATCATGGTGGTGATGCGCTGGGACTTGCCGTGGCCCAGGATGCGGGTGGCCTCGGCGGGCAGGATGGCGGGGTCCAGCACTCCGGCGCTGATGGCGTCCTCGATGTCATGGTTGAGGAAGGCGATGTGGTCGGCAATGCGGACGGTGCAGCCCTCCAGGGTGCGGGCCCAGCTGCCCTTGGTGTGGGTGATGATGCCGTTGCGCACCTCCCAGCTCAGGTTCAGCCCCTGGCCATCCCGCTCCAGGTAGTCCACCACCCGCAGGCTCTGGCGGTAATGGGTAAAACCGCCGGGGCACAGCCGGTTCAGTGCCCGTTCCCCGGCATGGCCAAAGGGGGTGTGGCCCAGATCATGCCCCAGGGCGATGGCCTCGGTCAGGTCCTCGTTCAGCCGCAGCGCCCGGGCAATGGTGCGGGCGATCTGGGAAACCTCCAGGGTGTGGGTCAGCCGGGTGCGGTAGTGGTCCCCCTCGGGGGAGAGGAAAACCTGGGTCTTTTGCTTCAGCCGGCGGAAGGCCTTGCAGTGGAGGATGCGGTCCCGGTCCCGCTGGTAGCAGGGACGCATGGGGTCCGGTTCCAGCGGATGGCGGCGCCCCCGGCTGTTCTGGCTCAGCGCCGCGTAGCGGCTCAGGGTCATCCGCTCCAGTAATTCGGTTTCTTCGCGGATGGTCATGGAATACCCCCTTTCCTTGCCGGAAAAATCTCTCTATAAATTAAATACGATAAAAACGGCAAAAATACTTTTCCTTTTTGGAGAATTTCAAAAAAATTCACATCTTTTTTTGGCGGCTTTGCGCTTCCGCCCCCCGATGAACCGCCCCGGCGGGGGAGCCGGGACGAAAAGAAGGGGCGCGGTGCCCCGTGGGGGACATCACGCCTCTTCCGAAAGGTTGTGTTACAGCGCCGCATAAAAGGGCTGGCTGATCTCCACCCGGGCACTGCCCCGGGTCAGCTCTTCCAGGGCGGCGCAGAGGGGAGCTTCGGTGCCGGCGGGCATCCGCCAGTGCAGGGTCACGGCATCGTCAAACACCGGATCGCCGCACTGGGCGCCCGACTGGGCCACCAGCCGGGAAGCGGGATCGAACAGGGGATAGGGCACCCGCAGCCGACAGTCCACGGCCAGCCGCATCGAGAGGTGCTCGGCGGCGTTCAGCGCCCCCGAGGCCGCAGCGGTGTAGGCCCGCACCAGTCCGCCGGTGCCCAGCAGGATGCCGCCGAAATACCGGGTGACCACCACAATCACATCCGAAAGCCCGGCGTGGTGGATGGCCTCCAGCACCGGGGTGCCGGCGGTCTTGGCAGGTTCGCCGTCGTCGGAGAACCGAGCCCGGCCGTTTTGCAGCACATAGGCATAGACGTTGTGCCGGGCGGTGCGGTTGGCCGCCCGCACCCTGTTGAGGATGGCCAGGGCGGCTTCCTCGGTGTCGGCAAAGGCGGCGGTGCCGATGAACCGGCTGCGCTTTTCCTCATACTCAAAGGTGGCGGTGCCCCGGATGGTCTGGTAATCTGCCATGAAGATCCCCCTGCGGTGAAATACAACGATACCGCAGATGAAACCATCTGCGGTATCGGATACGCTGATCAAAAATTACTTGCCAGCTTTGGCGAAGCGGCGCTTGAAGCGCTCGACACGTCCGCCGGTGTCCACCAGCTTCTGCTTGCCGGTGTAGAAGGGATGGCACTTGCTGCAGACTTCGACGTGAATCTCCGGCTTGGTGGAGCGGGTCTTGATGACGTTGCCGCAGGCGCAGGTGATGGTGCAATCCACATACTTCGGATGGATGCCTTCTTTCATTGCGTTTCACCTCTTTCTCGATCATGATTAACGGGAGCCATACTTGATATATGTGCTCATCACAATCTTCGACTTATCGGCTACCAGCATACGCCATCCTGTGCGAACGGAGCAGCCTTACAAACGATTGCCGTAATACTATACCAGAACCGATGCGGGTTGTCAAGGCTTTTTTCAGGCCAGCAGCGGCTTGACCGCCTCGGCCAGGGCATCCTTCTGGGCCTGGGCCTCGGCCAGATCCTTGCCCAGGGTGGTGAAGTAGGTCTTGATCTTGGGCTCGGTGCCGGAGGGGCGCACCACCACGGTGGCGCCGTTGTCCAGGGTGTAGATCAGGACGTTGGCGGCGGGCAGGCCGGTCTCCTCGGGCTTTTCGTAGTCCACAACCTTGACCACCTGGTAGCCGGCAAACTCCTTGGGCGGGTTCTTGCGCAGGTTTTCCATGATGCCGGCCATCTTGTCCATGCCGGACAGGCCGGGGAACTCGAAGCTGTCCACCTTGTTCAGGTAGCGGCCGTACTGGGCGTAGATCCGCTCCAGCTCTTCCTTGATGGAAGAACCCTTGGCGCGGTAGTAGGCGGCCATCTCGCAGATCAGCATGGAGCCGATGATGGCGTCCTTGTCCCGGACATAGGGCCCGGCCAGATAGCCGTAGCTCTCCTCAAAGCCGAAGATGAAGCGGTCCACCTGACCATCGGCCTCCAGCTTGGCGATCTGGTCACCGATCCACTTGAAGCCGGTGAGCACATTGCGGCACTCCACACCGTAATGGGCGGCCACCTTGTCGGCCAGCGGGGTGGAGACGATAGACTTGCACATGACGGGATCTTTAGGCATGGTGCCCTGCTCGATGCGGCCGGCGCAGATGTAGTCCAGCAGCAGCACGCCCACCTCGTTGCCGGAGAGCAGCTCATAGCTGCCGTCCTTGCACTTGACGGCGATGCCCACACGGTCGGCGTCGGGGTCGGTGGCCAGCATCAGGTCAGCGCCGGATTTCTCGGCCAGCTCCAGGCCCAGGCGTAGCGCCTCGAAGATTTCGGGATTGGGATAGGGGCAGGTGGGGAAGTTGCCGTCGGGGTCCTTCTGCTCCGGCACGATGGTGATGTCGGTAATGCCGATGTCCTCCAGCACATGGGTGACCGGCACCAGGCCGGAACCGTTCAGCGGGCTGTACACCAGCTTCAGGCCGGCGGTCTCGCAGATGCCGGGCCGGATGCTGCGGGCCTCGATGGCTTCATACAGAGCGTTGATGCAGTCATCCCCCACATATTCGATCAGCCCCTGGGCCATGCCATCGGCAAAGGGCATGGTCTTGGCGCCGGTCAGGATGTCGGTCTTCTGGATCTCGGCATAGACGATGTCGGCGGCCTCATCGGTCATCTGGCATCCGTCGGGGCCGTAGGCTTTGTAGCCGTTGTACTTGGCCGGGTTGTGGGAAGCGGTGACCATGATGCCGGCGTTGCAGTGGTAGTACCGGGTGGCGAAGGAGAGGGCGGGCACCGGCATCAGGGCCTTGTAGATCCGCACATGGATGCCGTTGGCGGCCAGCACCTCGGCGGCTGCCTTGGCAAAGACATCGCTCTTGATGCGGCTGTCGTAGCTGATGGCAACGGTCTGGGTGCCGCCCTGGGTCTTGACCCAGTTGGCCAGGCCCTGGGTGGCCTGACGGACCACATAGACATTCATCCGGTTGGTGCCGGCGCCGATGACGCCGCGCAGACCGGCGGTGCCAAACTTCAGCGCCACCGCAAACCGATCCTGGATTGCAGCGTCGTCTTCCCGGATGCTTTCCAGCTCGGGCTTGAGATCGGGATCGTCCAGGTTGGCAGCTAACCAGCGATCATACATATCTTTGTACATTTTGAACACCATCACTTTCTATCCGTGAACGCTTTTTATGTAAGTTTACGGGTTACCATAAATATACCAATCATTCCTTTGGTTGTCAATCGAAAAACCGGGGAAAGAAGCGGATCGGACCGCTTTTTTGCCGCCGGGCATTTTGCCCCTTGCCCCAGGGGGCCGGGAAGAATATACTGATATTAAATAAGGTGAGGAAAAAGGAGGAAGGCCGGTGTTTGCGCGGATTGCAAGCCTGGGAGTGACCGGGCTTTCGGGATATGAAGTGCAGGTGGAAACCGATATCTCGGGCGGGCTGCCCCAGTTTGTGCTGGTGGGGCTGCCCGATTCGGCGGTGAAGGAGAGCAGCGAGCGGGTGCGCAGCGCCATCAAAAATCTGGGCTATCGCTGGCCCGCCAGCCATGTCACCGTCAACCTGGCCCCCGCCGATGTGCGCAAAACCGGCCCGGTGTATGACCTGCCGGTCTTTCTGGGCATTCTGGCCGCCCAGGGATTGATCCCGGCGCCTGCACCCGACCAGGTTTTCCTGGGGGAGCTGGGACTGGACGGCACCCTGCGCCCGGTGGCCGGAGTGCTGCCCATGGCCATGACAGCGGCCAGGGCTGGGGCAACCAAGCTATTTGTCCCGGCGGAAAATGCCGCCGAGGCTGCGGTGGCCGAGGGGGTGGAGGTCTATGGTGCCCGCACCGCCCGGGAGGTGGCCCAGCACCTCTGCGGGGAGGCGCAGCTCAGCCCGGCCCGGAGTGACGGCTACACCGCCGACGGGGACTGGCTGGGGCCGGATCTGGCCGATGTCCGGGGACAGGCGCAGGCCCGCCGGGCCATGGAGGTGGCGGCCGCCGGCGGGCACAACCTGCTGATGGTGGGCTCTCCCGGCACCGGCAAAAGCATGCTGGCCAAGCGGATGCCCGGCATCCTGCCGCCCATGACCTACGAGGAAGCGCTGGAGACCACCGCCATCTATTCGGTGGCGGGGCTGATGCGCCCCGGCCAGGGGCTGATGAACCACCGGCCCTTCCGCAGCCCCCACCACAGTGTCAGCGCGGCGGCCATCGCCGGCGGGGGCAGCAACGCCCGCCCCGGCGAGGTCAGCCTGGCCCACAACGGGGTGCTCTTTCTGGACGAGCTGCCCGAGTTCGCCCGGGACACCCTGGAGGTGCTGCGCCAGCCGCTGGAGGATGGCAAAATCACCGTCAGCCGGGTCCATGCCACGGCGGTCTACCCCTGCCGGTTCATGCTGGTGGCGGCCATGAACCCCTGCAAGTGCGGCTATCTGGGCCATCCCACCCGGGAGTGCACCTGCACCCCCAGCGCGGTGGAGCGCTACCGGCAGCGGATCTCGGGCCCGCTGCTGGACCGCATCGACCTCCATGTGGAGGCCCAGCCGGTGGAGTATGACGAACTGGCCGCCGAGCAGGGCGGGGAATCCAGCACCGCGGTGCGGGCCCGGGTGGTGCGGGCCCGGGCCATCCAGCAGCAGCGGTACGCCGGCCTGGGGGTGAACTGCAACGCCGCCCTGCCCAGCGGGGCGCTGCGCCGCTTCTGCCGCCTGACCCCCGCCGCCGAGCGGCTGCTGCGGGGCGCCTTTGAGCGGATGGGGTACAGCGCCCGGGCCTATGACCGCATCCTGCGGGTAGCCCGGACCATTGCCGACCTGGAGGGCAGCGCCACCATCGAGACACCCCATCTCTCCGAGGCGCTGCAATACCGCAGCCTGGACCGCAAGTTCGGCCTGCGCTGAGCGCCGGGCCATTGAAAAATCCCGTGAAACTCCATGCTCCTTTCCCCGCGGCGGCGGGGGAGGGAGTTGTTTTTTTGTTGCGCAAAATCGGATAGCTGTCTTGTGAATTGTAGACAGAAAGGCGTTGGACAAAATGACGGTTTTGACCAGCGTTTGGATTTGTCAAGGGCGGCCGGACGGTGGAAAACTGTCAATTTGCCGAAATAAGATACACTCATCCGGGCGTTCGATGCCGTGGGAGAAAAGGGTGAAATATTCGGCCCAAAGCCAAAAAAGTGCTTGACAATGCGGGTTGTTTGCCTTATACTGGAACAGTATCAAAAAATGGAATAGAGCGCCCTAAAGGCCATTTGCCTTGGCCGGGAAAACAAAAACTTTGTGAAAAACGACGAAGATTTCCCTCTCCATGTGCCGTTCTTTGGGCCGCTTTCGCCAACTTTTCAATCTAATGGAATAGGAGTGGTCGCATTTTATGGTAAAGGTCAAGCCCGTACAAAACGGCAGAACCACCAGAATGAGCTTTTCCCGCATCAACGAAGTGATTGGCATGCCCAATCTGATCGAGATCCAGAAAAACTCTTACAACTGGTTTTTGGCAGAAGGCCTGCGCGAGGTTTTCCACGACATCGCCGCGATTGAGGACTATACCGGCAACCTGGTGCTTACCTTTGTGGACTACCGGCTGGACAAGCACCCCAAGTATACCATTAAAGAGTGCAAGGAACGGGATGCCACCTATTCGGCGCCGCTGTACGTCACGGCACGCCTGTTCAACAAGCAGACCGGCGAGGTCAAGGAACAGGAAATCTTCATGGGCGATTTCCCGCTGATGACCGATTCCGGCACCTTCATCTCCAACGGCGCCGAGCGCGTCATTGTCTCCCAGTTGGTGCGTTCTCCCGGTGTGTTCTATGCCTCCTCCAAGGACCGTTCGGGCAAGGAACTCTTCACCGCGACCATGAACCCCAACCGCGGCGCCTGGCTGGAGTATGAGACCGACTCCTCCGATGTCTTCTACGTCCGCATCGATAAAAACCGCAAGCTGCCGGTGACCACCCTGCTGCGCGCCCTGGGTCTGAGCACCGACGACCAGATCCGGCAGTTCTTCGGCGATTCCGAGCCCAAGATCAACGCCACCCTGGAAAAGGACGTGACCCATTCCACCGAGGAAGGCCTGCTGGAATGCTACCGCAAGCTGCGCCCCGGCGAGCCTCCCACGGTGGAGAACTCCCGCAGCCACATCAACGCCCTCTTCTTTGATCCGCGGCGGTATGATCTGGCCCGGTTCGGCCGCTACAAGATGAACAAGAAGCTGGCCCTGGCCCGCCGCATTGCCGGCTACAAGGCCGCCGAGGACATCATCGCCCCCCTCACCGGCGAGCTGCTGGTGGCCAAAGGGGAGAAGATCACCCAGGAAAAGGCCAACGAGATCGACGCCGCCGGCGTGACCCGTGTCAACGTCCTGGTGGAAAAGAAGAACGAAGAGCCCACCCCCGTGGCAGTGATCTCCAACGGCTATGTGGATGCCCAGCCCTTCTTCAGCTTTGACGTGGAGGCCGAGTGCGGCATCAATGAGCGCGCCTGCTTTGCCGAGATCCGCAAGATCCTGGATGCCACCTCCGATCCCGAGGAGCAGAAGGAGCTGCTGCGCCGCAACCATGACGTGCTGATCAGCCGCACCGTCACCGTGGACGACATCTTCGCCTCGGTCAACTACCTGCTGGGCCTGGATCACGGCATCGGCACCACCGATGAGATCGACCACCTGGGCAACCGTCGCGTGCGCAGCGTGGGCGAGCTGCTGCAGAACCAGTTCCGCATCGGCTTCTCCCGGATGGAGCGTGTGGTCCGCGAGCGGATGACCCTGCAGAACCAGGAATCCGGCGAGATCACCCCCCAGAGCCTGGTCAACATCCGGCCTGTGGTTGCCGCCATCAAGGAGTTCATCGGTTCCAGCCCGCTGTCCCAGTTCATGGACCAGAACAACCCGCTGGCCGAGCTGACCCACAAGCGCCGTCTGTCCGCCCTGGGCCCCGGCGGTCTGTCCCGTGACCGCGCGAGCTTCGAAGTCCGCGACGTGCACTACACCCACTACGGCCGTCTGTGCCCCATTGAGACCCCCGAAGGTCCCAACATCGGCCTGATCTCCTATCTGGCCACCTTCGCCAAGATCAACAAGTACGGCTTTGTGGAAGCCCCCTACCGCCGTGTGGACAAGGCCACCGGCGTTGTCACCGACGAGGTGGTCTACATGACCGCCGACGTGGAAGACGAATACATCGTTGCCCAGGCCAACGAGCCGCTGGACGAGAACAACCGCTTTGTCCGGCCCCGCGTTTCCGGCCGTCACCGCAACGACATCCAGGAATTTGAGGCCAGCCAGGTGGACTTCATGGATGTTTCTCCCCGGATGATGGTCTCTGTGGCCACCGCCATGATCCCCTTCCTGGAAAACGACGACTGTAACCGTGCTCTGATGGGCTCCAACATGCAGCGGCAGGCCGTTCCTCTGATGGTCACCCAGCAGCCCATCGTCGCCACTGGTATGGAGTACAAGGCCGCCACCGACTCCGGCGTCTGCGTGCTGGCCGCCCGTGCCGGCACCGTGGAGAGCGTGGATGCCGAAAAGATTGTCATCCGCTGCGAGGATGGCTCCGCCGACACCTACGAGCTGATCAAGTTCATGCGCTCCAACCAGGGTACCTGCGTCAACCAGCGCCCCATCGTCCAGGTGGGCGACGAGGTCAAGCAGGGCGATGTGATTGCCGACGGTCCCGCCACCAAGAACGGCGAGATCAGCCTGGGCAAGAACGCTCTGGTGGGCTTCATGACCTGGGAAGGCTACAACTACGAGGACGCTGTCCTGCTCAACGAAAAGCTGGTGCGGGAGGATGTCTACACCTCCATCCATGTCACCGAGTACGAGACCGAGGCCCGGGAGACCAAGCTGGGACCCGAGGAGATCACCCGCGACATCCCCAACGTGGGCGATGAGTCGCTGAAGGATCTGGACGATCGCGGCATCATCCGTGTGGGCGCCGAGGTCAAGACCGGCGACATCCTGGTGGGCAAGGTTACCCCTAAGGGCGAGACCGAGCTCACCGCCGAGGAGCGGCTGCTGCGCGCCATCTTCGGTGAGAAGGCCCGGGAAGTCCGGGATACCTCGCTGCGGGTGCCCCACGGCGAGTACGGCATCGTGGTGGATGTCAAGGTCTTCACCCCCGAAAACAGCGACGAGCTGCAGCCCGGCGTGCGCCAGTGCGTGCGCTGCTACATCGCCCAGAAGCGCAAGATCAGCGTGGGCGACAAGATGGCCGGCCGTCACGGCAACAAGGGTGTTGTCTCCCGCATTCTGCCGCAGGAGGATATGCCCTTCCTGCCCGACGGCACCCCGCTGGACATCGTGCTGAACCCCCTGGGCGTTCCCTCCCGTATGAACATCGGGCAGGTGCTGGAAGTCAACCTGGGCTATGTGGCCAAGGCCCTGGGCTGGAAGGTCCAGACCCCCGTCTTCGACGGTGCCCACGAAGCCGACCTGCGTGACTGCTTCGCCGAGGCCCGGGAAAAGTGGCACGGTGAAAACGCCCCCGAGTATCCCACCAAGCTGGACCGGCTGATGGGTGAGCGGGGACACATCATCGACTTCAGCAAGATTGATCTGACCGACGACGGCAAGACCACCGTCTACGACGGCCGTACCGGCGAGAAGTTCCCCTCCAAGGTCACCGTCGGTTATATGTACTACCTCAAGCTCCATCACTTGGTGGATGATAAGATCCATGCCCGTTCCACCGGCCCCTACAGCCTGGTTACCCAGCAGCCTCTGGGCGGCAAGGCCCAGTTCGGCGGCCAGCGCTTCGGCGAAATGGAAGTCTGGGCGCTGGAAGCCTACGGCGCCGCCTACACCCTGCAGGAGATCCTCACCGTCAAGTCGGACGACGTCGTCGGCCGCGTCAAGACCTACGAGGCCATCGTCAAGGGCGAGGACATCCCCAAGCCCGGCATCCCCGAAAGCTTCCGCGTCATGCTCAAGGAACTGCAGAGCCTGGGCCTCGACATCGTCGTGCAGGATAAGGAAGGCAACGAGGTCGACATCCGCCAGGAATATGACGATGAAGACACCGGCTTTGACAATTCCGACATGCCCGGCGAGAACGTGCTGCTCGAAAGCGAGCTGCAGGACGACTACAGCGTTCAGGATGCCGAGGACGCCTTTGACGGCGGCAGCGACGAGGACGTCGAGCCGGACATGGAAGACCTGGCCAGCATCGAGAGCGGCAGCGACGACCTGTTTGAATAAGCCAGACCGCCTGCCACACCTGAGTGAATGAGAGGGTTCGCTGAATGGATAATAAAGAGTTCGATTCGATCAAGATCGGCCTTGCCTCCCCGGATCAGATCCGTGCCTGGAGCTACGGCGAGGTCAAAAAACCCGAAACCATCAACTACCGCACCCTGAAACCGGAGCGCGACGGCCTGTTCTGCGAGCGCATTTTTGGACCCACCAAGGACTGGGAATGCCACTGCGGCAAATACAAGCGCATCCGCTACAAGGGCAAGATCTGCGACAAGTGCGGCGTCGAGGTGACCCGCGCCAAGGTCCGCCGCGAGCGGATGGGCCACATCGAGCTGGCCGCGCCGGTCTCCCACATCTGGTACTTCAAGGGCATCCCCAGCCGCATCGGTCTGATGCTGGACATCAGCCCCCGCCAGCTGGACAAGGTGCTGTACTTTGCCAACTACATCGTCACCGATCCCGGCTTTACCCCGCTGGAAAAGAAGCAGCTGCTCACCGAGCGGGAATACAAGGAGATGCGGGAAAAGTACGAGGATACCTTCGAGGCCGGTATGGGGGCCGAAGCCATCCAGAAGCTGCTGGCCGAGATCGACCTGGACAAGCTCTCCAACGAGCTCCACGAGGAGCTGGAAAAGGCCAACGGCCAGAAGCGGGTCCGGCTGCTCAAGCGGCTGGAGTGCGTGGATGCCTTCCGCCTTTCCAACCAGCGCCCCGAGTGGATGATCCTCACCGTGGTGCCGGTCATTCCGCCGGATATCCGCCCCATGGTTCAGCTGGACGGCGGCCGGTTCGCCACCTCCGACCTGAACGATCTCTACCGCAGGGTTATCAACCGCAACAACCGCCTCAAGCGGCTGCTGGAACTGGGTGCCCCCGACATCATCGTCCGCAACGAAAAGCGGATGCTGCAGGAGGCGGTGGACGCCCTGATCGACAACGGCCGCCGCGGCCGTCCGGTCACCGGCCCCAACAACCGCGCCCTCAAGAGCCTGTCCGATATGCTCAAGGGCAAGCAGGGCCGTTTCCGTCAGAACCTGCTGGGCAAGCGTGTTGACTACTCCGGCCGTTCGGTTATCGTCGTCGGCCCCGAGCTGAAGATGTACCAGTGTGGCCTGCCCAAGGAGATGGCGCTGGAGCTCTTCAAGCCCTTCGTCATGAAGGACCTGGTGGAAAAGGGTATCGCCAGCAACATCAAGGCCGCCCGCAAGAAGGTGGAGCGCGCCTCCTCCGAGGTGTGGGATTCGCTGGAAACCGTCATCAAGGGCCATCCGGTGCTGCTCAACCGCGCCCCGACCCTGCATCGACTGGGCATCCAGGCCTTCGAGCCGGTGCTGGTGGAAGGCCGCGCCATCAAGCTGCATCCCCTGGTCTGCACCCCCTTCAACGCCGACTTCGACGGCGACCAGATGGCTGTCCATCTGCCGCTGTCCACCGAGGCCCAGCGCGAAGCCAAGATGCTGATGCTGGCCTCCGGCAACCTGCTCAAACCCTCCGACGGTGAGCCGGTTACCGTTCCCACCCAGGATATGATTCTGGGCAGCTACTACCTGACCATGATCAACCCCGAGGACCCCGGCCACGGCAAGGTCTTCCGGGACGAGGACGAGGCCCTCATGGCCTACGCCGAGCATGTGGTCACCCTGCAGGCGCCCATTAAGGTCCGCCGCACCATGGTCTTTGACGGGGTGGAGGAGAGCGCTCTGGTGGATACCACCGTGGGCAACATCATCTTCAACCATCCCATTCCCCAGGATCTGGGCTATGTGGACCGCACCGATCCCGAGCATAAGTTTGACTACGAGATCGGCTTCCAGGTCACCAAGAAGAAGCTGCCCGACATCATCAGCCGCTGCCTGACCAAGCACGGCAGCAAGACCACCGCCATCATGCTGGATGCCATCAAGGCCCAGGGCTACAAGTACTCCACCCTGTCCGCCATCACCGTCGCGGTGCCCGACGCCATCATCCCGGACGAGAAGCCCGCGATCCTGGCCGCCGCCGACAAGAAGGTGGAAAAGGTCATGAAGAACTTCAACCGCGGCCTGATCTCCGATGAGGAGCGGTACAAGAAGACGGTTGAAATCTGGCAGGCCGCCACCGAGGAAGTCTCGGCCGCCCTGTCCACCAACCTGAAGACCCATCACCAGCGCAACCCCATCTATATGATGTCCGACTCCGGTGCCCGTGGTTCTATGGACCAGATCAAGCAGCTGGCCGGCATGCGCGGCCTGCTGGCCAACACCGCCGGTAAGACGCTGGAAATGCCCATTCGCGCCAACTACCGCGAAGGTCTGAACATCCTGGAATACTTCATCTCCTCTCGAGGCGCCCGGAAGGGCCTGGCCGACACCGCGCTGCGTACCGCCGACTCCGGTTACCTGACCCGCCGTCTGGTGGATGTCTCCCAGGAAGTTATCATCCGCGAGGAAGACTGCCACGCCACCGAGGGCATCATGGTGCGGGAGATCAGCGAGGGCAACGCCTCCATCGAATCCTTTGCCGAGCGTCTGATCGGCCGTTATGCCCTGCATGACGTGGTGGATCCCCAGACCGGCGAGCTGCTGGTTTCCAAGGACAAGATGATGGATATGTTCGACGCCGAAAAGATCGAGAAGGCCGGCATCACCGAGCTGGAGATCCGCAGCGTCATGACCTGCCGTGCCCATGTGGGTGTCTGCGCCCGGTGCTACGGCTCCAACATGTCCAACGGCCAGTGCGTCAAGGTGGGCGAGTCGGTCGGTATCATCGCGGCCCAGTCCATCGGCGAGCCCGGTACCCAGCTGACCATGCGTACCTTCCACACCGGCGGTATCGCATCGGCCGAAGACATCACCCAGGGTCTTCCCCGTGTTGAGGAACTGTTCGAGAGCCGCCGTCCCAAGGCCATGGCCATCATGAGCGAGATCGCAGGTACCGTCCACATCGACGATACCAAGAAGACCCGCCATGCCGAGGTCCTGGGCGTGGACGACAACGGCGCGCCCATCACCAAGAGCTATATCATTCCCTTTGGCCAGCGCCTCAAGGTCATGGAGGGCGATGTCATTGAAAAGGGCACCCTGCTGACCGAAGGCCACGCCTATCCCCAGGACATCCTGGCCGTC
Source organism: uncultured Gemmiger sp. (assembly GCA_944382835.1). Lineage (GTDB taxonomy): Bacteria > Bacillota > Clostridia > Oscillospirales > Ruminococcaceae > Gemmiger. Next base: position 19,972 of record CALWNP010000029.1, read on the forward strand.
AAGGGCCGGGTTGCCACCCAGGATTACCTCATCAGCGAAGTCCAGAAGGTTTACCGCCTGCAGGGCGTGGAAATCAACGACAAGCACATCGAGGTCATTGTCCGTCAGATGATGCGCAAGGTCCGGATCGAAGATCCCGGCTCCAGCAGCTTCATCGCCGGCAGCGTTGTCAACCGCCGCGACGTGATGATCACCAATGAGGAACTCCAGAGCCGCATCGACGCCGGCGAGACCGATCTGAAGCTGGTGCAGGCCAGCCAGGTGCTGCTGGGCATCACCAAGTCCAGCCTGGCCACCGACAGCTTCCTGTCTGCCGCCTCCTTCCAGGAGACCACCCGTGTTCTGACCGAAGCCGCCATCAAGGGCAAGGTCGATCCGCTGGCCGGTCTGAAGGAGAACGTCATCATCGGCAAGCTGATCCCGGCCGGTACCGGTCTGCCCGAGGTGGAGGCCGAACTGGTCCGCGCGGAGCAGGAGCGGGACGCCGAAGGCACCGCTTACGACCACGCCGAATAAATCCAACCGTGGGTGCCCGCAAGGGCACCCCTTTTGTGTTGCTGTAAAAAGGAGAACGTTATGCCAGAAACTTTGCAGGAGCGGGCCCAGATCGACCCGCACTATCAGTGGGACCTGACCCGGCTGTACGCCAGCGACGCCGCCTGGGAGGAAGAATTTTCCGCACTGGATCAGAAGATTGACGCCATGGCCGGGTTTGCGGGCAAGCTGGGCCAGGCCGAGGGACTGCGGGCCTATCTGGACGCCGAGGTGAGCCTGGACCGCATCCTGTCCAACCTGTACTGCTATGCCTCGATGCGCCGCAGCGAGGACACTCGGGCCACCGTCGCCCAGAGCATGTATGCCCGGATCGGGGCCAAGTATGTGCGGGCGGTGTCGGTGCGGGCCTTTGCCGAGCCGGAACTGCTGGCCCTGCCCCAGGAAACCCTGAACAGCCTGGTGGAGGACCCCTCCCTCAAGGAGTACCGCTTTGCTCTGGAGGACCTGCTCCGCCGTAAACCCCACACCCTGAGCGCTGCCGAGGAAAAGCTGCTGGCCAGCTTCGGTGAGGTGCTGGGCGCCCCCGGGGAGATTGCCGACAACCTGCAGGATGCCGACCTGGTCTTTGACAGCGTCCAGGACGGGGAAGGGCAGACGGTGGAGGTCACCGGCTCCAACTATATCGTGCTGCAAAGCTCCAATGACCGCACCCTGCGGGAAAATGCCTTCCGCAGCTTCTACCGCGGCTACCGCCAGCACATCAACACCTTTGCCGCCACCTACTCCGCCAACGTCAAGGCGGCGGTGGCCGAAGCGTCGGTGCGGCATTATCCCTCCTCCCGGGCCATGTCCATGGCGGGGGAGAACATCCCCGAATCGGTCTATGACAGCCTGATCAGCGCCGTCCGGGCCCATCTGCCCGCCATGTACCGCTATGTGGCGCTGCGCAAACGGCTGCTGGGACTGGAGGAGCTTCATTATTATGATGTCTACGCCCCGCTGACCCAGGGCACCCCCAAGCGCTACACCTACGACCAGGCCAAGCAGATGGTGCTGGACGCCGTGGCACCTCTGGGTGAAACTTACGGCACCATCGTCCGCCGCGGCTTTGCCGAGCGCTGGGTGGATGTCTTCCCCAACAAGGGCAAGAGCGGCGGCGCCTACTCCACCGGCACCTATGACTCCAGCCCCTATATCCTGACCAACTTTACCGGGACACTGGACAGCGTGTCCACCATCGCCCACGAGATGGGCCACAGCATCCACACCTGGTTCTCCAACCACAACCAGCCGCCTCAGTATGCCAACTACACCCTCTTTGTGGCCGAGGTGGCCTCCACCGTCAACGAGAACCTGATGATCGAGCAGCTGCTCAAGCAGGCCCAGGACCCCGCCGAGCGGCTGGTGCTGCTGAACCAGTACCTGGAAAACTTCAAGGGTACCGTCTACCGCCAGACCATGTTTGCCGAGTTTGAGCGGGAGGCCCACGCCATGGCCGAGCGGGGAGAGGCCCTCAATCCCGAGGTCCTCAATCATCTGTACGGCGGGCTGGTGGCCGACTACTTCGGCCCCGGCCTGGTGATGGACGATGAGGTCCAGTACGAGTGGGCCCGCATCCCGCACTTCTACCGTCCCTTCTATGTCTATAAGTACGCCACCGGTTATTCCACCGCGGTGGCCCTCTCGGAAAAGATCCTCGGGGAAGGGGAGAGCGCGGTGAAGCGGTATCTGGAGTTCCTCTCCATGGGCGGCAGCGCCTATCCGCTGGATGAGCTGCGCCATGCTGGGGTGGACCTGACCACCCCCGCCCCGGTGGAGGCTGCTCTTGCCAAGTTTGAGCGGATTCTCGACGACGCCGAGCGAACCGTCCGGGCGCTGGGCCGTTAATCCGGCAGGGAAGAGGAGAAAATCTCTTTTTTGCACGATTTTTTACAAGGATTTTTGTCAATACTCTTGACATCCGGCTTTTCATGCCTTAGAATAACAAGTGCGTGAGCTTGGGGCATAGTGCGGCCATTCGCCGTGCCGGACAACCGTCCACCCCCTCGTCCACAGCAATCATTATGTAAGAAAGGAGAAAAGAAATGCCTACTTTTAACCAGCTCGTGCGCAAAGGCCGTGAGGTCCTGGTCCACAAGAGCACCGCGCCCGCTCTTCAGAGAAGCTACAACTCCCAGAAGAAGCAGTACACCACTCTGAACAGCCCGCAGAAGCGCGGCGTCTGCACTGCTGTGCGTACCATGACCCCCAAGAAGCCGAACTCTGCTCTGCGTAAAGTTGCCCGTGTCCGCCTCACGAATGGTATCGAGGTCACCTCGTACATTCCTGGTATCGGCCATAACCTGCAAGAGCACAGCGTCGTTCTGATCCGCGGCGGCCGTGTCAAGGACCTGCCCGGTGTGCGTTACCACATCATCCGCGGTACCCTGGATACCCAGGGCGTTGCGAACCGTAACCAGGCCCGCAGCAAGTACGGCGCGAAGCGCCCCAAGGCCGGTGCCAAGAAGTAAGGAAACATCTTTTCGCCATAAAAAGGTCGGCTGACCCTTTTGTGGCATGACGGGAGTTTCTTAAACTTTCGAGTACCGATGATATCATGTATGTGAAGGAGGGAAGAAAGATGCCCAGAAGAGGTAATGTCGCTAAGCGCGAAGTTCTGGCTGATCCTATCTACAATTCCAAGATCGTCACCCGCCTGGTCAACTCGATCATGCTGGATGGCAAGAAGGGCGTTGCACAGAAGATCGTTTACGATGCTTTTGACATCGTGAAAGAAAAGACCGGCAACGATCCTCTCGAAATGTTCGAGAAGGCGATGGAGAACATCATGCCCAGCCTCGAAGTCAAGGCCCGCCGTGTGGGCGGCTCCACCTACCAGGTCCCCCTGGAGGTCAGCCCTGCCCGCCGCGAGACCCTCGGCCTGCGCTGGCTGACCCTGTACAGCCGCAACCGTGGTGAGAAGACCATGTCCCAGCGCCTGGCTGCCGAGATCATCGACGCCACCAACAATGTCGGCGGTGCCGTGAAGAAGCGCGAGGATACCCACAAGATGGCCGAGGCCAACAAGGCTTTCGCCCACTATCGTTATTGATCGTCTGCTTAGGAGGTTAAAGCCATGGCTACGCCGAGAGATGTATCTCTGGAAATGACCAGAAACATCGGTATCATGGCTCACATCGATGCAGGTAAAACCACCACCACCGAGCGTATCCTGTACTACACCGGTATCAACCACAAGATCGGTGAAGTGCATGACGGTGCCGCCACGATGGACTGGATGGAGCAGGAGCAGGAGCGTGGTATCACCATCACCTCCGCTGCAACGACCTGCTATTGGAGCCATACCGAAACTCAGCACGATCCGGTGGCGTTCAAAAAGAACCGTCATCGCATCAACATCATTGATACCCCGGGCCACGTGGACTTCACCGTTGAGGTCCAGCGCTCTCTGCGTGTTCTGGACGGTTCTGTGACCGTTCTGGCCGCCAAGGGCGGTGTTGAGCCCCAGTCTGAAACCGTTTGGCGCCAGGCTGACGAGTATCACGTCCCCCGCATGGTCTACGTCAACAAGATGGATACCATGGGCGCGGACTTCTTCCGCTGCGTGCAGATGCTGCACGACCGCCTGCATGCCAACGGTGTGCCCATCCAGCTGCCGGTTGGTCAGGAAGATACCTTCAAAGGCATCATCGACCTGATCGACATGAAAGCCGATATCTACTATGATGATATGGGCAACGACGTCCGGGTGGAAGACATTCCCGAGGACATGAAGGAGCAGGCCCAGGAATATCATGACAAGCTGATCGAAGCGGTTGCCGAAACCGACGAAGATCTGATGATGAAGTACCTGGACGGCGGCGAGCTGACCAAGGAAGAGATCAAGGCTGCGCTGCGCAAGGCCACCATCAGCAACGAGATCGTTCCCGTTGTCTGTGGTTCTTCCTACCGCAACAAGGGCGTTCAGAAGCTGCTGGATGCCATCGTCGACTATATGCCCTCTCCTGTTGACGTCCCCGCCATCAAGGGTACCAACCCTGAGACCGAGGAAGAGGAGACCCGTGAGTCCGGCGACAATGAGCCCTTTGCCGCTCTGGCCTTCAAGATCATGACCGACCCCTATGTCGGCAAGCTCTGCTTCTTCCGTGTCTACTCCGGCACCGTCGAGGCTGGCACTACCGTCTACAACTCGGTGAAGGATCAGGACGAGCGCATCGGCCGTATCCTCCAGATGCACGCCAACAACCGGAAGGACATCGACATTTGCTACGCCGGCGATATCGCCGCCGCTGTGGGTCTGAAGAACACCACCACCGGTGATACTCTGTGTGATGAGAAGCATCCCATCATTCTGGAGAGCATGAACTTCCCTGACCCCGTTATCCGCGTTGCCATCGAGCCCAAGACCAAGGCTGGCTCGGAAAAGATGGGCATTGCGCTGGCCAAGCTGGCCGAAGAAGACCCGACTTTCCGCACCTGGACCGACGAAGAGACCGGCCAGACCATCATCGCCGGCATGGGCGAACTCCATCTGGAGATCATCGTCGACCGTCTGCTGCGTGAGTTCAAGGTGGAAGCCAACGTCGGCGCACCCCAGGTCGCCTACCGTGAGACCATCCGCAAGGAGGCCAACCAGGAGACCAAGTACGCCCGTCAGTCCGGTGGTAAAGGCCAGTACGGCCATGTCAAGATCAAGCTGGAGCCCAACCCCGGCAAGGGTTACGAGTTCGTCAACGGCATCGTTGGCGGCGCGATCCCCAAGGAGTTCATCCCGGCTGTCGATCAGGGCATCCAGGGCGCCATGAAGTCCGGCGTTCTCGCCGGCTATCCCGTTGTGGACTGCAAGGTCACTCTGTGGGATGGTTCTTACCACGAGGTCGACTCCTCTGAAATGGCCTTCCAGATCGCCGGTTCTATGGCGTTCAAAGAGGCCATGAAGAAGTGCGATCCCGTCATCATGGAGCCCATCATGAAGGTCGCCGTCATCGTTCCCGATGAGTATATGGGCGACGTTATCGGCGATCTGAACGCCCGCCGCGGTCAGATCCAGGGCATGGAAGCCATGGCTGGTACCCAGCGTATCAATGCAATGGTTCCTCTGTCCGAGATGTTCGGCTACGCCACCGACCTGCGTTCCAAGACCCAGGGCCGTGGCCAGTACTCCATGGAGCCGGCTGATTACCAGCAGGTGCCCAAGAACATCGCCGACAAGATCATGACCGAGCGTAGCAAGGGCTAAAAATCTGGCAATTTGCTTGATTTTTTGTTTGGAATCTAGTATGATAGCCTTACAAGAGGCCTAAAAAATTGTCTTAATCAAAGGAGGAAACTTCCAATGGCTGAAAAGGAAAAATTTGACCGCTCTTTGGAGCACGTCAACATTGGCACCATCGGTCACGTCGACCATGGCAAGACCACCCTCACCGCTGCGATCACCAAGGTTCTGGCGCTGAAAGGCGACGCGGACTTCATGGATTACTCCAGCATTGACAAGGCGCCTGAGGAAAAGGCTCGTGGCATCACGATCAACACCGCTCACGTTGAGTACCACACCGAGAAGCGTCACTACGCTCACGTCGACTGCCCGGGCCATGCTGACTATATCAAGAACATGATCACCGGTGCTGCTCAGATGGACGGCGCGATCCTGGTTGTCGCCGCCACCGATGGCCCGATGCCCCAGACCCGTGAGCACATCCTGCTCGCCCGTCAGGTTGGCGTGCCCAAGATCGTTGTCTTCATGAACAAGTGCGACATGGTCGACGACGACGAGCTGCTCGACCTGGTCGAAATGGAAATCCGTGAGCTGCTGACCAGCTACGACTTCGACGGTGACAACACCCCGATCATCCGTGGCTCCGCTCTGAAGGCTCTGGAGTCCACCTCCACCGATCCCGATGCCCCCGAGTACAAGTGCATCTGGGAGCTGATGGACGCTGTCGACACCTATATCCCGACCCCCGACCGTGCTGCTGACAAGCCCTTCCTGATGCCCATCGAGGACGTTATGACCATCTCTGGCCGTGGCACCGTTGCCACCGGCCGTGTGGAGCGTGGTACCGCCCATGTCGGCGACCAGATGGAAATCGTCGGCCTTAAGGAAGAGAAGCTGACCACCACCATCACCGGTCTGGAAATGTTCCGCAAGAGCCTGGAGTACGCTCAGGCTGGCGACAACATCGGCGCTCTGCTGCGTGGTATCGACCGTGACCAGATCGAGCGTGGCCAGGTTATCGCCGCTCCCGGTTCTGTGCATCCCCACACCACCTTCGATGGCCATGTCTACGTCCTGAAGAAGGAAGAGGGCGGCCGTCATACCCCGTTCTTCAACAACTATCGTCCTCAGTTCTACTTCCGCACCACCGACGTTACCGGCATCATCACCCTGCCCGAGGGCACCGAGATGTGCATGCCCGGCGACAACGTCGATATGCATGTTGAGCTGATCACCCCGGTTGCCATGGAAGAGGGCCTGCGTTTCGCTATCCGTGAAGGCGGCCACACCGTTGGTTCCGGCGTTGTTTCCAAGATCGAGAAGTAATTTTCTCCCCTTGTGGAACGGGTGCTCGCCTGCCTGAGGGCAGGTGGATAAGCCTTTGATCTTACAGAGACAGGTCTGTTTGGCCTGTCTCTGTTTTTTTGTACCAAAATTCTGTGCCCAAAACCGGCAAAATGCCCCGAAAAACGCCCTGAACATCTGTTCAACCAGCGCAAATAATGGTATAATGACACAAAAGAAGTTTTTGATATGGGAAAGGAGCAGCCATGCAGCAGGAAACTGTCATTGTCCTGGATTTCGGTGGCCAGTATAACCAGCTGATTGCCCGCCGCGTCCGCGAATGCAATGTCTATTGCGAAATCTACTCGTACCGTACCCCGATGGAGACCATCAAGGCCAAGAACCCCAAAGGTATCATCTTCACTGGTGGCCCCAACAGTGCCTATCTGCCCGATTCGCCCACCATTGACCCCGAAATCTACACCTGGGGTGTGCCCATTCTGGGCATCTGCTACGGCAGCCAGCTGATGATGCACATGCTGGGCGGCAAGGTGACCAAAGCCCCCGAGCGGGAGTACGGCAAGACCCTAGTGGATCTGGACACCGGCAGCGCCCTGTTTGCGGGATTGCCGGCCCAGAATATCTGCTGGATGAGCCACAACGACTACATCGAGCAGGCGGCCCCCGGCTTTGAGATTGTGGCCCATACCCCCAACTGCCCGGTGGCTGCAGCCCAGGACCTGAGCCGCAAGCTCTACTGTGTCCAGTTCCATCCCGAAGTGCTGCACACCCAGAATGGCACCCAGATTCTGCACAACTTTGTCTATAAGGTCTGCGGTTGCTCCGGCAGCTGGAAGATGGACTCCTTTGTCACCCATACCATCCGGGAACTGCGGGAAAAGATCGGCGATGGCAAGGTCCTCTGCGCCCTGTCCGGCGGTGTGGATTCCAGCGTCTGCGCGGCGCTGCTGGCCAAGGCCGTGGGCAAACAGCTGACCTGCGTCTTTGTGGATCACGGCCTGCTGCGCAAGAACGAGCGGGAACAGGTCTGCGAGGTCTTTGGCGAGGGCGGCAACTTTGACATCAACTTCATCTGTGTGGATGCCCGTCAGCGTTTCTATAACAAGCTGGCAGGGGAGAGTGCCCCCGAGCGCAAGCGCAAGATCATTGGTGAGGAGTTCATCCGGGTCTTTGAGGATGAGGCCAAAAAGATCGGCACGGTGGATTTCCTGGCCCAGGGCACCATCTATCCCGATGTGGTGGAAAGCGGCCTGGGCGGTGAATCCGCCGTCATCAAGAGCCACCACAATGTGGGCGGCCTGCCGGATAATGTGGATTTCAAGGACATTGTGGAACCGCTGCGCAACCTCTTCAAGGATGAGGTCCGCCAGGCCGGCCGGGAGTTGGGCCTGCCGGAGTATCTGGTCTCCCGTCAGCCCTTCCCGGGGCCGGGCCTTGCCATCCGGATCATCGGCGAGGTCACTGCGGACAAGGTGGCCATCGTCCAGGATGCCGACGCCATCTGGCGGGAAGAAGTGGACAAACTGCCCCAGGAGCAGCGTCCCAGCCAGTATTTTGCCGCGCTGACCAACATGCGCAGCGTGGGCGTCATGGGCGATGAGCGGACCTACGACTATGCCATTGCCCTGCGTGCTGTGACCACCACCGACTTCATGACTGCGGAGGTCACCCCGCTGCCCCAGGCCACCATCATGGCCGCCGCCAACCGCATTGTCAACGAGGTCAAGAACATCAACCGCGTCCTCTTTGACTATACCACCAAGCCGCCGGCCACCATTGAGTTCGAATAAGTAAAAAGTGGATATTAGAGCCCGTAAACCCGCATAAACACTGGGTTTTCGGATTTCAGATTTCCCTTTTGATTGCGAGTTGATTGCATTTTTGGCAACGATTTGGCAACATTTTTCATAACAATTAAAAAGCGCCAACTGATTTTAGTTGATCGGTTGGCGCTTTCTGTTTGGAAGATGAGAAATCTGGTTATCAGCGGAGGTCCGGTGACGTTGCCTCGTTTACATTATTTTTCGGGGGTCAGCCGCAGTCTGCGGTAATAACCATCCACATAGGTCAGATAGAGGACCCCGCCGACGAGATAGGCAATGGCAGTCAGAGCAAAGCCTCGCGGCAGACCGATGGGCTGCTGCAGGCAGCCCATCAGCAACGATCCAATGCCGATGCCCACATCGTAGGAGAGCATGTAGGTGGCATTGGCCACGCCGCGCTGGGGTGCCGGGGTGGTGCTGGTGACAAAGGACTGGAACAGAGGCTGCAGAATACCGTAACCCAGGCCAAAGAAAAATCCGGCCAGCAGCAGATGGATACCGGTGTTCAAAAACAGATAGCTGGCCATGGTCAGGACCAGGATCATCAGGCTCAGACAGACCAGGACCCGATGGTTGCCGGCGTCAATCATCCTTTGGGTGGACAGCTTGGAGACCAGCATCCCCACCACCAGGCAGATATAGAAATAGGGCAGAAAGGCGGTCAGTCCCTTCTCCTGAGCAAAGATGGAGGAATAGGCGATGACAGCGCCGTAGGGAATCATCAGAAACATCATGTTGAACATAAAGGGCAGTGCGGGACCGTAGATGGAATCCTTGATGGAGAATGTTTTGCGCTGTACCTTAGGATACCGGATGCGGCAGCAGGAGACACAGATCAGCGCAGCCACCGTAATACCGAAAATGGTCAAGGAGGCATTGCTGCTCAGATGGCTTTGGACCTGCAGCCCCACATAGGGGCCCACCGCCATTCCGATGGAAACGGTAAAGGCAAACCGGCTGATGCCCTCGGTGATTTTTGTCACAGGCAGCACGTCACCGGCCAGGGTCATGGTGGCCGAGCCGCATACCGAGTAGACGGCACCCATATACAGCCGGATCAGAATCAGAATGCCAAACACCGGAAAGGCGATAAAGGCCGGAAAAGAAAGACAGAACAGAGCCAGAAACAGCAGATACACCCGATACCGGTTGAAATTGTCCAGCAGATACCCGGCCACGGGGCGGAAGAGGATGGTGGCCACCGACATAGCGGTAAGCACAATGCCGATCCTGGCCCCTGTGATTCCGATCTCCTGGCAGTAGATGGGGATGATTGGGATGGAGGCATAGAAGGCGGCCAGCACCAGCAGATTGGTGATGAAGAGAAGAATAAATCTTCGATTCCAGATTCTTTCGGTTTTTTCCATAGATTCAAAGCTCCTTTTGGCTAAAAAAGTAAAAATGGTGGCAACTGCCACCATTTCAAAATAACACAATTAAATACGCTCGTCAATATCTGGTTGCAAATGCCACCATTTGTAGGTATAATACTGGTACAAAGGAGGGGGCGATTCCATGTCCTACACCACCGACAGTCCGTTCAAATCCATCTCGATTTTATACCGCAAATCCCACATCTGGCTCAGCAATGGCTGTGCCGGGGCGGGGCTGACGGCAGCCCAGGCGGTGGTGATCCTGATCCTCTGCGATTTCCGGGCCCTGACCCAGGACGAGATCACCAAGCGCCTTTCGCTGGACAAAAGCGTCATCGCCAAAACGGTGACCAAGCTGGAGGAAGGGGGCTTTTTGTTGCGGGAACCCAATCCCCGTGACAAACGCACCTATCAGATCCGACCCACTGAAAAGGGATGGCAGGTGTATCCCCTCATCAAGCAGGAGGTAGAGGGCTGTTTTGCCCGGATGACCCAACGGATGAGCGAGACCGAACGGGCCGAGTTCCGGCGGCTGCTGGCGCTGGCGGCCGACACCACCCTGGAACCGGAGGAATAACACGCAAACCAAAACCCCGGAGGCCCTGATGCAGGCCTCCGGGGTTTTGCGGTGCGCCCGGCATGGGCAATAACTTGGTGGTGAAAGTCCACTACAGACTTGGCAGTAGGAACTGTTAGCC
>CALWNP010000030.1 GCA_944382835.1 uncultured Gemmiger sp.
AAGTAGGAGAGAATAACTATGTACGTGAAAGAAGTTACCGTTGAGAATCAGGTTGGTCTGCACGCCCGTCCGGCTACTTTCTTCATCCAGAAAGCCAACGAGTATAAGTCTTCCATCTGGGTGGAAAAAGAGGAGCGCCGCGTCAACGCCAAGAGCCTGCTGGGTGTCCTGAGCCTGGGCATCGTGGGCGGCACTACCATCCGCATCATCGCGGACGGCACCGATGAGCAGGCCGCTGTGGATGGCCTGGTCAAGCTGGTCAACTCCGGCTTCTCCGAATAATCGGAAAACACAAGATCTTTGCGGCGGGTGAGGTTTCACCCGCTCTTTTTATTCTCCCACCTTTTTGCAGACAAGGAAACGCCATGACCAAAGCAGAACTCTACAAAAAAGCCTGTATGCTGCCCCTGCTGCCCGGGGTCTACATCATCCGGGACAAGCGGGACGAGATCATCTACATCGGCAAGGCCAAGCGGCTCAAAACCCGGGTTTCCCAGTATTTCCGGGAAGGGGTGCCCCACGACGCCAAGGTCACCCAGATGATCCTCCACGCCTTCACCTTTGATGTCATCGTCTGCCAGAGCGAGTTCGAGGCCCTGGTGCTGGAGGCCAGCCAGATCAAGACCCACACCCCCAAATACAACATCCTGCTCAAGGACGACAAGGGGTACAGCTATGTCAAGATCACCCGGGGGGACTGGCCCCGGATTTCCGCCGCCCTGCAAAAGGACGACGAAAACGCCGACTACATCGGCCCCTTTACCTCCTCCTTTGCGGTGCGGGAGATGGTGGAAACCGCTCAGAACTGCTTTCTGCTGCCCCGCTGCAACAAGGAGTTCCCCCGGGACATCGGCAAGGGGCGCCCCTGCCTCAACGCTCACATCGGAAAGTGCATGGCGGTGTGCAGCGGCAAGATCAGCTGCCAGGCCTACAACGAGGCAGTGCAGGGGGCGCTGCGGATGATCCGCTACGGCAAAAAGGACATCCTGCGCCAGCTGCGGGAAAAGATGGAGGCCGCCGCCGAGCGGCTGGACTTCGAGACCGCCGCCCTGCTGCGGGACCAGATTGCCGCCATCGAGCGGGTGGCCGCCGGACAGAAGGTGGTCATGGAGGGGGACACCGAGATGGACATTGTGGCACTGGCCGGCACCACCCGGGCGGTCTGCGCTGCCGTGCTGCGCTACCGGGACGGCCGCCTCACCGACAAGCGGGAGTTCGTCTTCCACGACACCACCGACATCGGGGCGGTGCGGGAGGAGTTTTTGCCCCAGTACTATCTGGACGGGGAGAACATCCCCCGCACCATCGCGGTGGACGCCCTGCCCGAGGACCACGAAGCCCTGGCCCAGGCCCTGGCCGAGGCCCGGGGCAGCAAGGTGGAGCTGTATGTGCCCCAGCGGGGGGACATCGCCAAGCTGGTGACCATGGCCTACACCAACGCGGTGGAGCGGCTGGGCCGGGAGAGCGGCCGCTACACCCGGGAGGAAAAGCTGTTGGAGGAGGCCGCCCAGGTGTTGGGGCTGAAAAACCCGCCCCGGATCATCGAGAGCTACGACATCTCCAACTGGGGCGACGGCTCCAGCGTCTGCGGCATGGTGGTCTTCCGGGACGGCAAGCCCTATCGCAGCGGCTACCGGCGGTTCAAGATGCGCACCGTGGCCGGCACCGATGACTATGCCTCGCTGGCTGAGACCCTCTCCCGCCGGGCCGCCGAGTACGAGGCCGCCCAGCGGGGGGAAAAGCCCGACACCGCCGCCAACCAGTTTGCCGCCCTGCCCGATTTGATCCTCATTGACGGCGGCCGGGGCCAGGTGGGGGCGGTGCGCCAGGCGCTGCGGGGGACTGCGCTGCAAAATGTGCCCCTTTACGGCATGGTCAAGGACGACCACCACCGCACCCGGGCCATCGTGGACGACGCTGGGGGCGAAATTGCCATCAACCGCCACCGCAACATCTTTACCTTTGTCACCAACATCCAGGACGAGACCCACCGCTATGCCAACGACTACCGCAAGCGGATGATGCACAAAAAGTCCTACGCCGCCACCCTCACCGCCCTGCCCGGGGTGGGGGAAAAGACCAGCGCCGCCCTGCTGGGGCATTTCAAGACGGTGGGGGCGGTGCGCCAGGCCAGCATCTCCGACCTGGAAGAGGTCAAGGGGATCAGCCACGCCAAGGCGGAAAAAATTTACAACGCCCTCCACAGCTGAACCCCGCCCGGCCCCTTGCCCTGACTTGACAAGGCAGGGCAAACACCGCATAATGGTAGAGATACAATCCCAAGGAAAGAAGGTGCCGCTGTGCGCGTTATCGCCGGAACCGCCCGGGGCAAAAATCTGCAGGCCCTGCCCGGGGAGGATGTCACCCGTCCCACCATCAACCGGGTCAAGGAGGCTATGTTTTCCAGCGTTCAGTTCCTGGTCCCCGGGGCCCGGGTGCTGGACCTCTTTGCCGGGAGCGGCCAGCTGGGCATCGAGGCGCTGTCCCGCGGGGCCAAGCGCTGTGTCTTTCTCGACCAATCCCCCCAGGCCGCCCAGATCGTCAAGGAAAACTGCAAGCTGGCCGGGGTGTTCGGGGCCAGCCGGGTCTCGGTAGGGGAGGCATTCCTGTTCCTCTCGGCCGACCGGGAACAATTCGACCTGGTTTTACTGGACCCGCCCTTCGGCTATGGTACATTGGCAAGGGTGCTCCCCATTCTGGACAGCCATGTGGCCCCCGGCGGGGTGGTGCTGTGCGAAAGTGAGCGGGAGGCCCAGCTGCCCGATACCGCGGGCGGCCTGCGGCTGGTAAAACAATATCACTACGGCAAGATCATGGTCAGCCGTTACGAGAAAGAGGGAGAGGCATGAACGTAGAGGAATTGCTGGAACTGATGGAAGAAACCCTGGAGGAGGGCACCGCTGTGCCCTTTGCCTCCTCCAAGCGGGTGGTGGATGTGGACCGGATGCGGGATATCATCGACGAGGTGCGCAACAACCTGCCCGACGAGCTGCGGGACAGCAAAAAGATCGTGGCCGACCGGGAACAGATCCTCCGCAACGCCCAGACCGACGCCGACAACCTCATCAAACAGGCCGAGGAACGGGCCCGGGGTCTGGTCTCGGACCAGGAGATCGTCAAGCGGGCCCAGCAGCGGGCGGTGGAAATCCTTTCCGCTGCCCAGTCCCAGGCCAAGGAGCTCAACCGCAGCGCCACCGCCTACTGCGAGACCATCCTCAAAAACTCCGAGGAGGTGCTGGCCCGCAGCATTGCCGACATCAAGAACACCCGGATGAATTTGCGCAACGTGGCCAACCGGTCGATGCGGGGCAAAAAATAACCCCCCGACGGCGGGTTTCCCCACCGTTCCCCACCCCTTGCACAAGATGTGAAATCGAATGGCCCGCAGTGGTTTTTTGCCACTGCGGGCTTGCTTTTTGCCATGCGATTTGGTAGTATTATGGTATGGCTGTGGGTAAAAGTGGATGTCTGTGGTTGAAAGTGGAGAGTTTTACACCTTTTCCACAGGGTTTTCCACAACGACCCGTCGGCCAAACGTCAAAAAACCATGAAATCTGCCGGGAGGGGAGGGGTTTTCAACATGCTGGTCGGCCAATACGATTACGCACTGGACGGCAAAGGCCGGTTGAACTTCCCCGCCAAGTTCCGGGAGGAGATGGGGGAGACCTTTATCGTCTCCCGCTGGCTGGACCATTGTCTGGCTGCCTTCCCCATCCGGGAGTTTGAACAGATGGCAGAAAAGATCGAGGAAAAGGGTCTGGTCAAGGGCCGGGCCGTCAGCCGGATGCTCTACTCCTCCGCCGTGGAGGTCACGCCGGACAAACAGGGCCGCATCCAGCTGCCCGCCCGTCTGCGGGAATACGCCAACCTGGATCACGATGTGACCATCATTGGCAACCGCGCCTTTGCCGAGATCTGGAACACCGCCGCCTGGAACGCAAGCCAGGAGACGGCCGATGATGACTTTACCGCGGCCATGGAAGCGCTGGACTTCTGAGCCGTGCGAAAGGAAAAATACCATGGAATTCAGCCATATTCCCGTTCTGCTGCGGCCCTGCATCGACGGCCTCAAGATTGACCCCACCGGGGTGTATCTGGACGGCACCGCCGGCGGGGCGGGGCACAGCCGGGAGATTGCAAAGCGCCTGACCACCGGGCGGCTGGTCGCTCTGGACCAGGACCCGGATGCGGTGGCAACCGCCACCGAAAGGCTTAAGGGTTATCCCGCCCAGGTGGTTCAGGCCAATTTCCGGCAAGCCGCCCAGGTCCTGCAGGATCTCGGGATCCCCGGGATCAACGGGGCCCTGTTGGACCTGGGCGTCTCCAGCCATCAGCTGGACGACGCCGAACGGGGCTTTTCCTACCATGCGGACGCCCCGCTGGACATGCGGATGAGCCAGAGCGGCCCCACCGCCGCCGACCTGGTCAACACCCTGGACCGGGAGGAACTGGCCCGGATTTTGCGGGAATACGGCGAGGAACCCTATGCCTGGCAGATCGCCGGCAGGATTGTGCGCACCCGCCAGCAAACCCCCATCCTGACCACCATGCAGCTGGCCCAGCTGGTGGCCGAGGCGGTGCCCCCGGCGGAGCGCCGCAAACACAAAAACCCCGCCCGCCGTACCTTCCAGGCGGTGCGCATCGCGGTGAACGGGGAACTGGATGCCCTGAACCAGGGGTTGGAGGCGATCTTCAGTTGTCTGGTGCCGGGCGGGCGGTTCTGCATCATCACCTTCCACAGCCTGGAGGACCGACTGGTCAAGAACAAATTCCGCCGCTGGGCCACCCGCTGCACCTGCCCGCCGGAGCAGCCTGTCTGCACCTGCGGGGGCAAGGCCAAGGCTAAGCTGATCACCCGCAAGCCCATCGAGGCCGATGCCACCGAGCTGGAACAGAACCGGCGCAGCCGTTCGGCCAAGCTGCGGGTACTGGAAAAACTGTAACATCAGGCGGGCGGCGCCCCAATCCACGCCGCCCGCCCCATCGCAACACGGGCCTCTGGCAAGAGGGGAAAGGGGGCACCGACCATGACATCGGCAGCCTATGAGATCAACACCGCCTCGCTGCACCGCAAAACCCGCCCTGCCCCCCAGCTGCGGGTGGTCCGGGGCGGCCGGTACGGCGTGGCCAAGGCAAAACTGTTTGCCCGCCGGCTGGGGCTGGCCCTGGCCGCCGCTCTGATGCTGGGGCTGATGGTCAGCGTGGTGGCCAGCCAGGCCCAGCTCACCGCCCTGTCGGGGGAAATTGCCTCGGTGCGTAGCGAGCTCACCGCCGCGCAAAGTACCTACGACTATCTGTCCTCCAGTATGGACAACATCACCAACAGCGCCAGCGTCCAGCAGATCGCCGAAGGGCGGCTGGGGCTGGTCAAGGCGGATTCCAGCCAGATCACCTATGTGCGGCTGGAGGACGAGAGCGTCATCCGCAAAAACGCATCCAACGCCGCCAAGCTGCTGGACGGCATCCGCACCGCAGCGCTCAGCCTGATCGGCAGCCTGGACCCGTAACGGGTGCGCTGCCACCAAAGCGTGCATCCCTGCCGGCGGCAGTACGCCGGCGCCGGGGCACGCTTTTTGCCTTTCTGGCCCCGCGAATTTGGACGATTTTTCTGACCCAGACAAAAGGAACATAGCAACATGGCAAAAAACCAGACCCCCGAACCCCGCCGCGAGCCCAACCAGACCAGCAACGGCATGCGCATCCGCACCCTGGTTCTGGTGGCGTTCTTTCTTATCTTCGGCTTTGGCCTGCTGGTCTACCAGCTCTACGCCCTGCAGCTGCGGGACCCCGAGAGCAACCGCACCAAGGCCATGGAACAGCAGCTCTCGGACGATGTGATCCCCGCCACCCGGGGCAGCATTTACAGCTCCACCGGCAAGCTGCTGGCCAAGAGCAGCGTGGTCTGGAACATCACCGCCGATCCCTCGGCCTGCAACCAGGCCTTTGTGGACCAGGCTAGCGAGGAGATCTCCCAGCTGCTGGGGGGCACCGTCACCGCCGACAGCATCCGGGAAAAGCTCTCGGACACCTCCAGCAAGTACAAGGTCATCGCCAAGGGGGTGGACATGCCCACCGCCCAGGCGGTGATGGACTACGCCAACACCAAGCAGTGGGTGGACGCCGACGGCAACCCCACCTCCGCCGACGCCGAGGGCGCCGACCAGGAAAAGGTGCTGTATTTTTACAGCGAACAGGCTTCCACCCGGGAATATCCCTACGGCAGCTTCCTCTCCTCGGTGCTGGGCTTCTGCAATTCCGACGGCGACGGAATGTACGGCCTGGAAAAATCCTACAACGAGGAGTTGGCCGGCACCGACGGGCGGAGCATCACCACCCAGAACGCCTTCGGCTATGAGCTGGCCGACGCCGACGCCAACGTCCACGAGGCCATCAACGGCTACAACCTCAACCTGACCATCGACGACAACATCCAGCTGATTGTGGAACAGTGTCTGGCCGACGCCATCGAGGAATACAACGTCAAAAACCGGGGTGCCGCCATCGTCATGGATGTGAACACCGGGGAAATCCTGGCCATGGCCACCATGGACCAGTTTGACCCCAACGACCCCTACACCATCCAGGATGCCGAGCTGGCCGCCGTGCTGGACAGCGGCACCCTCACCCCCGAGGGCATTGATCTGCTGCAATCCCGCCTGGGGGAGGACGCGGTGGCCGACATCGTGGCCGACGGGGTGATCTCGGATGACGAGTACACCACCCTCCAGGGCTACATCCGGGAGGCCCAGTGGAAAAACAAAAACGTCACCGAGCTCTACTACCCCGGGTCGGTCTTCAAGTTGGTCACCGCCTCGGCGGCGCTGGATTCCGGCCTGATGGACGCCAGCCAGCAGTATTACTGCAGCGGCGAGATGACCCTCTTCCCCGACACCGTCTGGGAGACCTCCTACCACTGCGCCGAGGGCAAGGCCCACGGCTGGATGGATATGGCCAGCGCCCTCAATTACAGCTGCAACCTCTACTTCATCCAGGCCGCCGAGGCCATGTCGCCGGAGTTCTTTTACAGCTACTTCCAGGCCTTCGGCCTGGCCGAGACCACCGGCATCGACCTGCCCTACGAGTCCAAGGGCATCTCCAAGACCCAGGCGGACATGGAAAAAACCGCCACCGACCTCTACTCCAGCGCCTTTGGCCAGAGTCAGAAGCTGACCACCATCCAGATGGCCACCGCGGTGGCGGCGGTGGTCAACGGCGGCTACCTGGTCACCCCCCATGTGGTGGACACCATCACCGACGAGAATGGCAATGTGGTCCAGGAGATCGGCACCAACATCCGCCGCCAGGTGATCTCGGAGGAGGTCAGCGAGCAGATCCGGGCCATGATGGAGGACAACGTGGGCCACAATGATGACGACGCCTACCATTCCTGCAAAAACGCCTATGTGGCGGGTTACCGCATCGGCGGCAAATCCGGCACTGCCGAACAGCTGGACCGGGAACTGCGCAGCGACGGCGACTACCACAAGGCCATCAGCTTTGCCGGGGTGCTGCCCATCAACGACCCCGAAATCCTGGTCTTTGTCATGCTGGATGACCCCCGCTGGACCTACGACTACGCCTCCCAGCTGGTGGCGCCGCTGGTGGGCAACATCATCAGCGAGATTGCCCCCTACCTGGGCATCGAGCGGGACGAATCCTACGCCCCCGACGGCTATGTGACGGTGCCCAACGCCGTGGGCACCCGCTGGACCAGCGCTCAGGTGGCCCTGAACCAGCTGGGGCTTTCCCACAAGCTCATCGGCTCCAGCGACAGCGACATCATCTACCAGTACCCCTACACCGGCGCCAAGGTGCCGGCAGGGTCCACCATCTATTTCTACACCGAAACCGACCAGGACGCCATGACCACCGTGCCCGACGTGGCGGGCAAAACCGGGTCCTTCGCCCAACAGATGCTCAAGGCTGCGGGGCTGAACGTGGACCTGCAGGGGGATGAGAATGCCCGGGTCAGCGCCCAGAGCGCCGAGGCGGGCAGCAGCGTGCCCTACGGCACCATCGTCACCCTCCAGACCGAGGCAGCCGAAACCCAGGACGCGGAAACCCAGGACACCGAATCCCAGGATACCTCCAGCGAAACCACTGACGGCAGTGAGGCCGGTTAAACCCAAAGGAGTGAAGACACCATGAAAACCATCCATGCCAACGAACTTTTGGCCGGGCTGACCCTGGCCGAACCCATCCCCATTCAGGCGGTGGTCACCGACAGCCGCAAGGTGGTGCCGGGCTGCGTTTTTGTCTGCTTCCCCGGCGCCCGGGTGGACGGCCATGACTACGCCGCCCAGGCCTACCGCCAGGGGGCAGCCTACATCGTGGCCAACCATCCTGTGGAGGGGGTCCCGGCGGACCGCACCGTGGTGGTGCCCTCCAGCCACCGGGCCATGGTGCGGATGGCCTCCAACTACCGGATGTTCTTCAACCCCCTGATGATCGGGGTCACCGGCAGCGTGGGCAAAACCACCACCAAGGAGTTCTGCTACGCCGTCCTCTCGGCCTTCGGGCCCACCCTCAAGACCGAGGGCAACCAGAACAACGAGATCGGGGTGCCCAACACCCTCTTCCGGCTGGAGGACGACACCAAATACGCCGTGGTGGAGATGGGGATGAGCAACCTGGGCGAGATCCAGCGGCTGGCCCGGGCGGCCCGGCCCTCGGCGGGGATCATCACGATGATCGGGGTCTCCCATCTGGAAAACCTGGGCAGCCGGGAGAATATACTGAAAGCAAAGCTGGAACTCTGCGCCGGCCTGCCCGACGGCGCGCCTCTGGCCCTGAACGCCGACGACGACCTACTGCCCGGGGCCGAGATTCCCGCCCGGCTGCGCCCGGTGTGGTTCGGCATCGAGGCTCCCGGCGCCGATGTGCGGGCCGAGGAGATCCGGCCGGTGGAGGGGGGCACTGCCTTTACCCTGGTGGACGCCGCCCACGGCCGGTTTGATGTGACCATCCCCACGGTGGGGCGGCACACCGTCTACGACGCTCTGGCCGCCTACGCCGCCGCCACCCGGCTGGGGCTGGACCCCGCCCGCTGTGCCGCCGCCCTGGCCAACTACCAGACCACCGGCATGCGGCAGCACATCGTTCACCACGGGGGGATCACGGTGATCGAGGACTGCTACAACGCCAGCCCCGACAGCATGAAGGCCGCCCTGCAGGTGCTCCATGACACCCCCACCCAGGGAAGGCGGGTGGCCCTGCTGGGGGATATGCTGGAGCTGGGCTCGGCCAGCGAGGCGGGCCACCGCCAGACCGGCCTGTGGGCCGCTGGGGCCGGGGTGAATCTGCTGATCGCCTACGGCCCGCTGAGCACCGCCACCGCCGAGGCCGCAAAGTCGGAAGGTGTAACATCTTTACATTGCCAAACTGCACAAGAAGTAGTAGAATGTTTAAGGCAAAATGTACAGGCAGGGGACACTTTGCTGGCCAAGGCCAGCCATGCCATGGACCTGGAAGGGGTGCTGGCGGCGTTCTACCAGACGCTGTGATCCCCCCGGCCTGACAACGCCGATCTTGGAGTTTTTGGAGGAATGATCCTATGGATATGATCGTATCCTGGATGCTCGTGGCAGCTGCGATTGCAGCGTTTTCGGTCACGGCGGTCTCGGGCTGCCTGCTGATCCCCGCGCTGCATCGGTTGCACTTTGGCCAGACCATCCGGGAAAGCGGACCCACCTGGCACAACAAGAAACAGGGCACCCCCACCATGGGCGGGCTGTGCTTCATCCTGGGTATCCTGGTGGCGGTGGGGCTGGTCTACCTCAGCTTCCGCCGCTACGAGCCGGAACTGCTGGGGGCGCGGTCGGTCCATGCCGCACTGCTGGTGCTGTTTCTGGCCCTGGGTTCGGGGCTGATCGGTTTCCTGGATGACTTTGTCAAGGTGGCCATGCACCGCAACCTGGGCCTGCTGGCCTGGCAGAAGCTCATCATGCAGTTCCTGGTCACCGCCGGGTTCCTGCTGGGGCTGTACAACCAGGGGCTGCTCACCACCGTCATCATGCTGCCCGGGGCGGGGGCGGTGGACCTGGGGCTGGTGTATTATCCCATCGCCTTCTTCGGCATCATCTTCCTGGTCAACGCCGTCAACCTCACCGACGGGCTGGACGGCCTGTGCTCCTGCGTGACCTTTGTCTCGATGCTGGGCTACCTGCTGGCCGCCAGCATGCTGGCCTACTACCATGTATCGGTGCTGGCCACCGCCACCGCCGGGGCCTGTGCCGGCTTTTTGGTCTGGAACTTTTACCCCGCCAAGGTCTTTATGGGGGACACCGGCAGCATGTTTTTGGGGGGCATGGTCACGGCGCTGGCCTTTGTGATGTGCCGCCCCGAGCTGGTGCTGTTCTTCGGCATCGTCTACATCTGGGACGCCATGACGGTGGTGATCCAGCGGATCTACTTCAAGGCCACCCACGGCAAGCGGATCTTCCGCATGACCCCCATCCACCACGCCTTCGAGATGCGGGGCTGGCGGGAGGTCAAGATCGACGCCTTCTTCAGCCTGATTGCCCTGGCCGGTGCGGTGCTGGGCGTGCTGTACATTTATCTTTCGTAACCCTGCCGCCGCTGCGGCGCCCTACGGGAAGGAGGGAACCCGTTGACTCTGGAGCGTTTTCTGGATGCTGCCCTGGGCAACATCCCCCGCTTTTTTAAGGAGGCCACCTTCCGCAAGGAGGAACGGGGCCCCATCTCCTGGAACTTTGTGCTCACCCTGCTGGTGGTGCTGGTCTACGGGCTGGTGATGCTCTTTTCGGCCAGTTATTCCACCGGCTACTACCGCTGGAACGGAGACATCTACCACTTCATCCGTCCCCAGACCGCCTACGCCGTGGTGGGCTTTGTGGCCATGTTGTTGATCTCCAACATCAACTACCGGGCCCTGCGCCACGCTTATTGGTATCTGTATTTCCTCACCCTGCTGCTGCTGGTCTGGGCGCTGTTCAGCGAACCCCAGAACGGCTGCCACCGCTGGGTGTATCTGTTCGGCAACTCCGGCTCGCTGCAGCCCTCCGAGCTGTCCAAGTTCTGTACCATCCTGGGCTTTGCCTGCGCCGCTGACGACCACTACAACCAGCGCAAAACCCTGCTTTACGGGGCCATCCGGCCGCTGCTGCCTTTGGTGCCGGTGCTCTACCTGCTGCGGCTGGAACCCCACAACTCGGCTATCATCTTGCTCTGCCTCATCGTGGGCACCATGATGGTGGCGGGGGGCTGCGGCCTGCGCTGGCTGCCCCTGGTGGGGGCCGCCGGGGTGGGGGGCATCCTCTTCATGCTGCTCAGCCAGGACGACAGCTATGTGGCCCAGCGGCTGGGCGCCTGGAGCGTCACCTCCGACGGAACTTCCGACGATGTGCTCTACCAGACCCAGCAGAGCCTGTACTCCATCGCCTCGGGGGGACTGACCGGCTTGGGCATCGGCAACAGCCGCCAGAAACACCTCTGGCTGCCCGAGGCCACTAACGATTTCATCTTTTCGGTGCTGTGTGAGGAGCTGGGCTTCATCGGGGCGGTGATCTGCCTGGGTCTGTTTGCGGCGCTGATCATCCAGGGCATCCTGATCGCCCTGCGCGCCCCCGACTATCTGGGCTGCATGATGGGCATTGGCATCATGGCCCAGATCGCCTGGCAGGTTTTCTGCCATGTGGGTGTGGTCACCGCCACCCTGCCCAACACCGGCATCAGTCTGCCCTTTTTCTCCTCCGGTGGCACCAGCTTGCTGATGCTGATGGGGGAGATGGGGGTCCTGCTCAGTATTTCGCGCGCCGGCAACGCCCGGCTGGCTGCCCAGCAGCGCCACCAGCGCGCCGAACTGGTCCGGCGGATGAACGCCGGGCAGACGGTCTACCGTCGCCGTCACAGCACGGTCTGACCGCCGCAATCTGGGGAAAAGTGAGGGTTTGTCATGCGTGTTCTCATCGCCGCCGGCGGCACCGCCGGCCACATCAATCCGGCGCTGGCCATTGCCGGCGCCCTCAAAAAGGCTGTCCCTTCGGCAGAAATCCACTTTGCCGGCCGCCGGGAGGGGATGGAGTACGGCCTGGTCACCAAGGCCGGCTACCCCTTCCACCACATCGAGATCAATGGGTTCCAGCGTAAGCTCACCCCCAAGAATGTGGGCCGCAACTTTGTGGCGCTCTACCACCTGGCCCTGTCGGGGCCCCGCACCGCCGCCATCCTGCGGGAGGTGCAGCCCGACCTGGTCATCGGCTGCGGCGGGTATGTCAGCGGCCCGGTGGTGCGCGCCGCCGCCAAAAAGGGGATTAAGACCGCCATCCATGAGCAGAACGCCTTCCCCGGGGTGACCAACAAGCTGCTGGCCAAGGACGTGGACATCGTCTTTGCCGCTAGCAAGGCCGCCGTGGCCAAGCTGGGCGCCCCCGACAAGACCCTGGTGGTGGGTAACCCCGTCCGCCCCGAGATCCTGACCCAGAATCGGGCCGCCGCGCGCGCCAAGATTGGCGCCGGGGACCGCACCGTGATCCTGAGCTTCGGTGGCAGCCTGGGTGCCCGCCGCATCAACGAGGTGGTGGCCCAGCTCTGCGGCTGGGAGCAGAAAAACCACAAGCCCATCCTCCACCTGCATGCCACCGGCAGCCGCGGGGTGCAGCTCTTCAAAGACCTGGCCCGCAAGGAGGGCTTCCAGCCCGGCCCGAACCTGGTGGTGCGGGAGTACATCGACAACATGCCCGAGCTGCTGGCTGCCGCCGACCTGGTTATTGCCCGGTCGGGGGCGCTGACCCTGGCCGAGCTGACCTGCATGGGCCGGGCGTCCATCCTGATCCCCAGCCCCAACGTGGCCGAAAACCACCAGTATTACAATGCACTGGAATTGCAGCAGCACGGCGCCGCGGTGGTGATCGAGGAGAAGGATCTGACCGGCGAGGGGTTGATCCACACGGTGGAGACCCTGCTGGCCGAGCCGGGCAAGCTGAGCCAGATGGGCAGCAACGCCCGCACCCTGGCCAAGCCCGACAGCCTGGACCGGATCACCCAGGCCCTGCTCAAGCTGATGCAGGGCTGAAGATTTCCCACACGCCCGAAAGGAGGCAGACCGGATGGACCGCGACCAGCGCAGCCGCAGGCAAAAGTCCGGCGCTGCCCATTCCTCCAACCAGAAACGCCGCCGGGACCTGCGCAGCCGGGTGGGGCTGAGCAAGGAGACCCCACGGCCCTCCTCCGGCCCGGCCAGACAGCGCCGGGCCCAGCCCAACCCCCGCCGCACCGCCCCCCAGAACCCCCAGAAACCCGGCTACCGCCAGGGGGCACCCCATCCCAAACGCCGGGTAACCCAGGCCGAACAGCTGCGCATCCGCCGCCGCCGAGCCATCCTGGGGGCGCTGGGGGTGCTGGCCGTGCTGGCGGTGGGGATGGTGCTGTCGGTGAACCTGCTCTTCAAGGTCACCGACTTCAAGGTGGAAAACCTCGACCGCACTACCCCGGCCAACACCGGCATCTACACCGAGCAGCAGATCATCGACGCCCTGGGCATCCAGGTGGGGGAGAACCTCTTCGGCTTTTCCACCGCCGAGAAAACCCAGGCCCTGACCCTGGCCCTGCCTTACCTGGAAACGGTGGAGGTGGGCATCCAGATGCCCGGCACCGTGGTCATCAAGGTGGAGCCGGCGGTGGAGCGGTTCATGATGGAATACAACGGCCAGTGGCTGGTCCTCAGCCCCAGCCGCAAGGTGCTCCAGATCACCGACACCCAGCCCTCGGGGCTGATCTGGCTGGAGGCCGCCCTGGCCCCCGGCAACACCCCCACCCCCGGTATGGAGATCCACCTGGCCGACTATAACTCGCTGGACCAGCTCACCGAGGAGCTGGAACCCACCCCGGACCCCGAGGTCCAATCCACCCCCACCCCCGAAACTGCCCAGAGCTCCGCCGACGACGCCCTGGACCGGATTGTCCAGAACCTGGACAGCTACGGCCTGCTGGACGGCACCACCCTGATCTCGATGCAGGATCTCAGCGAGCTGAACTTCCTCTACCAGGGCCGGATTTCGGTGGTGCTGGGCACCGACAACAACCTGGATTACAAAATCCGGATGGCCGCCTACGCCCTGCTGGACCAGGATGGCAAGGGACTGAGCGCCGGCGACCGGGGCACCCTGGATGTCTCCTACCAGTTCCAGGACGGGGAGATCCGGGCCTACTTTGACCCGGCCAGCGAGGCCACCCCCACCCCCGAACCGGTCGCCGAACCCACCCCCGAACCGGCTGCCGATTCCTCCGCCGGGGACGCTGCGGCCGACGAGGAAACCACCGGGGACGATTCCGCCGCCGAAGGCGATGCCACCGACACCCCGGTCCCCGAAGCTGATTCCGCCCCGGCGGAGCAGGCACAATAAAATAGGATAAAACCCCACAGCGGGCATCCCCCCAAACGGATGCCCGCTGTTTTGTTATAACAAAAAGCCCGGCAGGGCAGGCTGTTTCCAGCCCAACCCTGCCGGGTCGTTTTGGTGTATGGGGTAGGGGGCTCAGACGCTCAGCTCGGCCTTCTGGCCCAGGTCCTCAGGGTTGGCGGCCAGCAGGGGACGGATGACCTCGTTGAGGTAATCCTCCACCTGTTCCGGTGCCCGCCCGGTGAAGTCCTCGGGGCTCAGCTCGGACTCGATCTCCTCCCGGCTCAGGCCAAAGGCGGGATCGGCCTCCACCCGGGCGATCATGTCGTTGGGCTTGCCCTCCTGCTTGACCACGGCGGCCGCTGCCACCGCGTGCTCCCGCAGACGCTCGTGCAGCTCCTGACGGTCGCCGCCCTTCTTGACCGCCTTCATCATGATGTTCTCGCTGGCCATGAAGGGCAGCTCGGCCATCACCCGGCTGCGGATGACCTTGGGGTAGACCACCAGGCCGTCCGAGACGTTGAGCAGGATGTTCAGGATGGCGTCGGCGGCCAGAAAGCCCTCGGCCATGGCGATCCGCTTGTTGGCGGAATCGTCCAGGGTGCGCTCAAACCACTGGGTGCCGGCGGTGATGGCGGGGTTCAGCACGTCCACCATCAGGTAGCGGGCCAGGGCGCAGATCCGCTCGCAGCGCATGGGGTTGCGCTTGTAGGGCATGGCCGAAGAGCCGATCTGGTTCTTCTCAAAGGGTTCCTCCATCTCCTTAAAGTTGGCCAGCAGCCGGATGTCGGTGGCCATCTTCATGGCGCTCTGGGCCAGCCCTGCGATGGCGGACAGCACGTTGTAGTCCACCTTGCGGCTGTAGGTCTGGCCGCAGACCGGCACCACCTTGTCAAAGCCCATCTGGGCGCAGACATCGGCTTCCACCGCCTTGACCTTGGCGGAATCGCCGCCGAACAGCTCCATAAAGCTGGCCTGGGTGCCGGTGGTGCCCTTGACCCCGCGCAGAGCCAGGCTGGCGCTCTGGTGGTCGATCTCGCACAGATCCATGTACAGCTCATTCATCCACAGGGTAGCCCGCTTGCCCACGGTGGTCAGCTGGGCGGGCTGGCAGTGGGTGTAGGCCAGGCAGGGCATGTCCTTGTACTTTTCGGCAAAGTCAGCCAGGTTGGCCAGCACCCCGATGAGCTTTTTGCGCACCAGGGCCAGGCCCTGCCGCATCAGGATGATGTCGGTGTTATCGCCCACATAGCAGCTGGTGGCGCCCAGGTGGATGATGCCCTTGGCCTTGGGGCACTGTAGCCCGTAGGCGTAGACGTGGCTCATCACATCGTGGCGAACCAGCTTTTCCCGGGCCGCGGCCTCCTCGTAGTTGATGTCGTCCTTGTGGGCTTCCAGCTCGGCGATCTGCTCGTCGGTGATGGCCAGGCCCTGCTTCTGCTCCGCCTTGGCCAGGGCGATCCACAGCCGCCGCCAGGTGCGGAACTTGTTGTCGTCGGAGAAGATGTACTGCATCTCGTCCGAGGCATACCGGGTGCTGAAGGGGGAAATGTAACGGTCGTGTGCCATAGTGAAAAATACTCCCTCCTGGAAAGTGTGTTACAGCTTGAAGTAGTTGACGCCGCCCTCGAACAGAGGCTGGTAGTCGTCGCCGCCCACGTTCTTGTACAGCTTTTCGCCGCTGCGCTCGCTGTGGCCCATCTTGCCCAGCACCCGGCCGTCGGGGCTGGTGATGCCCTCGATGGCCAGCACCGAGCCGTTGGGGTTGTAGCGCAGATCCATGGTGGGCATGCAGTTCAGGTCCACATACTGGGTGGCCACCTGGCCGTTGTCGATCAGCTGCTGCAGCAGGGTGGGCTCGCAGACAAAGCGGCCCTCGCCGTGGCTGATGGCGATGACATGCTCATCGTTCACATCACACTCGCTGAGCCAGGGGCTCTTGTTGGAGGCAACCCGGGTGCGCACCAGCATGCTCTGGTGCCGGCCGATGGTGTTGAAGGTCAGGGTGGGGTCCTTGTCGGTGATGGGGCGAATCTCGCCGTAGGGGACAAGGCCCAGCTTGATCAGCGCCTGGAAGCCGTTGCAGATGCCCAGGGCCAGGCCGTCCCGCTGGTTGAGCAGCCGGTTGACCGCATCGGCCACCGCCGGCGCCCGGAAGAAGGCCGCGATGAACTTGGCCGAGCCGTCCGGCTCGTCGCCGCCGCTGAAGCCGCCGGGCAGCATGAGGATCTGGGACTGATCCAGCTCCTTGACCATCGCCTCGCAGCTTTCGGCCACGTCGGCAGGGCTGAGGTTTTTCAGCACCAGCACATGGGGGTCGCCGCCAGCACGGCGGAAGGCCCGGGCAGTGTCGTACTCGCAGTTGGTGCCGGGGAAGACCGGAATGATGATCCGCGGGGTGGCCAGCCGCACCGCCGGAGCCTTGCGCTGGTTGGGCGGGCAGTCGTAGGACAGGGCCTGCACCGGCTCGCCGGCCTTGCGGTAGGGGTAAACCGGCTCCAGCTTGGCCTCCCACTTTTCCTGCAGGGGCGCCAGGTCGATGACCTGATCCCCCACCTGGATGGTGTAATCCACCGTGGTGAAGCCCAGGAACTCGCCGGCCGAAGCGTCCAGCAGTTCCAGGATGA
The DNA here is from genome assembly GCA_944382835.1 of uncultured Gemmiger sp. Classification (GTDB taxonomy): domain Bacteria; phylum Bacillota; class Clostridia; order Oscillospirales; family Ruminococcaceae; genus Gemmiger. The sequence goes on from CALWNP010000030.1 coordinate 16,988, forward strand.
TGGCGCCGTAGCAGGGCTGGAACAGGCTGTCCAGATCAATGTCCTTGCTCAGGTGGATGCCCACATGGTTGCCCACGCACATCTTGAACAGCGCCTCGGCAATGCCGCCGTAGCCGGGGGTGGCGGCGGCCAGCACATCGCCGCGGTCGATCATCTGCTCCACCATCTTGTAGATGGAGATGAGGCTGGCGATCTCGGGCAGGCCGTCCTTGTACTGGGGCTTGAGGATGACGATGGAGCTGTTGGCCTTTTTGAACTCGGGACTGATCACATCGCTGGTCTTGCCGATGGCGGTGGCAAAGCTGACCAGGGTGGGGGGCACGTCCAGCCCCTCAAAGCTGCCGGACATGCTGTCCTTGCCGCCGATGGAGGCGATGCCCAGGCCCATCTGGGCATCCAGGGCACCCAGCAGGGCGGCCAGGGGCTTGCCCCAGCGCTCCGGCTTGTCGCCCAGATGCTCGAAGTATTCCTGGAAGGTCAGGTACATGTCCTTGTGATGGAAGCCGGCGCAGACCAGCTTGGAGACGCTCTCCACCACCGCCATGTAGGCACCGCGGTAGGGGTCGGCCTCGGTCAGGTAGGGGTTGAAGCCCCAGGACATGCCGGAGCAGGTGGTGGTTTCGCCGTCCACCGGCAGTTTGGCCACCATGGCCATGGTGGGGGTCAGCTGGTATTTGCCGCCGTAGGGCATCAGGACGGTGGCGGCGCCGATGGTGGAGTCAAACCGCTCGCCCAGGCCCTTCTTGCTGCAGACGTTCAAATCAGTGACCAGGCTTTCCAGCTTTTCGGCAAAGGTATTGCCGGCCCACTGGGGCTGCCAGACGGTGCCGGGCAGCACATGGACATCGGCGTGGCGCTCGGCGCCGTTGGAGTTGAGGAACTGGCGGGAGAGGTTGACGATGGCGTTGCCGTTCCACATCTCCACCATCCGTTTTTCCTCGGTGACGGTGGCCACGATGGTGGCCTCCAGGTTCTCCTCGGCGGCCAGGGCCATGAAGGTGGGGGCGTCCTCGGCAGCCACAGCCACCGCCATCCGCTCCTGGCTTTCGGAGATGGCCAGCTCGGTGCCGTCCAGGCCCTCGTACTTCTTGGTGACCTTGTTCAGGTCGATGAGCAGGCCGTCGGCCAGCTCGCCGATGGCCACCGACACGCCGCCGGCGCCGAAGTCGTTGCAGCGCTTGATGAGGCGGCAGGCGTCCTCCCGGCGGAAGAGCCGCTGCAGCTTGCGCTCGATGGGGGCATTGCCCTTCTGGACCTCGGCCCCGCAGGTTTCCAGGCTGGTGGTCTTGTGGGCCTTGCTGGAACCGGTGGCGCCGCCGATGCCGTCACGGCCGGTGCGGCCGCCCAGCAGGATGATCACATCGCCGGGGGCGGGTTCCTCCCGGCGGACATGGTTGGCGGGGGTGGCGCCCACCACGGCGCCAATCTCCATCCGCTTGGCCACATAGCCGGGATGGTAGAGCTCGTCCACCTGGCCGGTGGCCAGGCCGATCTGGTTGCCGTAGCTGGAATAGCCGGCGGCGGCGGTGGTGACCAGCTTGCGCTGGGGCAGCTTGCCGGGGATGGTGTCGGCCACCGGGGTCAGGGGATCGCCGGCGCCGGTGACCCGCATGGCCTGGTAGACATAGCTGCGGCCGGACAGGGGATCCCGGATGGCGCCGCCGATGCAGGTGGCCGCGCCGCCGAAGGGCTCGATCTCGGTGGGATGGTTGTGGGTCTCATTCTTGAAGAGGAAGAGCCAGTCCTGCTCCTCGCCGTCCACATCGCACTTGATCTTGACGGTGCAGGCGTTGATCTCCTCGCTCTCGTCCAGGTTTTTCAGGATGCCCCGCTGTTTCAGCGCCTTGGCGCCGATGGTGGCGCAGTCCATCAGGGTGCGGGGCTTGGCGTCCCGGCCGGTCTCCTGGCGCAGGGCCATGTAGCGGTCAAAGGCGGCCTGGACCACCGCGTCGTCGATCTGGACGTTGTTCAGGATGGTGCCGAAGGTAGTGTGGCGGCAGTGGTCGCTCCAGTAGGTGTCGATGACCCGGATCTCGGTGATGGTGGGGTCCCGCTGCTCGCTCTTGAAGTAATCCTGGCAGAACCGGATGTCGGCGTGGTCCATGGCCAGGCCCTTCTCGTTGCGGAAAGCCTCCAGGGCGTCGTCATCCATGGCGGTGAAGCCGGTCAGGGTTTCCACCGCCTGGGGCACCGCGAACTCCATCTTGAGGGTGGTGCGCTCCTCCAGCGAAGCCTCCCGGGCCTCCACCGGGTTGATGACGTACTTCTTGATGGCTTCCAGGTCGGCCTCGGACAGGTCGCCCTCCAGCAGATAGACCTTGGCGCTGCGCACCTCGGGGCGCTCGCCTTGGCTGAGCAGCTGGATGCACTGGGAGGCGGAATCCGCCCGCTGGTCAAACTGGCCGGGCAGATACTCCACCGCAAAGATGTGGCCGGCGGCGGGCAGGGCGTCATAGGTCAGATCCACCGGGGGCTCGCTGAAGACGGTGGGGATGGCCTTGTCGAACAGTTCCTTGTCCAGGCCCTCCACGTCGTAACGGTTGAGCAGGCGCAGGCCCTTGAGGCTGCGGATGCCCACCAGCTCCACCAGTTCATGGAGCAGGGCCTGGGCTTCGCCGTCAAACCCGGGCTTTTTTTCCACATAAATACGATAAACCATGGGTCAATCCTCCTTCGGATGCTGCATGGCCGCCAGGGCGCGGGCGCCGATGTCGGTGCGCTTGTGCAGCTTGTCAAACGAAATCCGCTCGGTGGCGGCATAGGCTTTTTTCAGGGCGGCGGGCAGGTCGTCGGCGGTGGCGGTCACGCCCAGCACCCGGCCGCCGTTGGTCACCAGCTTGCCATCCTTGATGGCGGTGCCGGCGTGGTAGACGGTCACTTCGTCAGCGCCCTCCAGCTGGCCGTTGACCAGGCCGGTGATCTCCTTGCCCTTCTCGTAGGCCAGGGGATACCCGCCCGAGGCCAGCACCACACAGGCGGCGGCACCGTCCCGGAATTTGACCTCGGTTTCGGCCAGAGTGCCGTTGGTGGTGGCCAGCATGACGGTGAGCAGGTCGCTCTCCAGCAGGGGCAGCACCACCTGGGTTTCGGGGTCGCCGAAGCGGCAGTTGTACTCGATCACCTTGGGGCCGTCGGGGGTCAGCATCAGGCCGAAGTAGAGGCAACCCTTGAAGGGGCAGCCTTCGGCCTGCATGGCGGCCACAGTGGGCAGGAAGATTTCCTGCATGCAGCGCTCGGCGATGGCGGGGGTGTAGCAGGGGTTGGGGGCCACGGTGCCCATGCCGCCGGTGTTCAGCCCCTGGTCGTGGTCCAGCGCCCGCTTGTGGTCCATGCTGGAGACCATGGGCTTGACCGTCTTGCCGTCGCAGAAGGAGAGGACGCTGACCTCGGGGCCGGTGAGGAACTCCTCCACCACCACCCGGTTGCCCGAAGCGCCGAACTTTTTGTCCAGCATGATCTCCCGGATGCCGGCTTCGGCCTCGGCCTCGTCCTGGCAGATCAGAACGCCTTTGCCCAGGGCCAGGCCGTCCGCCTTGATCACCACCGGGTACTTGCCCCGGCCTTTGATGTAGGCCATGGCGGCGGTAGGGTCGTCAAAGGTCTCGTAGTCGGCGGTGGGGATGCCGTACTTCTTCATCAGGTTCTTGCTGAACACCTTGCTGGCCTCGATGCGGGCGGCCGCGGCGTCGGGCCCGAAGGCGGGGATGCCCACCTTGGCCAGCTCATCCACCATGCCCAGGGCCAGGGGATCATCCTGGGCCACCACCACATAGTCGAAGGCCTGCTGCTGGGCAAATTCCACCATCGCCTTCACATCGGTGGCGGGGATGGCCTGGCAGGTGGCGTCGTAGCTGATGCCGCCGTTGCCCGGCGCGCACCAGATTTCGGAACAAAGCGGGCTTTTTTTCAGCGCGCGGATGATGGCGTGTTCGCGCCCGCCGCCGCCGACAACCAGAATTTTCATGTGGCAAAACTCCTTTGTCAATATCACGTTGCGGCGCACATTTTGCCCCGGCGCCGCAAGGGGGCGGAAAACCCCAAAAGGAAGCCCCGGCGTACAGGACGCAAGGCTTCCTTTTGAAAAGATCAATGGTGGAACAGCCGGATGCCGCAGAAGGCCATGGCGATGCCGTACTTGTCACAGGTATCGATGACCTGCTGGTCCCGGATGGAGCCGCCGGGCTGGACGATGGCGGTGACGCCGCTGCGGCGGGCCCGCTCGATGTTGTCCCCGAAGGGGAAGAAGGCGTCGCTGCCCAGCGAAACACCGGTCACCTTGGACAGCCATTCCTTTTTCTCCTCGGCGGTGAGGGGGGCGGGCTGGGTGGTGAAGGTCTCGGCCCAGACATCATCCCCGATCACATCCTCGGGGGTGTCCCCGATGTAGACGTCGATGGCGTTGTCCCGGTTGGGCTTGGTGATGTCCTCCCGGAAGGGCAGGTCCAGCACCTTGGGTATGTGACGCAGCTGCCAGTTGTCGGCCTTCTGGCCGGCCAACCGGGTGCAGTGGATGCGGCTCTGCTGGCCGGCGCCCACACCGATGGTCTGGCCACCCTGCACATAGCAGACGCTGTTGGACTGGGTGTATTTCAGCACGATCAGGCTCATGATCAGGTCCCGCTTCTGGGCGTCCGAGATCTCCTTGTTCTTGGTGACGATGTTGCCCAGCATGGTGTCCACCGAGATCTCCAGGTCCTGGCGGCCCTGCTCGAAGGTGACGCCGTAGACGGTGCGGCGCTCCAGCGGGGCGGGAACATAATTGGGATCGATGGCCACGATGTTGTAGTTGCCCTTCTTTTTGGTCTTCAGCAGTTCCAGGGCGTCGGCGTCGTAGCCGGGGGCGATGATGCCGTCCGAGACCTCGTGCTTGATGAGCCGGGCGGTGGACAGGTCGCAGACATCCGACAGGGCGATCCAGTCACCGAAGCTGGACATCCGGTCGGCGCCCCGGGCCCGGGCGTAGGCGCAGGCCAGGGGAGAGAGGGCGGTGTCCGCCTCGATGTGGTACATCCGGCGCAGGGTGTCGTCCAGGGGCAGACCCACGGCGGCACCGGCGGGGGAGACATGCTTGAAGCTGGCTGCCGCCGGCATGCCCAGCGCCTTGCGCAGGTCCTTGACCAGCTGGTAGCTGTTCAGGGCGTCCAGAAAGTTGATGTAACCGGGGCGGCCGTTCAGGACGGTCACCGGCAGTTCGGAGCCGTCCGCCATAAAGATGCGGGCGGGTTTCTGGTTGGGATTGGTGCCGTATTTCAGTTGAAATTCATTCATATTGGTTCAGCCCTCCACCGTATTGTATTTGTTCAGGATGACATCCTCGTAGTCGCCGGTGTCCAGGGCGATGGCCCGGACAAACAGGCTGACCTTGTTGTCCTCGTTCAGGGCTTCCCACAGCTTGCCGGCAAACTCGGAAGGATCGCTCTGGTCCACCCCCACCCGGATGGGCTCGCCCGCAAAGCTGGGGATGGGGTTGCCGTTTTTCTGGTAGGTGGTGATCAGATGCCCCTCGCCGCACACCGGCTCGGGATAGTCGAAGGTCTGGCGCTGGACGCTCTTGGGATTGCCGTCGCAGCTCTTGACGATGCTCAGCTTGTAGCCGCCCCGGCGCATGTTGACCACGCCGGAAATCCGGGGGGTGTAGTTGGGGGCATCGTCCTCGTACATCCGGGTGGCCAGGGCGGCCTCAAAGCTGTACCCGGGGGAGAGATTGTCCCGGATGAAGTGGTAGATGGTATCGGTCTGGTCGCCGTTGGTCACGATGGTGGTCTCGTTGAGGGTCAGCACCGGATTGTAGATGATCAGGTGGGGGTCCTCCATCTTGGCGGGGTCGGCGGCCACGGTGCGGATGCCCCCCGGGATGGTCTCGAACACCCGGTTGCGGCTGTTGGCGCTGCGGCCCATGATCCAGTAGGCGATCATCGCCTTGGCGCCGTCGGGGCTGCATCCGATGCAGATGCCCCGGCCGGGGTATTCGTTGCCGGAAAGATATTTGTACAGATCTCGTTTCATCGCTTACACCTCACCGTTACACACCATGGCGATGGCCTTGGGCAGCAGTTTCCACTCGGCCTGTTCCATCACCCGTTTTTGCAGAATCTCGGGGGTATCGCCGGGCAGCACCTCCACCGCCTTTTGCAGCAGGATGGGGCCGCCGTCGCACACCTCGTTGACAAAATGCACCGTGGCGCCGGTTACCTTGACCCCCCGGCGCAGGGCCTCCTCGTGCACCCGCAGCCCATAGTAGCCCGGCCCGCAGAAGCTGGGGATCAGGCTGGGATGGACGTTGAGGATGCGGTTGGGGTAGGCTGCAATGACGCTGGGGCCCAGCACGCTGAGAAAGCCTGCCAGCACCACCAGGTCGATGCCGTTTTGCCGCAGCACCGCCAGCAGGGCGGCGTCAAATTCCTCGCCGGTGGCATAGTCCTTGCGGCGCACCACCGCGGTGGGCACCCCGAACTGCTCGGCGCGGGTCAGAGCATAGACCCCGGGCTTGCTGGCCACCACCAGGCAGACCTTGCCGTTGGGGTTTTCCCCCCGGCGCTCACTCTCCAGGATGGCCTGCAGATTGGTGCCGCCTCCCGACACCAGGACCGCAATCTTCATCATACCAGCTCGACCCCTTCACCCTCTGCAATGACGCCCAGGCGGTAGGCATCCTGGCCGTGGGCCTGCAGGATTTCGATGGCGCGGTCGGCGTCCTCGGGGGCCAACGTCAGCACCATGCCCACGCCCATGTTGAAGGTGTTGAACATATCCCGCTCGGGGATGTTGCCAGCCTGGGCCAGCAGGTCAAACAGGGCGGGGGTGCGCACATCGGCCTTGGCGATGCGGGCGCAGCAACCCTCCCGCAGGCTGCGGGGGATATTCTCGTAGAAACCGCCGCCGGTGATGTGGGAAACCCCCTTGACGGTGAGCTGTTCCATCACCGCCAGCACCGGCTTGACATAGATCTTGGTGGGGGCCAGCAGGGCCTCGCCCAGGGTGCAGCCCAGTTCCTCGTGGTACTCCTTGAGCACCTCGGGGTGGTTCTCCAGGTCAAAAATCTTGCGCACCAGCGAGAAGCCGTTGGAGTGGACGCCGCTGGAGGGCAGGGCGATGATCACATCGCCGGGCACCATGGTGGAGTTGTCCAGAATCTTACTCTTGTCCACCGCGCCGACGGTAAAGCCGGCCAGGTCGTACTCATCCTCGGGGTAAAAACCGGGCATCTCAGCGGTTTCGCCGCCCACCAGGGCGCAGCCGGCCTGGACGCAGCCCTCGGCCACACCCTTGACCAGCTCGGCAATCCGCTCGGGGACGTTCTTGCCGCAGGCGATGTAATCCAGAAAAACCAGCGGCTTGGCGCCGGCGCAGATCACATCGTTGACGCACATGGCCACACAGTCGATGCCCACGGTGTCGTGCTTGTCCATAAAGTGGGCGATGCGCAGCTTGGTGCCCACGCCGTCGGTGCCGGAGATCAGCACCGGGTGGGGCATGTTGGTGCAGTCCAGCTCAAACAGGCCGCCGAAACCGCCCAGCCCGCCGATGCAGTGCTCGTTCATTGTGCGGGCCACATACTGTTTCATCAGCGCAACCGCCTTGTAGCCGGCGGTGATGTCCACGCCGGCGGCGGCATAGCTGGCCGAATAGCTTTTTTCCATGGGGGTGCACTCCTTCTTACAGCTTCTTGTTGGGGTTGGACTGGCTCAGCGGCCGGTCGTAGACGATGTCCATGGTCTCGGTGGGCGGGTCCACCGGGTATTTGCCGGTAAAGCAGCCCACGCAGAACCCGCAGTGGCTGTGGATGGCCAACTGCTGCACATGCTCCACGCTCAGATAGCCCAGGCTGTCCGACCCGATGATCTTGTTGATCTCCTCCACCGTATGGCCGGTGGCGATGAGCAGCTTTTCATCGGGGATGTCGGTGCCGAAATAGCAGGGGTGGACAAAGGGCGGGGCCGAGATGCGGTAGTGCACCTCCTTGGCGCCGGCATCCCGCAGCAGTTTGATGGTGCGGGCGCTGGTGGTGCCCCGGACGATGGAGTCGTCCACCAGCACCACCCGCTTGCCCTGGACGGTGGAGGAGATGGCGTTGAGCTTGATCCGCACGCTGCTCTCCCGCTGGGCCTGGGACCCCTGGATGAAGGTCCGGCCCACATACTTGTTCTTGATAAATCCGGTGCCGTAGGGGATGCCGCTCTCCTGGGCATAGCCCAGCGCGGCGTCCAGGCCGGAATCCGGCGCACCGATGACCACGTCGGCCTCCACCGGGTGCTCCTGGGCCAGGAAGCGGCCGGCCTGCAGCCGGGCCTCGTGGACGCAGGTGCCCTCCATGATGGAGTCAGGACGGGCAAAATAGATGTACTCGAAGACGCACATGGTGTGGGGGGCGGTGCCGCAGTGGGTGCGGATGCTGCGCAGCCCGCTGTGGTCGGCCACCACGATCTCGCCGGGTTCCACATCCCGCACCAGAGTGGCGCCCACCGCGTCCAGGGCGCAGGATTCCGAGGCAAAGGCCCAGCCGGAATCATCCGGCAGCTTGCCGATGCACAGCGGCCGGAAGCCGTGGGGGTCCCGGGCGGCGATGAGCTTGGTGTGGGTCATGATCACCAGGCTGTAGGCGCCCAGGATCTCCTCCATGGTGCGGCAGACGGCAGTCTCGATGTCGGGGGAGACCAACCGGTTCTGGGTCAGCAGATAGCCGATGACCTCGGTGTCGGAGGTGCCGTGGAAGATGCAGCCGTGCATCTCCAACCGACGGCGCAGCTGGGGCGCGTTGGTCAGGTTGCCGTTGTGGCACAGGGCCATGGCGCCCTTGCAATGGTGCAGCACCATGGGCTGGGCGTTGGACCGGCTGCGCCGGCCCGAGGTGGCGTACCGCACATGGCCGGTGGCCATCTTGGCACCGGTGGGCAGCTCTTCCAGCACCCGCTTGGTGAACACCTCGCTCACCAGGCCCAGGTCCCGGTGGCCGGTCAGCACCCCGTCCACATTCAGGGCGATGCCGCAGCTTTCCTGGCCGCGGTGCTGCAGGGCGTACAGGGCGCTGTATACCGCGCTGACCATGTCGGTGGCGCCGGTGGTATCGTAGATGCCAAACACCCCGCACTCCTCGTGCAGGCCGCTTGTATACTGGTCAAACTCGCTCATTCAAAATAACCTCTTACAAATGCCGGCGGCGGGATCAGCCCAGCAGCCGCTTCATGACTTCCTGATAGGCGTCGGCCTCGCCGCCCATATCCCGGCGGAAGAGGTCCTTGTCCAGATGGGCGCCGGTGGTGGCATCCCAGAACCGGCAGGTGTCGGGGCTGATCTCATCGGCCAGGATGATGGTGCCGTCGGGCAGGCGGCCGAACTCCAGCTTGAAGTCGATCAGGCGGATGTTGGCCTCCAGCAGGATCTTCTTCAGCACCTCGTTGACCTTGAAGGCGTACTTGGTGATGGTGTCGATCTCCTCCTGGGTGGCCAGATCCAGGGCCAGGGCGTAGTAGTGGTTGATGAAGGGGTCATGCAGGTCGTCGTTCTTGTAGCTGAACTCCAGGATGGGGGTCTTGAAGGGAGTACCCTCGGGCACGCCCATCCGCAGGCTGAAGTGGCCGGCAGCCACGTTGCGGATGATGACCTCCAGCGGAACAATCTCCACCTTCTTCACATAGGTGTCGCGGTCATTGATCTCCTGGACGTAGTGGGTGGGGATGCCCTCTTTTTCCAGCTTCTGCATCAGGGCGTTGGACAGCTTGTTGTTGACGATGCCCTTGTCCCGGATGGTGCCCTTCTTTTCGCCGTCGCCGGCGGTGGCATCGTCCTTGTAGTGGACCATCACAATGGCGGGATCGGAGGTGGCGAACACCTGCTTGGCTTTGCCTTCGTACATCTGCTCTTTAACCTGAATGTCCATGATTAACGCTCCTTTTTTTGTTTCATCCGTGTTATGTCGGATTGGGTTTTCTAGTGATATTGTACCTTGTTTTGGGCGAATACGCAACCGGTGCGGCCTTACAGCGCGGCGGCTTCGGCGGCCACGGCGGCGTCCTTTTTGGCGATGGCGGCGGCGGTGTCGGCGCGGAACTGCTCCAGTTTCTGGGCCAGCTCCTCATCCGAGACAGCCAGGATGGCCACGGCCAGATAGGCGGCGTTCTTGGCGCCGTTGAGGGCCACGGTGGCCACCGGGAAGCCGGAGGGCATCTGGACGGTGGCCAGCAGGGCGTCCATGCCGTCCATGGCGCCGCCCTTCATGGGGATGCCGACCACCGGCAGGATGGAGTTGGCGGCAAAGGCGCCGGCCAGATGGGCCGCCATGCCGGCGGCGCAGAGAATGACGCCGTAGCCGTTGGCACGGGCGTTTTTGGCAAAGTCGGCGGCAGCGGCGGGGGTGCGGTGGGCCGAGAGAATGTGGGCCTCGAAGGGAACGTCAAACTGCTTGAGCACGCTGCAGGCGCCCTTGACCACCGGCCAGTCGCTGTCCGAACCCATGATGACGGCTACTTTTTTGCGATTATCCATGTACAATTGCCCTCCTGTAAAAGCAAACGAGCGCAGTGCCCAATTTAGGGTACACTGCGCTCATTTTGTTGCGGATACACGACCGCCTTGGCTGTTGCGGCAATGCCGGGATGCCAGCTTGCCCGGACCGGACAGGATAGTATGCACAGCAATAAGCCCCCTTGCTCAAGATGGTCATGTGATAAAACCAGTGTAAAGCCGCTGCAAAAAAAATGCAAGGGTGGCGGGGGCTTTTCAGCCAACTATCCATTGCGACAGGGTTTGCCGGGTGCTTTTTGGCAATTTTGATGGAATTCTGTCGAATAAAGTATGACTTTTCCACCGCTTTGCCCAGAGGCTGCCCCGTGGTATAATAAAGCCGGAACAAGGCCGCGCAGGCGGCGGAAACGGAGGAAACGGGATGAAAAAGACGGTGTTGGTGCTGGGCAAGGGCGGCTTTGGGCGGCAGCTGGCCGAGCTGCTGCAGAGCTGCGGCGCCGCGGGCGGGGTGCTGTTTCTGGACGACAACGCCCCGGGCTGTGCCGGCAAGCTGCGGGATTTTTACGACCCGGCGCTGCGCCAGCGGTGCGCCGCGGCCTATGTGGGGTTGGGCAACAACGCACTGCGGGTGGAACTGCTGGCCAATCTGGCGGCGGTGGGCTATCCCACCCCGGCCTTCTGCCATCCCCGGGCCTGGGTCAGCCCCTCGGCGGTGCTGGGGCCGGGTACCCTGGTGCTGCCCATGGCCAGCGTTGGGGCCAACACCCGCACCGGCCCCGGCTGCATCCTCAACGTGGGCAGCATCCTGGACCACGACGCCGCTTTGGGCCAGGGGGTGCACCTGGCCCCCGGTGCCATTGTCAAGGCGGGGGCGCAGGTGGAGGATTTCGCCAAGGTGGAGGCGGGGCAGGTCATCCGCTCCCCCTGGGAGAATCCGCAGTAAAATAGAATCAGAAAAGGGCTTCCGACCGCACATCGGAAGCCCTTTTTGTGGTGCGCCCGGCATGGGCAATAACTTGGTGGTGAAAGTCCACTACAGACTTGGCAGTAGGAACTGTTAG
>CALWNP010000031.1 GCA_944382835.1 uncultured Gemmiger sp.
GCTGGTGGATTCGAACCACCGAAGCATTAAGCAGCAGATTTACAGTCTGTCCCCATTGGCCACTCGGGAAAGCTCCCAGATGTCCGCACCGGATGTTCGGTGCTTGATTATTATAGCAAACCGGTGCGGGGAATGCAAGGGTTTTTTTGAATTTTTTCAAAAAAATTTTGAAAAATCCGATTTTGTGCGGAGCATCGCAGTTTTATTTTAAATTTAGTACCGGGCATAGAGGAATCCGCCCCCCGAAAGGAAGCTGCCCATGAGCAAAAAGGCGAAAATCGACCCCTGATACACCGCCCAGCGGGCAGGGGTGGGCAGGCCCAGCACCCAATCCCGCAGATGGGCCCCGGCCTCGTGGAGCAGGTCCACTGCGATCAGCGCCCCCACCCCGGCCAGCAGCAACAGCAGGTCCAGCCGGCTGGTCAGCCCCAGCTCCCAGTAGTTGGCAAAGACCCGGCTGCCGGGCTGGCGGAGAATCCCCCCGAAGTAGTCGGCGGCATTGGACAGGCTGGTGGCCCGGAAAAGGGTGAAGGTCACCACAAAGATGCAGAAGGTGACCACAATGCCCCCCAGCCGGGCCAGGCGGCGCCGGGGCCGGGGCAGGTGGTTCTCCCCTGCCTGGATCAGCCCGTGGACCCCGCCCCAGATCAGATAGGTGGCGCCGGCGCCGTGCCAGATCCCGCTGACCAGAAAGGTCAGCACCAGGTTCAGGTCCCGCCGGGCGACACCCTTGCGGTTGCCCCCCAGGGGGATATAGACATAGTCCCGCAGCCAGCGGCCCAGGCTGATGTGCCAGCGGGACCACAGCTCGTGGACGCTGGCCGAGAGGAAGGGCTGGCGGAAGTTTTCGGGCAGGTTCAGCCCCAGCAGTTCGGCGGTGCCCAGAACGATGTCGGTGTAGCCGGAGAAATCGGCATAGAGCTGGAAGGAGTAGAGCACCGCGGCAAAGAGCAGCTGGCTGCGGTCAAAGGCGACGGGGTTTGCAAAGGCGGCGTTCACCACCACCCCGGCCCGGTCGGCTACCGCCAGCTTTTTGAAGTAGCCCCAGGCCATCCGCATGGCTCCCCGCCAGGCCCGGTGGCTGTCCCACCGGGTGGGGGTTTGCAGCTGGGCCATCAGGTCGGCGCAGCGGGTGAAGGGCCCCTGGGTGATGGAGAGAAAGCACCCCGCATAGCAGACCAGCCGGGCATAATTCACCGGCCGTCCGCCCCGGGCGGTGTCCACCAGGTAGCTGACCAGCAGCAGGGTGTAGTAGCCGATGCCCAGCGGCTGGTAGAGCTGCCCCGGGCCGAAGCCCAGGTATTTGATCAGCAGCAGCGGGGCCAGGGCGGCCAGGATGCCCGCCGCCCCCACCAAACGGCTGGCCGCGGCCCGGGGGGCCGCCCACCACACCGCCAGTGCCGCCAGCAGCAGCACTGCCAGGCCGAAGGGGTCGAGGGAAAGGAAGAAGACCCCGCTGGCCGCCAGCAATACCAGCCAGCGCCGGGCGGGGGCGGTGCGATACCACACCGGCAGCAGCACCGCCACAAAGACCAGGTAGCCCAGGGAATCCAGTGAAATCATAGTCCGTCCTCCCCTGCCTGGCCCTGCACGGCGGCCAGGGTACCGTCCGGTGCCTGGGTCAGTTTTTGGTCCAGTGTGTCGTAGAAGTAGCCCCCGGTGGGGCGCCCGGCGGCGCTGTCGGCGGCCACCCGGCAGAAGGCAGCGGTGAACTTTTCCGCTCCCTGGCCGTTGAGGTGGTGGGCGTCGGAGAAGTCTTCGGTGCCAAGTTCGAGGCCCACCGCCTCGGTGCAGAGGGTGAAGTCCCAGTACTCGGTGCCGTGGGCGGCGGCAAAGTCCCGCATGGCCTCCACATAGGCCTGGTAGTGGGCGGTGTCGGCCACAAAGGCGCTGGGCAGCGGCGCGGTGACCAGCACCAACCGGATGCCCTGCTCCTGGCAGAAATCCGCAATGGCTTCGAGGTAGGTCCGGCCAAAGTCGGACAGCGGGGCTTCGGGGTCCAGGTTCAGGATGCCGTCGTAGTTTCCGCCGTTCACCCCGAAGGTGTAGACAAAGCCGTTGCCCCGGTATTCCTCCTCGCCGGGGTAGGTCAGATAGGCATAGTTGCCCGGCTGATACCCGTCGGTGAGCTTGGCCTTCCAGAGGGCGGGCAGCTCGCCGGGTTCGGCGATGGCGTGGCGGGCGGGAAAGATCAGATCGGCAAAGGCGGCGGCGCCCCCCATCTCCCACAGATAGGCATAGCGGTTGAGGGAGGTGGGCCGCAGATAGTCGGTGATCAGGTAGCAGGCCAACGGCACCTGGTCTGAACTGCCCTGGTTGTAGCCGGTGTAGAAGGTTTCCAGGTAGACAGTGTCCAGCTGGTTGATCGAGGCCGCCTCCCGCAACAGATAGTAAGAGCCGTCGGGCAGCTGCTGGGAGCTGCCGGCGTTGAAGCTGTGGGTGCCCAGGGCCTTGTCCACCGCCGCCGGGTCAAAAGCCCGGTAACAGTGGGAGGAACCCAGAAAGAGGGTGTCCACCTGGCCGGCCTGGGCGTAGAGTTCCTCCAGCATGACCCGGGTGTAGGCGTGGACATCATCCACCAGCAAAAACCGGAACACCCCGCACAGCACCGCCGTGATGGCCAGAAACAGCAGGGCCCGGCCCGCCCGGGCCAGCAGCCCCCGCCGGGGGTTTGGGTGTTTGGGCATGGCGGCCCTCCTTTGGTGGAATCAGCGTTGAATGGTCATGTGGGCGGCGCGGGGCTTATAGTCCTTCACCGCCAGCTCCCAGGTGGTGTTGCCGCCGTCGTCTTCGGCAGTCTTGGCAAAGCCCATCTGGGCATAGAAATCCCGCACCATGGCGTTTTTGGCGGTGGGATAGTAGTGGCCCCGGATGGTGGTGATGTCCCGGGCGGCGGCGTCGGCCACCACGGCATCCATCATGGCGTCCTCCATCCCCCGCTTGAGCACCCGGCAGCTCATCAGCCAGAGCACCAGGTCCAGGGTGTCCCCCTGGCAGTTGCCGGCCACCACCGTCACCAGCCCGTTGTCCCCGAATTTATCGGACAGACGGCCGCAGAGGGTCAGGCAGTCGGGGTTCTCGGCCATGGCCCGGATGTCGGTTTCGGAGCAGCGCAGGGTGGTGAGGTTGAACTGGTTGGACTTGTTGGTCAGCTGAGCAATCCGCTGGTAGTACAGCGGCTGGAAGGGCTGAAGAATGGCCTGCATCTCCAGGCTGTCCAGGTATTCGCCGTAATCGGCAAAGGTGGCCTGGGCGGCCTTGCGCTGGGCGTTGGCGTGATAGATGGCGGTCTTGTTCAGATCCTCCTGGGAGAGGGTGGTCACCTCGAAATAGCCGCCGTGGTCCAGCATCTTGATGTAGTTTTCGGCGCCGTCCAGCACCGGGGTGGCCACGCCGGGCAGCTGGGCTGCCACAATGGCCCGCTCGGCGGGGTTGTCGTCGGCAAAGACAAAGCTGTCCACCCCCAGCGAGAGCTCGTCGGCAATGGCCTGGAGGTTGCGGTCCTTGGGTTCCCAGTTGGCCTTGATGGACACAAAGTCGTCGGGGCGCAGCACCCCGTCAGGGTGGTTGAGCCCGGCCAGGGCGTTGGCCTCGTCGTTTTTGGAATCCACCGCCAGGATCACCCCGATGGACTTGAGCGCCTTGCAGTAGCTCTGGAACTCAGCGTAGACCTGGCCCTCGGGCACCTCCGGGCCGATGGCGATGCCATCCACCCCGTCGTCCCCCACTACGCCGCCCCACAGGGTGTTGTCCAGGTCCAGGACCAGGGCCTTCTTGTTGCGGCCGTAGATGGATTTGATGATGTTGGCCAGGCTGTTGGCCAGGCTGGGAATAGCGTCCAGGCACATGGCATACTTGTACATATGCCAGTAGAAGGCGTCCCCCCAGGCGGTGAGGCCGTAGTCGGCACTGAGGTAGTCGATGTCGTTGAGGTAGAAGTTCTTGTGATCGGCGGCGTAGTCGTTGAACCGGGCGTTGAGCCGGGCGATGAAGTTGGTGCGGCCGTGGGGGTCCCACACATCCCGGTTGCCCATCAGCCGGTAGTTGGGCCGGTCAAAGTTGTTCTGGATGATGGGGCAATGGAATTTCTGGTCCAGTGCCTGCCACATCGCCTCAAAATGGGCATACTCCTGATCCACCATGGAATCAATCTCCTCCACCGGGGTGGCGGTGGTGGGAAAATGGGCGATGTTGCGCCAGGTGGTGTGGATGTAGAGGATGTCCGGCTGAAAGGCGTCCAGCTCGGGATTGCCGAACATGGCGTCCTGCCAGTACTGGCCGTACTCCGACTGGTAAAAGGTGGCCTGGATGCCGTACTGCAGCAAAAACAGCTCCAGCTGGTCGGCCACCTCGTTGGTGGTGGAGCCGCCCAGAATGGCGATCTTTTTTTGCAGCGGATGGGGGTTGGCGGCCAGCAGCTCCCGGCGGATCTTCCGCTTTTTGCGCAGCAGCTGGTCGGTGTCCAGGGGATAGTGGAAGCAATCCATGGGCAGCGCTCCTTACAGCTGAGCCAGCGCCCCCTTCAGGGCCTGGGCAATCTGGTCGGGGCAGCTGGTGGGCTTGCTGCCGCAGGTGGTGCCCTCCATCCGGGCGATGGCGTCCTCGGCCTTCATCCCCACCAGCAGCTGGCTGATGCCCTTGAGATTGCCGTTGCAGCCGCCCAGCACCTGGACGCTCTGGATGGTGTGGTCGGGGTTCAGTTCCACAGTGGTGCGCACCGAGCAGGTGCCGCGGTTGTTGTAGGTGTAAGTCATGATAAAATCCTCCGTTCGGGGCGGCCGCCAAGCAGTCGCCTACCTATTTATATATTACTCTGTGGGGAGGCACCGGTAGGGGCGCTCCCCCGCCCTGCCAATGGCAGCGGGGTTACTTTTTGCGGGCCCGGGCAGCGGCCTCGATCCGGGCGATCTGTTCCCCGGCGGTGGAGAAGCTGCCCACCGGCCGGGTGTTGTTGGCGTTCATGCCATGGAAATCGGTGCCGCCGGTGACGATCAGGTCGTGCTGGCGGGCCAGGCGGGTCAGCTCCTCCTTGTCCTCGGGGGTGTTGCGGGGATGGTCGATCTCCACCCCGTCCAGCCGCCCAGAGGCAATCAGCTCCCGGGCCAGCTCCATGCTGTGGTAGACGCTGGGATGGGCCAGCACCGCCACACCCCGGCAGGCCTTGATCAGGTCCAGCACCGTGTCCACCGTCTCGTACTTGGGGTTGTGCAGGATCTTGCCCCGCACCGGACGCAGCCCGAAGAGGGAGCGGTAAACATTATTATACATGCCGTCGGCCAGGCCGTACTGCCACAGCACCCGCATGACGTGGGCCTTGTAGAGGGTATCGCAGCCCTGGGCGAAGTCCAGCGCCTCCTGGGTCTTGAACTGGGGGCAGATGGCCTCCAGCTCCCGGCAGCTCTGCAGCACCGCCTCCCGGCGGCGGTCGGCCATCATCCGGGAGAAATCCTCCAGCGCGGCGCAGTCGTCGGGCCAGAAGCAGAGGATGTGCACCCGGTGGGCCCGCTCGAAGTCATAGGCGGTGAGCTCGGTGGCGGGGATCAGATGGACCCCGTCCTGGACCGGGTGGGCGTAGGCATAGCGGACGCTGGTGATGGAATCGTGGTCCGAGATGGCCAGGTGGGTCATGCCGGCACAGGCCGCCAGAAAGGGCAGCTTGGCCGCCGGCACCGAGCCGTCGGAAAAGGTGGAATGGGTGTGCAGGTCGCCGACCATAGGGCAGGTTCCTTCCTTCTGCAAAGATTGCCCGCCCGCGGGGGCGGAGCCAACTTTCTTATTATATACGCTTTTTCGCCGTTTGAAAAGGCCTCAGCCCAGGGTGGCGGCAAAGGCCCGCACCCGGTACCAGAACTGCCGCGCCGCCGGGGAAAGGCTGTTCTTGTCCAGGCAGGCCAGCCCGATGCTGCGGCTAGCGGCGGGTTCCAGCTGCAAAATATCGATGGGCTCCTCCCGGTAGCGGCGGGTGCCCAGGATCATCTGGGGCATGATGGCTACCCCCTGCCCGCAGGCCACCATGGCCACGGTGGATTCGTCGTCGATGACATAGCAGCAGGTGTTCACATGCAGGTCGTTGCCCTTGAGGTAGCTTTGGATGTCGGCGTCGGTGTCGGCGCGCTGGCTGACAAAGTTCTGCCCCCGCAGTTCGTCGGCGCTCACCCGCCCGGGGCGCCGGGTGGCAAAGCCCTTGGGGGCGATGCAGACCAGGGAATCCCGGTAAAGGGGCTCAAAATCCAGCTCCTGGGCACAGGAATCCGAGAGGAATCCCAGCTCCACCGTACCGTTTTTGATCCAGGCCGCAATGTCGGAGTAGCTGCCCTGGTAGATCTTGACCTGGATGCCGGGAAACTCCGCCTGATACCCCGGCACCAGCCCCGGCATCCAGGTGACGCAGGCGCTGTTGAACACCCCGAACCGCAGCACCCCCTTGTGCATCCCGTTGACCTGGGCCACCGACTGGTCCAGGGATTCGCTGCTGGCCAGCAGCCGCTGCACCGCCGGCAGCAAACTTTCGGCGGCGGCGGTCATGGTCACCCCGCTCTTGGTGCGTGTGAAGAGCGGAAAGCCGCACTCTGCCTCCATGCCGGCCACGGCGTGGCTGATGGCCGAGGGGGTCAGGTGGAGCCGCTCGGCGGTGCGGGCAAAGCTGCCCTCGTGGGCCACGGTGAAAAAAATGGTGCACCCCAGCAGGGTCATGGCAAGGGTCCTCCTTTGTGTTGAAATCATTTCATTTATGTTGTGAAAAAAATGAATTTTACTTATCACAGATACTGTACTATCATAGTAGCAGAAAGTCAAGGGTCCGCACAGCCCTGGCTTGTCCATTTCCACGCAAAATTTCTTCTCCAATCCCTCCGCCCGCCGGTCCGCACAACCGGCGGGCCTTTTGTTTTTGCCCCGCTGCCTTGTGCGGCGGCGGCGGAATGTGCTACACTAAGGGATAGGCCGCCCGGCGGCCCGGATGTATCAAAACGAAAGAGGAATCCATCGTGCACAAGATCACAAAAATCCGCGGGGTGCGGGGGGCGGCGTCCCTGTGCGCCTTGGCCGCCATCCTCTACCTGGCGGTGAAATATCTGCTCAGCCTGCTCTGTTCGCTGGGGATGGGGCTGGCGGTGCCCGGGGCCAGCATGGCCGAGGCAGTAGGCTTTTCCGACGCCGTGGTGGAGGGGTTCACCCTCCTCATCGGGGTGGGGGCCATCGCGGTGCCGGTGGCCTGGCTGCTGCACTCCACCCGGCTGGAAACGCCCGACCTGCGGCTGACCATCCCTTCCCAGTGGAGCCCGGCCTTTTGCCTGCCGGTCTTTTTGGGGGTGGCCAACGGAGCCAACCTGCTGGGCGGGGTGCTGACCCGGCTGCTGGGCAGCCAGAGCAGCAACGTCACCCTGCCCGCCGGGGGCCCGGGGCTGGGGGTCTATTTTCTCTCCCTCTGCCTGGTGCCCGCCATCACCGAGGAGCTGTTTTTCCGGGGGGCCTTGCAAGGGCTGATGCGTCCCTGCGGCAGCGCGGCGGCGGTCTTTGCCCCGGCGCTGCTCTTTGCCCTTTTGCACATGGATCTGGCCCAGGGGATCACCGCCTTCTGCTGCGGCATCTTTCTGGGCTGGCTGGCCGAGCGCACCGGCAGCATCCTGCCCGGCATGGCGCTGCACTTTGCCAACAACGCCATCGCCTTTGTTCATATTTATTTACAGCTCTACGCCCCGGCCAACATCGCCTTGGGGGTACAGCTCTTTGTGCTGTTCTTCTTCCCGGTGGCGGCGCTGTGGCTGGTGTTCCAGGCCCGGCGGCAGGGGTTCCACTTTTCGGCGGGGATGCGCCCCGGGGTGGACGCCCTGGCCGTCTTTACCAGCCCGGCTTATACGGCGGGGGTGGTGTTTCTGGCCGTTTTCAGCGTCTACCAGACCGGTTTGATGAGGTGAGCCCATGACCGATACCCAACTGATGCAGGCCGCCCTGGACGAAGCCCGGGTGGCCGCCGCCCTGGGCGAGGTGCCGGTGGGGGCGGTGGTGGCCCGGGAAGGCCAGATCATCGCCCGGGCCCACAACCTGCGGGAACAGGGCAAAAACGCCACCTACCACGCCGAACTGCTGGCCATCGACGCCGCCTGCAAGGCGCTGGGGGGCTGGCGGCTGTGGCAGTGCGAGCTCTTTGTCACGTTGGAGCCCTGCCCCATGTGCAGCGGGGCGATCCTCAACAGCCGGCTGCGGCGGGTGGTCTACGGCGCAGCCGACCCCAAGGCCGGCTGCTGCGGCGGGCTGACCGACCTGTTTGCCCTGCCCTTCAACCACCACCCGGTGATCGAGAGCGGCTTGCTGGCGGAGGAATCCCAGGCGCTGCTCCAGGAATTTTTCGCCGGGCTGCGCCGCAAGCGTCAGGCCCAGAAGGAGGCCCGCCGGGCTGCCCGGGCCGCTGAAAGCAACCCCAACCCGAAAGGAGAATCTCCATGGCAAGAAACGTCTTTCTGACCGGCGGCAGCCGGGGCATCGGGGCGGCGGCGGTGCTGGCCTTTGCCCGGGCGGGCTATAACGTAGCCTTCACCTGCCACAGCCACCCCGAGGCGGGCCAAAAGGTGCTGGAGGAGGCCCGCGCCCTGGCCCCTTCTTCCCGCTTTCTGATGCTGGAGGCCGACGCCGCCGATTCCGCCGCCGTCAACCGGGCGGTGCAGCAGGCCGAGGCCGCCCTGGGCAGCCTGGAGGTGCTGGTCTGCAATGCCGGGGTGGCCCAGCAGAAGCTCTTCACCGACCTGACCGACGAGGACTGGCACCGGATGATGGGGGTGGACCTGGACGGCGCCTTTTACGCCTGCCGGGCGGTGCTGCCGGGGATGATCCACCGCAAGTACGGCCGGATTTTGCTGGTGAGTAGCATGTGGGGCCAGACCGGCGGCAGCTGCGAAGTCCACTACTCGGCGGCCAAGGCGGGGCTGATCGGGCTGTGCAAGGCCCTGGCCAAGGAGGAAGGCCCCAGCGGCATCACGGTGAACTGCGTTGCGCCGGGGGTCATCGACACCGAGATGATGGCGGCCTTCTCCGACGAGGACCGGGCCGCCTTGGCCGAGGAAACCCCGGTGGGGCGCCTGGGCACCGCCGCCGAGATCGCCCGCACCCTGGTGTTTTTGGCCGACGAAGCCTCGGGCTACATCACCGGGCAGGTCATCGGCCAGAACGGCGGGCTGGTGATCTGATTTTTCCCCAACATAACGCAACCTCTCCCCTGTCCCGGCATAGGATGGTCTGACAGGGAAGGGGGATTTTTTATGGCCATTTTCCAAAACGGCATCGACGTGTCCCGCTACCAGGGCAACATCAACTGGTCCAGCGTAGCGTCAGCGGGGGTGCAGTTTGCCATCGTGCGCCTGGGGTCCAGCAACAACAACGGGCTCTATGTCGATCCATATTTTTTGCAGAACGTCAACGGTGCCCACGCGGCGGGGCTGCGGGTGGGGGCCTACTACTACTCCTACGCCCGCACCCGGGCCGCAGTGGCCGATGAGCTGAGCTTATTCCTTAACGCGCTGGAAGGCCTGCAGCTGGAATACCCGGTCTTTGTGGATGTGGAGGACAACAGCCTGACCAGCGTGGGCCGCTCCCAGCTGACCAGCCTGGTGCAGTACGCCCTGGACATCCTCTACCAGCGCAAATGGTACGGCGGGTGGTACAGCTACACCAACTATATCAACAACTACCTCAACGCCAACGCCCTCAAGGACTATCCCCTCTGGGTGGCGGACTACCGCTCCAGCCTGGGATATCAGGGCAACTATACCATGTGGCAGTATTCCAGCTCGGGGCGGGTCAACGGCATCTCGGGGGCCTGCGACCTCAATTACAGCTACACCGATTTTCTGCCCGCCATCAAGGCCGGGGGCTTCAACGGCTATGGCGCCACCGGCATCCAGATGATGCCGGTCCAGGGCTACCAGCTGGAGGTTTTTGGCAGCCAGACCGAGTACTTCTACACCGCCAACTTCAACGACGTGGTGGGGTATCTGCCCATCGGCACCTACCAGGTCACCCAGCTGAGCACCCAGAAGTACAACGGCTACGACTGGGTGATCTTCCGCTACAACGGCGGCGAGTACTGGACTGCCCTGCTCAGCGACCGCAACCGGCTGGTGAACACCGGCACCGGCGGCGGGGACGGCAGTTCCGACTGCCAGAACCAGCTGGCCGCCGCCCAGGCCAAGATCGAGGCTGCCAAGGCCGCCCTGGGCTAAGGGGCGCCCTTGATTTTGCCGCCTGGAGCAGGTATAATAGACAGCGTAATCGTCTGTCTTCGTAGCTCAGCTGGATAGAGCGACCGCCTCCTAAGCGGTAGGCCGGGTGTTCGAATCACCTCGAGGACACCACCCGCAAGGCCGGCTGCCCGTTGTTCGGCAGCCGGCTTTTGTTGTGTTACCCCAGGATACAGGAGGGTTGTTCGGATGTTTTTTGGTCCCAAGGGCGGCCGGGCGCGGTTCGGGGCGGTGTGCGGCGTCATCTTTCTCTGGATGCTGCTGCTCAACTGCCTGACCCCCTATCTGGCCGACGACTTCGCCTTTGCCTACGCCTTTGACACCGGGCTGCGGCTGCACAGCCTGCCCCAGCTGCTCGGGAGCCTGGCCTACCACTACCACGAGTGGAGCGGCCGGGTGGTGGTCAAGTTCTTTGCCCAGGGGTTCACCATGCTGCCCAAAGCCGTCTTCAACCTCTGCAACGCCGGGGCCTATCTGGGGCTGGGGCTGGTGATCTACCGGCTGGCCCGGGGCCGGCGCAGCGGCCGGTACGACCTTCCGTTGCTGCTCTTGATCTTTGCCGCGCTGTGGGAGATCAGCCCCGCCTTCGGCCAGACCAACCTCTGGATGTGCGGGGCCTGCAACTATCTGTGGGCAACGCTTGGCTGCCTTTGCTACCTGCTGCCCTGGGGGTACTGGGTGCAGCGGCCCTTCCAAGCCGGATGGCGGATGGCCCTGGGCATGGCGGTGGCCGGGGTGCTGGCCGGCTGGCTGAGCGAGAATACCAGCGCCGGGATGCTGGTCTGTCTGGTGCTCTGCCTGGGTCTGGCGGTGCGCCGCCAGGGCCACCCGCCCCTCTGGATGGTCACCGGCCTTTTGGGCAGTGTGGCGGGCTTTGTGATCCTGATTGCGGCCCGGGGCAACTACAACCGGGCCGCCACCGCCCAGCCCGACTACGAGAGTTTTCTCACCCGGTACGCCGCCCGGTTCTTCAACTGCCTGAACATGCTCAAGGACTACGCCCTGCCCCTCTTGCTGGTCTTTGCAGTGGGGGCGGTACTGGTCTTTACTGCTGCGCCCAATGCCAAAGCCGGGGCCCGGGCGCTGGTCTGGCCCTGCATTCTGCTGCTGGGAGGGCTGGGGGCCAACTTCGCCATGATCTTAAGCAAGGACTACTACCCCCGGTCCACCCACGGGGTCTTTGCCCTGCTGACGGCGGCCTGCGCGGCCTGCCTGGTGCGGCTGGACACCGCCGCCCTGCGCCGCGCCATGGCGGCGGGGGCGGGGTGCGTCCTGGTGCTCTGCGCCATCCACGGCTGCGAGGCGGGGTATGACATCGCCAGCTACTATGTGATGGACCGCACCCGGGATGGCCTGATCCGCCAGGAGGCCGCCGCCGGGCAGACCGAGATCATCAGCTACGGCATCGAGCCCTACACCCGGTGGTGCGGGGCCTGGGGCCTGCCCGACATCCGGGAAAGCTGCGAGGATTCCATCGGGCTGGGGCGGTGCCGGTGGTACGGGGTGGCCAGCCTGACCGCCACCGAGGTGCACACCTATCCCTTCCCCGGGCACACCAACGAGGCCTGGGCCGCCGGGGAAGCCGCCGAAACTGCCCAGAATGAAGCCGCCGAATCCCCCTGAAAATAGAAAACACCGCGCCGCGAAGGCTGACGTTCCAGCCCGCGGCGCGGTGCTTTTTTATTTGTCCGGTTCGCAGTCCAGGATGGACGGAATGTGGGTCCAGCGGTCGGGCTCGGCGTCGTAGCGCTCCTTCAGCCAGGCCACCGCCGCGTCCAGCCCCTGCTGGCTGCCCTCAAACTCTGCTTTTTGCTGTTTTTCCTCGGCGGTGTGTTCCAGGCTCCAGGGTCCCGGCCAGACGGTGACCGTCAGGTACTCCACCTTGGCCTTGCCGGACTCGTCGGCGGGGTCGGGGCGCTTGCCGGGCTGCAGAATGTACCGCATCCCGTCCTGGCAGCCCGAATAGGGGTTGCCGCAGTGAAACCAGTGATAGATGGGCGGGCAAAAGGACATGCCGCACACCCCCTTTCCTGCCCTATCCTAACACAGTTTCCTCCTTGCTGCAAGCCGGGAGTTCTGCCCGCGCAGCAACTGCTGCCATTTTCTTTAAAAACAGAAAAAAACCCAGGTCTGGCACACATCAGACCCAGGGCTTTATCTGGAGCGGGATACGAGTCTCGAACTCGCCACCTACTGCTTGGGAAGCAGTCACTCTACCGGATGAGCTAATCCCGCATCGGTGAAACATAGTATACCCCGATGCGGCGGATTTGTCAAGGCGTTGTCCGGCAAAATTATTCCTTGTAGAGGTCGGCCAGGTTCAGCAGAATCTCCACGGCGGCGTCCATCTTTTCGACGGTGATGCACTCACAGGGGCCGTGGAAGTTGAAGCCGCCGGTGCCCAGGTTGGGGCAGGGCAGCCCCATGAAGGAGAGGGTGGCCCCATCGGTACCACCCCGGACCGGGGTCTCGATGGGTTCCAGCCCGGCGGCCCGGATGGCCTTGCGGGCGTTCTCCACCAGATGGAAGTGGGGGCGAATCTGGTCAATCATGTTGCGGTAGCTGTCGGTGATCTCCACCTCCACGGTGCCGGCGCCATAGCGGTCGTTGAGCCGGGCGGCGATGTGCTGCATCTGGGCCTTGCGGGCGGCAAACAGGGCGGCGTCGTGGTCCCGGATGATGTAGCCCAGCTTGGCCAGGGTCACATCCCCCATCATGCTGCTTAGGTGGAAAAAGCCCTCCCGGCCCTCGGTGTGTTCGGGGCGGGAGAAGGCCGGCAGCGCCTGGTGGAACTCCATGGCCACGTTCTGGGCGTTGATCATGGCGTCCTTGGCCGAGCCGGGGTGCACCGAGAAGCCGTGCACCGTGACCACCGCGGCCGCGGCGTTGAAGTTTTCGTAGCTGATCTCCCCCACATCGTCGCCGTCCACCGTGTAGGCGTAGGCGGCGCCGAAGCCCGGCACATCAAAGAGGTCGGCCCCCTGGCCCACCTCCTCGTCGGGGGTGAAGGCCACGCAGATCCTGCCGTGGGGGCGGTGTTCGGCGCCCAGCCGTTCCAGCATGGTCATGATCTCGGCAATGCCGGCCTTGTCGTCGGCGCCCAGCAGGGTGCTGCCGTCCGAGGTGATCAGGGTCTGGCCCTTCATGGCAGACAAAAAGGGGAACTGTTTGGGGGAAAGCACCGTCCCGGTGGCGGGCAGCACCACATCCCCGCCGTCGTAGTTTTCGTGGAGCTTGGGCTTCACGTTCTCGCCGGGGGCATCGGGGGAGGTGTCCATATGGGCGATGAAGCCCAGGCCCTTGGCACCCTCGCAGCCGGGGGTGGCGGGCAGGGTGGCATAGACATAGCCGTGTTCGTCCAGACGGGCGTCAGCCAGGCCCAGGGCGGTCAGTTCCTCCACCAGCATCCGGCCCAGATCCAGCTGGCGGGCGGTGGTGGGATGGCAAGCGCTGTCGGGGTCCGAGGTGGTGTACACCTGGGCGTAGCGCAGAAGGCGTTGGTAAGCACGCATGGTTGTAAACGCTCCTTTAAAGATGGATGTGGGGCCGGGTGCAGCCCCGGCCAAGGCCATTGTAGCACAAAAAGCCGCTTTTTTACAAGGCACACACTTTTCAAACCCACGCATTTATGCTAAAATGAATGAGATTATGGAAATCTGATCCCGATCCGCCGCCCGGCTGCCCGGCCGTCCGGCTGAAAATACAGTGGAGGTATCCTCTATGGCAAACACGATTTTTCACGGCAAGACCCTTCTGATCACCGGAGGCACCGGCAGCTTCGGCCACACCGTCCTCAAGCATTTCCTGACCACCGACATCGGGGAGATCCGCATCTTCTCCCGGGACGAGAAAAAACAGGACGACATGCGCCACGAGCTGCAGGCACAGTACCCCGAGCACTACGAAAAGGTCAAGTTCTACATCGGGGACGTGCGCAACATCCAGAGCCTGCGGGACGTGATGCCGGGGGTGAACTACATCTTCCACGCCGCCGCCCTCAAGCAGGTGCCCTCCTGCGAGTTCTTCCCCATGGAGGCGGTGCGCACCAACATCGAGGGCACCGACAACATGCTCCACGCCGCCATCGAGGCCAACGTGGAGCGGGTGGTCTGCCTGTCCACCGACAAGGCCGCCTATCCCATCAACGCCATGGGCATCAGCAAGGCGATGATGGAACACGTCATCACCGCCAACGCCCGGGTCAGCGCCCAGCGGGGCGGCCCGGTGATCTGCTGCACCCGGTACGGCAACGTCATGTGCAGCCGGGGCAGCGTGATCCCGCTGTTTGTGGAGCAGATCCGCGCCGGGCACCCCATCACCATCACCGACCCCAACATGACCCGCTTTTTGATGAACCTGGACGAGGCGGTGGACCTGGTGATGTTCGCCTTTGAGCACGCCCGCC
This sequence comes from uncultured Gemmiger sp., assembly GCA_944382835.1. GTDB lineage: Bacteria > Bacillota > Clostridia > Oscillospirales > Ruminococcaceae > Gemmiger. The sequence goes on from CALWNP010000031.1 coordinate 14,638, forward strand.
CCGGCGACCTGTTCATCCAGAAATCCGACGCCTCCACCATCGGGGACCTGGCCAAGGCGGTGCAGACCCTGTTTGGCGACACCGGCACACGGATCATCGGCACCCGCCACGGGGAAAAGCTCTACGAGACCCTGATGACCAAGGAGGAGCGCACCCGCAGCGAGGACATGGGCGGGTACTTCCGGGTTTCGGCGGACAACCGGGACCTGAACTATGACAAGTACTTCATCAAGGGCCAGGTGCGCACCCAGGCCGACGAGGACTACACCAGCCACAACACCCGCCGGCTGAATGTGGAGCAGACCATCGCCAAGATCAAGACCACCGACTACATCCAGGAGGAGCTGGCCAAAAATGAGCACTGAGCTGAAAACCCGCCCCGTCCTGATCACCGGGGCCGGGGGCTTTGTGGGCAAAAATCTGGTGGCCACCCTGAAAACCCAGGGCTACACCGACCTGATCCTCTTTGAAAAGGAGGACACCCCCGAAACCCTGGCCGAGGCCTGCCGCCGGGCCGCCTTTGTGGTGCACCTGGCCGGCATCAACCGGCCCCAGTCCCCTGCCGAGTTCTACACCGGCAACGCCGGGCTGACCGACACCCTGCTGGCCGACCTGGAAGCGGCGGGGAATCCCGCCCCGGTGCTGGTGACCAGCAGCATCCAGGCCGCCCTGGACAACGACTACGGCAAGAGCAAGCGCCAGGCCGAAGAGGCCATCCTGGCCCACGGGAAGCGCACCGGGGCGCCGGTCTATGTCTTTCGGATGGAGGGGGTTTTCGGCAAGTGGTGCCGCCCCAACTACAACAGCGTGGTGGCCACCTTCTGCCACAACATCGCCCACGGCCTGCCCATCCAGGTGCGGGACCCCGACTATTCCCTGCCGCTGGTCTACATCGACGACGTGATCGACCGCATCCTGGAGGCCATGGAGGAAGGCATGGTGGTGCGGGACGAGGAGGGCATCTGCCGGATTTACCCGGTCCACCGTACCACCCTGGGCGAATTGGCCGACACCATCCGGGGCTTTGCCCTGGCCCGGGGGGGCGAGGCGGCCAAGGCTCTCGGCGGCGACGGCGTGCCCACCCTGGCGGTGCCGGACCTTGCGGCGGACAGCTTCACCAAGAAGCTCTACTCCACCTATCTCTCCTACCTGCCGACGGATGGCTTTGCCTACGACCTGACCATGCACCGGGACAACCGGGGCAGCTTTACCGAGTTTCTCCGTAGCCCCGAGCGGGGCCAGGTGAGCGTGAACATCTCCAACCCCGGCATCGTCAAGGGCAACCACTGGCACCACACCAAGAACGAAAAATTCCTGGTGGTACGGGGAGAGGGCATCATCCGCTTCCGGCAGATTTTCTCGGATGAGGTCATCGAGTACCGGGTCTCGGGGGAAAATCTCCAGGTGGTGGACATTCCCTGCGGCTACACCCACAACATCGAGAATGTGGGGCAGGGCGAAATGGTCACCGTCATGTGGGCCAACGAGCCCTTTGACCCCGACCACCCCGACACCTTCCCGCTGCCGGTCTGATTTTTGTGCAAAGGAAGTTTTGGAATGAACAAGCTGAAACTGATGACCATCATCGGCACCCGGCCCGAGATCATCCGGCTGAGCGCCGTCATCAAAAAGTGCGACAAATACTTTGACCAGATTCTGGTCCACACCGGCCAGAATTACGACTACACCCTCAACCAGATCTTCTTCGAGGACCTGGGGCTGCGGGCGCCGGACTTCTACCTGGACGCGGTGGGCAAGGATTTGGGCGAGACCATCGGCAACATCATCGCCAAATCGTATGCCCTGATGGCGGAGCAGAAACCCGATGCCCTGCTGATTCTGGGGGACACCAACAGCTGTCTTTCGGCCATTGGGGCCAAGCGGCTGCACATCCCCATCTTCCACATGGAGGCCGGCAACCGCTGCTTTGACGAGTGCCTGCCCGAGGAGACCAACCGCCGCATTGTGGACCACATCGCCGATGTGAACATGTGCTATTCCGAGCATGCCCGCCGCTACCTCAACGCCGAGGGCACCGCCAAGGAGCGCACCTTTGTCACCGGCAGCCCCATGGCCGAGGTGCTCCACGCCAACCTGGACAAGATCGAGGCTTCCGACGTGCTGGAGCGGCTGGGGCTGGAACCCCGCAAATACATGCTGCTCTCGGCCCACCGGGAGGAGAACATCGACACCGATCGCAACTTTATCGACCTCTTCACCTCCATCAACCACCTGGCCGAGACCTACAACATGCCCATCCTCTACTCCTGCCATCCCCGCAGCCGCAAACGGCTGGACGCCATGGGATTCCGGCTGGACGAGCGGGTCAAGCTCCACGAACCCCTGGGCTTCCACGACTACAACCACCTGCAGATGAACGCCTTCTGTGTGGTGAGTGATTCCGGCACCCTGCCCGAGGAGAGCAGCTTCTTCCTCAGCGTGGGGCATCCCTTCCCCGCCGTCTGCATCCGCACCTCCACCGAGCGGCCGGAGGCCCTGGACAAGGGCTGCTTTGTGCTGGCCGGCATCCGGGAAGGCGGAGTGGAACAGGCCGTGGCCACCGCCGTGGCCATGAACCAAAGCGGCGACAACGGCATCCCGGTGCCCTACTACACCGAGGATGTCTCCACCAAGGTGGTCAAGATCATCCAGAGCTACACCGGGGTGGTCAACAAGATGGTGTGGCGCAAATACTAAACGGAAAGGGCGTGCCCCTGGCATGAGACAACGTATCCTGGTGGTGACCCAGCATTTCTGGCCGGAAAACTTCCGCATCAATGACATTGTGCAGGGCTTTCTGGAGGACGGGCTGGAGGTGGACGTGCTGTGCGGGCTGCCCAACTATCCCCGGGGAGAGTGGTTCGAGGGCTACGGCCCCCACGGCCCCTTTGAGGAACACTTCGGCACCGCCGGGGTCTTCCGCGCCCGGGAGATTCCCCGCACCGGCAACACCGGGCTGCGGATTTTCCTCAACTATGTCAGCTGGCCGCTCTATGCGGCGGGGGCGCTGAACCGGCTGCCCGGCGGTTATGACGGGGTGTTCTGCTTCAACACCAGCCCGGTGCTCATGTGTTGGCCCGCCATCCTCTATGCCCGGCGGCACCACATCCCGCTGACCAACTATGTGCTGGACCTCTGGCCGGAAAACCTGTACAGCGTGCTGCCGGTGAAAAACCCCGCCCTGCGGGCCATCGCCCAGGGGGTCAGCGACTGGCTGTACAAACGCTGCGACCGGCTGATCGCCATGAGCGAACCGTTGCAGCAGCGGCTGATCCAGCGCACCGGCAAGGCCGCCCGGGATGTGGCGGTGATCCCCCAGTACTGCGAGGATTTTTACGCAGTGCCCTGCCCCGACGAGGGGCTGCAAAAACAGTTCGGCGGGCGGTTCAACCTGGTCTTTACCGGGACCTTCACCCCGGCCCAGAGCCTGGAAACGGTGATCGAGGCGGTGGGGCTGGCCCGGCAGCAGGGGGCCCAAAACCTCCACCTGCTGCTGGTGGGCGACGGCATGAGCCGTCAGGCCCTGGAGGAGCGGGTGGCCCGACAGAACGCCGGGGACTATGTGACCTTTTACGGCAGCGTGCCCGCCACCGACATCCCCCGCTTCACCACCCTGGCCGATGCCCTGATCGTCAGTTTGTCGGATTCCCCCGACCTGGGGCTGACGGTGCCCGCCAAGGTGGCCAGCTATATGGCGGCGGGCAAGCCGGTGCTGGCCAGCATGGACGGCGCCGGATACCGGGCGGTGGAGCAGGCAGGCGGGCTGGCCAGCCCCGCCTGCGACGCCCCGGCCCTGGCCGCCAACCTGGTGCGGCTGTGCGCCTTGTCCCCCGACGACCGGGCGGCGATGGGCCGCCGGGCCAAGGACTACTATCTGGCTCATTACCGCCGTTCAGACCTGCTGCGGCGGCTGGAAGCGTTTATTTTGCAGGGCGGCGACGCTGCCCGGAAGTGAGGTGCCCCTTTGAACAACCCGGCCAAGATTCTTGTGCTGATCCCCTGCTACAACGAGGAAGCCAACATCATCACCACGGTGGACAACCTGCGCCGTACCTGCCCCGGAGTGGACTATCTGGTCATCAACGACTGCTCCACCGACCAAAGCGCCACCCTGCTGCGCCAGCACGGCTGTGCCTATCTGGATCTGCCGGTGAACCTGGGCATCGGGGGCGGGATGCAGTGCGGCTATCTCTACGCCCGCAACCACGGCTATGACGTGGCGGTGCAGATGGACGGCGACGGCCAGCACGACCCCGCCTATCTGGAAACGGTGCTGGAACCGGTGCTGGCCGGCCAGCTGGACCTGTGCATCGGCAGCCGGTTCATCAAGAAAGAGGGCTTTCAGACCAGCTTTATGCGGCGGGTGGGCATCCGGTTCCTCAGCGGGCTGATCTTTCTGCTCTGCGGGCACCGGGTGCTGGATGTGACCAGCGGCTTCCGGGCCGCCAACGCCCGGCTGATCCACTACTTCGCCGACCACTACGCCATCGACTACCCCGAGCCGGAGGCCACCTTGGCCGCCTGCCTCAACGGGTTCCGGGTGGGCGAGGCCCCGGTCATCATGAAGGAGCGCCAGGGCGGGGTGTCCAGCATCTCCAGCTTCAAGAGCGCTTACTATATGATCAAGGTCTCGCTGTCCCTGATTATCGACCGCCTTTCCATCCCGCGGCTGCCCCGCCGCCCCGGCTCCAAGAAAGGGAGTGCACAATGACCCCACAGTTTCAGGCGTTCATGTTCCTGGGCGCCTTACTTCTGCTGATCACGATTTTTCTGTTGCTGAAAAAAGGCATGATGACGATCAAGTACAGCCTGCTGTGGCTGGGGCTGGCCATCGCGCTGGTGGTGTTTGCGGCCTTCCCCTATGTGGTGTTTGTGCTGCGGGACCTGCTGGACATCCAGATGCCGGTGAACCTGGTGTTTTTCCTGATGTTCTGCTTTGTGCTGGTGGTGCTGCTGTCCCTGAGCATCGCCATCAGCCAGCTGGCCGAAAAATGCAAGCGGCTGACCCAGGCCAACGCCCTGCTGGAACAGCGGGTGCGCAGGCTGGAAGAGGAAAAGCGCGGCTGACCCCGCGCCAGAGGGTGTGCCGACCGGCCGGGCCTGCGGAGCCCGGCTTTCTTTGGATGGTGCGCCCCGCGAGAGTGAAACGACAAAACCGATGTGGAGAGGGATGTTCATGACAATCACCATCACCCCGGCCGAGGTCTGGGCCCAGCTGACGGCTCTGGTCACCGGCGGCCAGAGCGCCCTGGCCCTGACCTCGGCGCTCTATCTGGGCTTTTTTGCGGCGGCAGCGCTGATCACCTACGCCCTGCCCCGGATCGCCCGGCCCTACTTTTTGCTGGTGGCCAGCTACGTCTACTACTGCTACGGCCCGGCCAACCGGGCCCTGCTGCCGGTGCTGCTGGGGGCCACCCTGCTCACCTGGGTCTGCGGGCTGATCATCGGCAAAAGCCGGCGCAAACCGGTGCGGGTGGCCTTTCTGGTGCTGGCCGTCGCCGGATGCGTGGGGATTTTGCTCTACTACAAATACTGGAACCTCTTTGCTCAGGCGGTGGGCGGGCTCTTCGGGATGGCCGGGGCCAGTGCGCCTATCGCCCCCCACCCTGATCTCATCACCCCCCTGGGGCTGAGCTACTTTGTCTTTGCGGCGCTGAGCTACGCCATCGATGTCTACCGCCGCCGCTGCCGGGTGGAGCTGAACCTTTTGCACTACGCCATGTTTGTGAGCTTCTTCCCCACCATGGTCACCGGCCCCATCGAGCGCTACCCCCACCTGCGCCCCCAGATGGAGAAATCCCGCCGGTTCAGCTACACCCGCTGCGCCGGGGGCGCCTTCCGGATGCTGTGGGGCTACACCAAAAAGATGGTGATTGCCGACAACCTGGCGGTCTATGTCTCGCTGGTCTACGCCACCCCTTCCACCATGTCGGGGCCCAATCTGGCGGCGGCCACCGCCCTCTTTGCCTTGCAGCTCTACATGGATTTCTCCGGCTGCTGCGACATCGCCCTGGGCGCCGCCCGCATCCTGGGGTACGACCTGATCGAAAACTTCCGCGCCCCCTTCGAGGCCACCACCTTCTCGGAGTTCTGGGCCCGGTGGCACATCAGCATGACCGGGTGGTTCCGGGACTATGTCTACTTTCCCCTGGGGGGCAGCCGCTGCAACCTGCCCCGGCATATGGCCAACCTGGTCATCGTCTTTCTCGTCTCGGGGCTGTGGCATGGGGCGGACTGGCGCTACCTGATGTGGGGCCTGAGCTGCGGGGTAATCTCGGTGATCGCCAAGCTGACCCTAGCCCCCCGCAAGGCGCTGTGGCGGTTCAACCCCCTCTACCGGGAACCGGCGGTGCGGGTCTTCTGCCAGCGGTGCGTGGTCTTTGTCCTCTTCTGCTTCACCCTGGTCTTTTTCGCCAGCGCCCTCTATGACGCCGACCCCTACGCCGTCTACGCCGGGATGCTCCGGGGCTGGGACGGGTTGGCCGGGTCCTGGCAGCAGGTGACCGGCCTGATCTACGACAGCGGCATCGACGGCCGTCTGCCGGTGGTGCTGGTCTGCGGCACCGCCATCGTACTGGCCGCCGAGCATAACGGCGCCAACGTGGCCCGCTGGGTGCGCAGCCAGTGCTTTGTGCTGCGCTGGACCCTCTACTATGCCGCCGGGGCTGCCATCCTCTTTTTTGGCGCCTTCGGCCAGTCCGCCTTCATCTACCAGAACTTTTAACCGGAAAGGAGCGCCCCCATGGCACAGCAAACCACCCTGCCCCAGGCCCCGCAGCGGATTTCCCGCAGCGGGGCGGTGTCGGCGCCCGCCCGCCCCCGGCGCCCGGTCCGGCGCCGGCGCAATCCCCTGGTCTGGATTCTGCTGGGGCTGGTGCGCCGGATCTACTTTGCCCTCAAGGTGGGCATCCGCTGCCTGCTGCTTTTGCCGATCCTCGTCTTTATGGTGGCCTTCAGCTACCAGGTGGACCGCAGCGGGCTGTTCCAGGGGGACCTGGCCCCCCGCCGCATCGTGGACCTGATGCTGGAGGGCTACGATGTGACCAACTTTGAACAGATGGACGAGCGCCAGGTGGTGCAGCTCTTTGCCCAGGATGTGCCCGAAACGCCCCAGGTCATTGGGGTGGGGTCCAGCCGGGTGCTGCAGTTCAACCGGGAGCTCATCGGCACCGACAGCTTCTTCAACATGGGGGTCACCGGCGCCGACGTGCGGGACAACATGACCAGCTACTACAAGATGGTCAGCTACGGCAAGGCTCCCCAGGTGCTGCTGTGGAGTGTGGACCCCTGGGTCTTTTACGGCAGCGAAAACGCCTTTGACGACCGGGCCGACGCCGAGCTGTACAGCGAGTTTCTGACCAAAGTCCTGGGGGTGCCCACCGACTACAAAGAGCCGGACAAGGTGGCGCTGTGGAAGGCGCTGGCCGAACCGGCCTACTTCCAGGGCAATGTGGACTACTACATAAAGAACCGGGGCCAGGCCACCGTCACCGACGACGACGGCAACACCATCGAGTTCAACCCGGTACAGGGCGACCCCTACGACCAGCCCACCACCATCAAGCGGTCGGACGGGAGCGTGCTCTACGACGTGGCCTTCCGCACCCAGACCCAGGACCAGATCCTGAGCCAGGCGGCCGCCGCCTGCGAAACCTTCAACAGCGTTCACATGGAGGGGTTCAACGCCCTGGATCAAACCCAGGTCAAGGCCTTTGAGGCCTTCATCGACTACGCCCACAGCCAGGGCACCACGGTGATCCTGGTGCTGAGCCCCTGGCACCCCTACCTGTACAACTACCTGGTCAACGAGCCGGACAAGCACAGCGGCTTTTTCCAGGTGGAGCCCTGGCTGCGGCAGTACTGCCACGACCACAACGTGCCGCTGTACGGCAGCTATGACCCCACCTGCATCCCCGGGCTGGAGGAGATGGACTTTTTTGACGGGCTGCACTGCAAGGACACCGGCATCGCCAAGTTCTTCCCCGGCGTGCCCCAGGTGCTGGCCGACCTGGAAGCCGGCACCCTGCCCGACCCGCTGTCGGTCACGCCGCGCACCACCGCCCCCCAGCCCGAAACCGCCGACGGCACCGACGCTGCCCCCGCCGATGCCGCCCCCGCGGCCTGAGGCCCTGCGCAGCCTGCCCAAAGTTTTGCCCGGAATTTCTGCGTTTTGTGCAAATCGCAAAGGTTTTGCCCAGATTCTGCTTGACAAGGGGCAGCGAACCTGCTAGAATCACAGTTGTTATCAGTTGAAAATGCCGTGACGGGGAAAAAGTCCCTTCCTGCCATGCTTCAGAGAGCCGCCGGTTGGTGCAAGGCGGTGCAGAGGAACGGACGTCACTGGCCCCCGAGCAGCCGCGTTGATGGCCCCACAGGCCGGTAGGTGCGGACGGAACCTGACCGTTATCATACAGGCGCGATTCGCCCCACCGGGCTGATCGTACAGAGCGGCCGCCCACCGGGCGGCAATGAGAGTGGTACCGCGGGTACAGCAACAAGATTTTGCTCCCGTCTCTCAAAGGCCGATGCCTTTGAGGGACGGGATTTTTGTTGCCCCTCACAGGCGCCCAACGCTTTGAAGGAGGCAGATTGATTATGATGGATGCAACCAAATACCATGTCGGCTATTATCCCCCGCCGGTGGAGCCCGGCCACGTCTACGAATGGCCCCAGAAGGACCACATCGAAAAGGCCCCCATCTGGTGCAGCGTGGACCTGCGGGACGGCAACCAAAGCCTGATCGTCCCCATGAGCCTGGAGGAAAAGCTGGAATTTTATGACATGCTCATCAAGATCGGGTTCAAGGAGATCGAGGTGGGCTTTCCCGCCGCCAGCGAGACCGAGTACGACTTCCTGCGGGCCCTCATCGACGGCAACCACATCCCCCAGGATGTGACAGTCCAGGTGCTGACCCAGTGCCGCGACCACATCATCCGCCGCACCTTCGAGGCGGTCAAGGGGGCCCCCCGGGCCATCATCCACTTCTACAACTCCACCAGCGTGGCCCAGCGGGAGCAGGTCTTCAAAAAGTCCAAGGAGGAGATCAAGCAGATTGCGGTGGACGGCGCCAAGCTGGTCAAGCAGCTCAGCGAGGAGTACGAGGGCAACTTCCTCTTCGAGTACAGCCCCGAGAGCTTTACCGGCACCGAGCCGGAGTACGCGGTGGAGGTCTGCAACGCGGTGCTGGATGTGATGCAACCCACCCCCGACCGCCCCATGATCATCAACCTGCCGGTGACGGTGGAGATGAGCATGCCCCACGTCTACGCCAACCAGATCGAGTGGTGCTCCAAGCACCTGAAGTACCGGGACAGCGTGATCCTGTCCACCCATCCCCACAACGACCGGGGCTGCGGTGTGGCCGACGCCGAACTGGCGGTGCTGGCCGGCGCCCAGCGCGTCGAATGCTGCCTCTTCGGCAACGGCGAGCGCACCGGCAATGTGGACGCCATCACTCTGGCCATGAACATGTACACCCACGGGGTGGACCCCAAGTTGGACTTCTCCGACATGCCCGCCATCTGCGAGGTCTACGAGCGGGTGACCCGGATGCACGTCTACGAGCGCACCCCCTACGCCGGCAGCCTGGTCTTCGCGGCGTTCAGCGGCAGCCATCAGGACGCCATCGCCAAGGGCATGACCTGGCGCAAGCAGAAACAGCTGCATGACTGGACCTGCCCGTATCTTCCCATCGATCCCCACGACGTGGGCCGCACCTACGACGCCGACGTCATCCGGATCAACAGCCAGAGCGGCAAGGGCGGCATCGGGTTCCTGCTCGAACAGAACTACGGCTACAATCCCCCGCCCAAGATGCGGGAGGATCTGGGCTACCGGGTCAAGGAGGTCTCGGACCACAAACACAAGGAGCTCAGCGTGCAGGAGGTGCTCTACGTCTTCGAGTCCACCTACCTCAACCACACCAGCCCCCTCAACGTCACCGAGGCCCACTTCAAACAGAACCCCGACGGCACCATCACCGCCTCGGTCACCCTGGAAAACGGCGGCGAGATCAAACAGTGCACCGCCACCGGCAACGGCCGTCTGGACGCGGTGGCCACCGCCATCGAGCAAACCACCGGCATGCACTTTACCCTGGTGCATTACAGCGAGCACGCCCTGGATTCCGACACCGACAGCCGGGCCTGCAGCTATGTGGGGCTGAAATGGGCCGACGGCCAGAACACCTGGGGCTGTGGCACCCACACCGACATCATTGTGGCCGGCATCAAGGCGCTGGTCAGCGCCATCAACAACCGCTGATTGTGCGCAGCGGTTTTGCCCCCCAGGTTTACCAGATCAACAGCGGAGGTTTTTGCAATTATGGGAATGACAATGACACAAAAGATCCTGGCCGCCCACTGCGGCGAGGCTTCGGTCAAGGCCGGGCAGCTCATCAACGCCAAGCTGGACATTGTGCTGGGCAACGACATCACCACCCCGGTGGCCATCAACGAGTTCGAGAAGGCCGGCTTCACCTCGGTCTTTGACAACACCCGGGTCAACATCGTGCTGGACCACTTTGTCCCCAACAAGGACATCAAGAGCGCCCAGCAGTCCAAACAGTGCCGGGAGTTCGCCAACAAGTACGACATCCTCAACTTCTTTGACGTGGGCAAGATGGGTGTCGAGCACGCCCTGCTCCCCGAACAGGGCATCGTCACCGCCGGCGACTGCATCATCGGCGCCGACAGCCACACCTGCACCTACGGCGCGGTGGGGGCCTTCTCCACCGGGGTGGGCTCCACCGACATGGCCGCCGGCATGGCCACCGGCATGGCCTGGTTCAAGGTGCCCGCCGCCATCAAAGTCGAGCTGAAAGGCGCCCTCCATCCCCCGGTCTCGGGCAAGGATGTGATTCTGCACCTGATCGGGATGATCGGGGTGTCCGGCGCCCTTTACAAGAGCCTGGAGTTCACCGGCGAAGGGGTCAAGAGCTTGACCATGGAGGATCGCCTGTGCATCTGCAACATGGCCATCGAGGCCGGAGCCAAGAACGGCATCTTCCCGGTGGACGAGGTCTGTGAGGCTTACCTGAAGGGCCGCAGCCAGCGCCCCTGGACCCGCTACGAGGCCGACCCCGACGCCGAGTACGAGCGCACCGTCACCATCGATCTGGACAGCCTGGTGCCCACCGTGGCCTACCCCCACCTGCCCGAAAACACCCACCCCGCCGCCGAGGGAAAAGAGATCAAGATTGACCAGGTGGTCATCGGCTCCTGCACCAACGGCCGGCTGGAGGACATGGAGGCCGCCTACAAGATCCTCAACGGCAAGCACATCGCCCCCGGGGTGCGGGCCATCATCATCCCGGCCACCATGGCGGTCTACCGGGAGTGCATCGTCCGGGGCTACACCACCGCCTTTGTGGACGCCGGCTGCATCGTCTCCACCCCCACCTGCGGCCCCTGCCTGGGCGGCTACATGGGCATTCTGGCCCAGGGCGAGCGCTGTGTTTCCACCACCAACCGCAACTTTGTGGGGCGGATGGGCCATGTGGACTCCGAAGTCTATCTGGCCAGCCCCGCCACCGCCGCGGCCAGCGCCCTGACCGGCTACATCACCGACCCGAGGGAGGTTTGACAATGAACGCAAAAGGAACCGTCTTCAAGTACGGAGACAACATTGATACCGATGTGATCATCCCGGCCCGCTATCTGAACACCCAGAGCGCCGCCGAGCTGGCCAGCCACTGCATGGAGGACATCGACAAGAGCTTTGTCACCCGGGTCAAGGCCGGGGACATCATGGTGGGGGGCGAAAACTTCGGCTGTGGCTCCTCCCGGGAGCACGCGCCCTTGGCCATCAAGGCGTCGGGCATCTCCTGCGTCATCGCCTGCAGCTTTGCCCGCATCTTCTACCGCAACGCCATCAACATCGGGCTGCCCATCCTGGAATGCCCCGCCGCCAGCAAGGCCATCTCGGAGGGCGACGTGGTCAGCATCGACTTTGACACCGGCCTCATCACCGACGAAACCACCGGCCAGACCTTTGAGGCTGCCCCCTTCCCGCCCTTCATCCAGAAGATCATCCGGGCCGGTGGGTTGATGGCCAGCATCCGGGAGGGAAACTGAGATGAAGAAGAACATTGCACTGATCTACGGCGACTGCGCCAGCCCCGAAATCATGACCCAGGCGGTGCGGGTGCTGGACAAGATCGCCGCCAAGCACGGCCACACCTTCACCTACACCCGGGCCTACATGGGGGGCGAAGCCATCGACAAGTTCGGCGATCCCCTGCCCCAGGCCGAGCTGGACAAATGCCTGGCCTCCGACAGCGTGCTGCTGGGTGCCATCGGCGGCCCCAAGTGGGAGGGCATGCCCGGGGACAAGCGCCCCGAAAAGGGCCTGCTGCGGCTGCGCGCCGGGATGGGGCTGTACTCCAACAACCGCCCGGCCAAGATCTGGCCCCAACTGGCCGACGCCTCCCCGCTGAAAAAGGAGATCGTGGACCGGGGCATCGACTTCATCGTGGTGCGGGAGCTCATCGGCGGGGTCTACTTCGGGGAGCACAAGACCTTTGAACAGGACGGCGAGAAGGTGGCGGTGGACACCATGCCCTATGCCGAGCACGAGATCGAACGGATCGGCCGCATCGGGTTTGAGACCGCCATGAAGCGCCGCAAAAAGCTGACCTGCGTGGACAAGGCCAACGTGCTGGACACCAGCCGTCTGTGGCGGGCGGTGATGCACCGTCTGGCCGCCGAGTACCCCGAGGTGGAGTACCGGGAGATGTTTGTGGACAACTGCGCCATGCAGATCTGCAAGGACCCCTCCCAGTTTGACGTGATCGTCACCGAGAACATGTTCGGGGACATCCTCTCGGACGAGGCCAGCGAGATCACCGGCAGCATCGGGATGGTGCCCTCCTCCAGCCTGGGAGCCACCAGCTGCGGCCTCTACGAGCCCATCCACGGCTCCGCTCCCGACATCGCCGGGCAGGACATCGTCAATCCCATCGCCTGCATCCTCTCCGCCGCCATGATGCTGCGGTACAGCTTCGGCATGGCCGCCGAGGCCGACGAGATTGAGGCCGCCGTCAACGCCGTGCTGGACGCGGGGCTGCGCACCGCCGACATCTGGCAGGAGGGCTGCACCAAGATCGGCTGCACCGCCATGGGCGATGCCATCCTGGACCGGATCTGAACCCCGGTCCCCCACCCCTCTAATCGAGTAGGAGGCTACCCATTAGTTGAGCAGCCGTCCTCTCACACCACCGTGCGTACCGTTCGGTACACGGCG
>CALWNP010000032.1 GCA_944382835.1 uncultured Gemmiger sp.
GGGAGTTTTTATTCCATCATGATCGACATTAGTCTTTTTTCGAACCACTCGCCTAGCGAGTGGTTTTCGGAACACAACAAAAGGAGACGGGCGAAAAACCCGTCTCCTTTTTGCTGCAAAGAGAGAAGTGTGAGGCAATCAGACGATGCCCTGGCTGAGCATGGCGTCGGCCACCTTGTTGAAGCCGGCGATGTTGGCGCCAGCCACCAGGTTGCCGGCCATGCCGTAGGCCTCGGCGGCGGCAGCCGCGTTGGCGTAGATGTTCTTCATGATGTTGTGCAGACGGCCGTCCACCTCGTCGAAGGTCCAGCCCAGCCGCAGGGAGTTCTGGCTCATCTCCAGGCCGCTGGTGGCCACGCCGCCGGCGTTGGAAGCCTTGGCCGGGGCAAACAGGATGTTGTTGGCCTGCAGGTAGGCCACGGCCTCGGGGGTGGAGGGCATGTTGGCGCCTTCGGCCACGGCGTAGCAGCCGTTGGCCACCAGGGCCTTGGCGCCCTCCAGCGGCAGTTCGTTCTGGGTGGCGCAGGGCAGGGCGATGTCGCACTTGACGGTCCAGATGCCCTGGCTGCCCTCCACGTACTTGGCCGAGGGGACGTAGTCCAGATAGGTCTTGATCCGGGCGCGCTTGACTTCCTTGATCTCCTTGATGATCTTGTAGTCAATGCCGTTCTCGTCCACAATGTAGCCGTTGGAGTCGCTCATGGCGATGACCTTGGCGCCCAGCTGGCTGGCCTTCTGGTTGGCGTAGATGGCCACGTTGCCGGAACCCGAGATGATGGTCACGGCGCCCTCAAAGCTCTTGCCGTTGGCCTTGAGCATCTCGTCGGTGAAGTAGCACAGGCCGTAGCCGGTGGCCTCGGTGCGGGCCAGGGAGCCGCCGTAGGGGATGCCCTTGCCGGTCAGCACCCCGGTGAACTCGTTGCGGATGCGCTTGTACTGGCCGAAGAGGTAGCCGATCTCCCGGCCGCCCACGCCGATGTCGCCGGCGGGCACGTCGGTGTCGGGGCCGATGTGGCGGTAGAGCTCGGTCATGAAGCTCTGGCAGAACCGCATGACCTCGGCGTCGCTCTTGCCGTGGGGGTCAAAGTCGCTGCCGCCCTTGCCGCCGCCCATGGGCAGACCGGTCAGGCTGTTCTTGAAGACCTGCTCAAAGCCCAGGAACTTGATGATGGACAGGTTGACGCTGGGATGGAACCGCAGGCCGCCCTTGTAGGGGCCGATGGCCGAGTTGAACTGGACGCGGTAGCCGCGGTTGACCTGCACCTTGCCGCTGTCATCCACCCAGGGCACCCGGAACATCACAACCCGCTCGGGCTCCACCATCCGCTCGATCAGACCGTTTTTCTCGATCTCGGGGCGGGCAGCCACCACCGGTTCCAGGGACTCCAGAACCTCTTCCACCGCCTGCAGAAACTCCTTCTGCTCGGCGTTGCGCTGGGCCAGGCCAGCATAGACCTCTGCCAGATAGGCATTTTGAATGGACATGGGATACACTCTCCTTTATTCAGATTCTTACACCGCTTTCTATGTTACCACCCCGGGCCCCCAATGACAATATTGATTTGCCAAAAACACAAAATTTTGTTGTTTTTGCAAATACTGTTCCCCCGAATTTTCCAAAAAACGCCCCGGCGGAGATCCGCCGGGGCGCAAAGATTCGGGACCGGTCAGGCGGTCACATCCTCAAACTGGCTGTTGTAGAGATCGGCGTAGAAGCCGCCGGCTTCCAGCAGCTGGTCGTGGGTGCCCTGTTCCACAATGTCCCCCTCCCGCATGACCAGGATCAGGTCGGCATCCCGGATGGTGGACAGCCGGTGGGCGATGACAAAGCTGGTGCGGCCCCGCATCAGGTTGTCCATGGCCTTCTGGATCTGCTGCTCGGTGCGGGTGTCCACCGAGCTGGTGGCCTCGTCCAGGATCAGGATGCGGCGGTCGGCCAGGATGGCCCGGGCGATGGTCAGCAGCTGTTTCTGGCCCTGGCTCACGTTGGTGGCGTCCTCGTTCAGCTCCATCTGGTAGCCGCCGGGCAGGGTGCGGATGAAGTGGTCGGCGTGGGCGGCCTTGGCGGCGGCGATGACCTCCTCGTCGGTGGCGTCCAGCCGGCCGTAGCGGATGTTCTCCATGATGGTGCCCTGGAACAGCCAGGTGTCCTGCAGCACCATCCCGAAGCCCCGGCGCAGGTCGCTGCGGTCAAAGTCCCGCAGGTTGTGGCCGTTGAGGGTGATGGCCCCGCCGTTCACATCGTAGAACCGCATGAGCAGCTTGACCATGGTGGTCTTGCCGGCGCCGGTGGGGCCCACAATGGCCACCTTCTGGCCCGGCTGCACCCGGCAGCTGAAATCCCGGATGACCACCTTGTCGGGGTTGTAGCCGAACCGCACATGGTCGAACTCCACCTGGCCGTCGATGGTATCGGCGCTGACCCGGCGGGCGGGATCGGCAGTCCGGTCCTCCTCCGGCTCGGCCAGGAACTCAAAGACCCGCTCCGCCGCGGCGGCCATGCTCTGCAGCATGTTGGACACCTGGGAGAGCTGCTGGATGGGCTGGGTGAAGTTCTTGACATACTGGATGAAGGCCTGGATGTCCCCGATGGTGATGATGCCGCGCACCGCAAACAGGCTGCCGGCCACCGCCACCGCCACATAGCCCAGGTTGCCCACAAAGGTCATGATGGGCTGCATCAGGCCGGAGAGGAACTGGCTCTTCCAGGCGGATTCGTAGAGCTTGCCGTTGGCGGCGTCAAAGTCGGCCAGCACCGCCTTTTCCCGGTTGAAGGCCTTGATGACGTTGTGGCCGGCGTAGACCTCCTCCACCTGGCCGTTGACCTGGCCCAGAAACTGCTGCTGGGCCCGGAAGTGCTTCTGGCTGAACCGCACCACCACCAGCACCAGCGCCATGGAAACCGGCAGGATCAGCAGGGCGATCAGGGTCATGACGGGGCTGATGGAGAGCATCATGATCAGAACGCCCACCATGGTGGTCACGCTGGTGATCAGCTGGGTGATGCTCTGGTTCAGGCTCTGGCCCAAAGTGTCCACGTCGTTGGTGATGCGGGACAGCACCTCGCCCACCGTCCGCTTTTCAAAGTAGGCCAGGGGCAGCCGGTTGATCTTTTCGCTGATCTGGCGGCGGAAATCGTAACACATTTTCTGGGAAATGCCGCTCATGGTCCAGCTCTGGATAAAGCTGAAGCCGGCCGAGAGCAGGTACATCCCCAGCAACAGCAGCAGAATCCGGCCGATGTAGCCGAAATCGATGCCGCCGCTGCCCTGCATCTGGGCCACCCAGCCGGTGGCCAGGGCGGTGGTGGCCTTGGCCAGGATCTTGGGTCCCAGGATGTTGAAGAGGGTGGAGAGCACCGCAAAGAGGATCACCACCGCCACCGGCCGCTTGTAGTGGCCCATGGCCCCCAGCAGCTGGCGCAGCGTCCCCTTGAAATCTTTTGCCCGCTCGGTGGTCGGGCGTCCGGGTCTTGGCATTATTCGGCACCGCCTTTCATCTGAAGTTCTTTCTGGCTGAGCTGGCTGCGGGCAATCTCCCGGTATTCGGGGCAGGTTTCCAGCAGCTGGGCATGGGTGCCCTGGCCCACAATCCGCCCCTCGTCCAGCACCAGAATCCGGTTGGCGTGGAGGACGGTGGAGATCCGCTGGGCCACAATGATGACGGTGGCATTGTCGGTTTCGGCCTTCAGGGCCCGGCGCAGGGCCACGTCGGTCTTGTAGTCCAGGGCCGAGAAGCTGTCGTCAAAGAGGTAGATCCGGGGCCGCTTGGCGATGGCCCGGGCAATGGAGAGCCGCTGCTTCTGCCCGCCCGAGACGTTGGACCCGCCCTGGGCGATGGGGCTGTCGTAGCCCTGGGGCTTTTCGGCGATGAACTCCTCGGCCTGGGCGATGCGGGCGGCCTTGCGGGCATCCTCCTCGGTGACCTTTTCCCCGGCAAATTTCAAATTGGACCGGATGGTGCCCGAGAAGAGCACCCCCTTCTGGGGCACATAGCCCAGCAGATCGTGGAGGGTGGCCTGGGGCATCTGCCGCACGTCCACCCCGTCGATGGTCACCCGGCCGCCGCTCACATCGTAAAAGCGGGGAATCAGGTTGAGCAGGGTGGATTTGCCGCAGCCGGTGGAGCCGATGATGGCGGTGGTCTCGCCGGGCTTGGCGGTGAAGGTGATGCCCTCCAGGGCGTCGGCGTCGGCGCCGGGATAGCGGAACCGCACATCCTCAAACCGCACCTCGCCGGCCCAGTGCTCGGGCAGCGCCGGGACAGGGCCTTCGGGGTCGTGGATGGAGGCGGGGGTGTTCAGCACCTCGTCAATGCGGTCGGCCGCCACACCGGCCCGGGGCAGCATCACCGCCACCATGGTCAGCATCAGGAAGGACATGACGATCTGCATGGTGTAGGTGATGAAGGCGATCAGGTCGCCCACCTGGATGCCGCCGGTTTCCATGGCGTGGCCGCCGAACCAGAGGATCAGCAGAGTGCAGCCGTTCATAATCAGCATCATGGCGGGCATCATAACCGACATGACCCGGTTGGTGAAGAGCTGGGTGCGCATCAGGTCGGTGTTGGCCTTGTCAAACCGCGCCTCCTCGAACTTCTCCCGGGAGAAGGCCCGGATGGGCATGATGCCGGTGAGGATTTCCCGGGAGACCAGGTTCAGCCGGTCCACCAGAATCTGCATCAGCCGGAACTTGGGCATGGCCGCCTGCATCAGGGCGATGACCACCCCCAGCAGCGCCGCCACCGCCGCCACAATGACCCAGGAAGGGCCGTTGCGCAGCCGCATCACATGCAGGATGCCGCCGATGCCCAGGATGGGGGCGTAGGCCACCACCCGCAGCAGGATGACGCAGACAAACTGCACCTGCTGGATGTCGTTGGTGGTGCGGGTGATGAGGGAGGCGGTGGAAAAGCGGTCGATCTCGGCGTTGGAGTAGCCCACCACCGAGCGGAAGACCCCCTGGCGCAGATCCCGGCCAATGGCGGCCGACACCCGGCTGGCGATCAGCCCCACCAGGACGGCCACCACCACCATCAGCAGGGTCAGGGCCAGCATCTGGCCCCCCACCCGCAGCAGATAGGCGGTCTGGACCTGGTCGGCAATGCCCATGGCCTGATATTCCAGCCGCACCAGCAGGGCGGCTTGGCTTTCGGCGGCCGAGACCGCCTGTTCCATGGCGGCGGGTACCTGGAACCCTGTCCCGCCCAGACTGGCCACCAGAGCGGTCACCGCGTCCAGGTCGGCGGGCTCGGGGGAAGCACTCTGCACCCCCTGGCGGCTGCCGGCCTGGGCCGCCGAGGCCAGATAGAGCAGGGTGTCCGCCCGGGAAAAGGCCTCCTCCAGTTCTTCCCGGCCCTGGGCCCCGGCGGTGTACTGTTGCACCCCGTCGGCGTCGGGGGCGGCGTAGCTGGCCCGGGCGGCCTGGCCGTCGGCGGGGTCCATCAGGGCGATCAGGGCGTCCAGGGTGGAGGCCCGGACCTGGTCGGGCACCGCGCTCTCGATGCCGCCCAGCTGGATGCCGGTGTCCACAATCCGGCTGGTGTAGTCGGGCAGCGAGAGGTCGCAGTAGGCCTGCACCAGCAGCAGGGCCACCACCGCCAGGCAGGCGGCCAGGTGCCCGGCCAGGTGTTTAAAGATCTTCAGCATGGGATTCTCCTTTCCGGGGGACGGCGCTCTCGTTCAGCTCCGCCTCCATGGCGTCCAGCAGATAGCCGGTGCCCTCACAGAGCTGGGCCAGCCGCTGGGGGCCCAGCCGTTGGGTGACCCGGTCCCAGAATGCCCCCATGGCCTGCTCACAGGCCAGGCGGTCGGCCTCCCCCTTGGGGGTGATCCGCACCCGGGTTTTGCGGCGGTCCTGGGGGTCGGTCTCCCGCACCGCCAGCCCCTCCTGCTCCAGCATCCGCAAAGTGCGGGAGGTGGAGGGCACCGATTCATGCACCGCCTTGGCCAGCACCGAGACATAGATGGTCTCGCCGTCGCCGTATTTCTGCAGCGCAAAGTGCAGCCGCTCCAGCTGGGCAAAGTGGCATTGGGGCGAGTGTTGCAGCGTCTGGGTCAGGCTTCGCTGGGCCAGTTTGCCAAACCGCTGCATCAGCCGGAAGAGATCCCGGAAACAGGGGGATTGAGAAGAGGCAGGGGACATATCGACAGCTCCTTTCGAACAAAATACTTAACATATGGTAAATGTTCGCATGCGTTATAATAATCCCGGCGGCAGCAAAAGACAAGGGGGTGGGCGGGAAATTCAAAAATTGTTTACAATGCCGCCCCGGGGGGCCGGGTTCCGCCCGCCGCAGCCGGGACCGATGGCAAGATTGTGCCAAAAAAGCGACAACATAATACATTGCATCCCGGGAAAAATGCGATATAATAAGTCATAGACTGCATTTCGCCGGGAAAGTCTCTCCGGGCAAGAATGTGCAATCGCTCATCCTGACGGTCTTTCCAAAATCCAAATTTGATAAGGAGTTTGCGCAATATGAAGAAAGCATTGATCACCGGTATCACGGGCCAGGACGGCAGCTATCTGGCCGAGTTCCTGCTGGAAAAGGGCTACGAGGTCCACGGCATTGTCCGCCGCGCCTCCATCTCCAACACCGGCCGTATCGACCATCTGCTGGCCAAACATGCCATCACCCTGCATGACGGCGATCTGTCCGACTCTTCCTCCATCATCAAGATCATGAGCCAGGTCCGCCCCGACGAGGTCTACAACCTGGCCGCCCAGAGCCACGTGGGGGTCAGCTTCGACGCCCCCGAGTACTCCGGCGATGTGGACGCCCTGGGCGTGCTGCGCATCCTGGACGCCATCCACACCCTGGGCCTGGACAAGACCTGCCGGTTCTACCAGGCTTCCACCAGTGAGCTCTACGGCAAGGTGGAGGAGGTTCCTCAGAACGAAAAGACCCCCTTCCATCCTTACAGCCCCTACGCCGTGGCCAAGCAGTACGGCTTCTGGATCACCCGGGAGTACCGCGATGCCTATGGCATCTTCGCCTGCAACGGCATCCTCTTCAACCACGAGTCCGAGCGCCGCGGCGAGAACTTCGTCACCCGCAAGATCACCCTGGCCGCCGGCCGCATCGCCTGCGGCCTGCAGGACAAGCTCTACCTGGGCAACCTCTCCAGCCTGCGCGACTGGGGCTACGCCAAGGATTATGTGGAGTGCATGTGGCTGATCCTGCAGCAGGACACCCCCGACGACTTCGTCATCGCCACCGGCAAGCAGCACACCGTCCGGGAGTTCACCACCATGGCCTTTGCCAACGACGGCATCGAGCTGGAATGGCAGGGTGAAGGCGTGGAGGAAAAGGGCATCGACAAGAAGACCGGCAAGGTGCTGGTGGAAGTCAGCCCCGAGTTCTTCCGTCCCACCGACGTGGTCAACCTGTGGGGCGATCCCACCAAGGCCCGCACCGTGCTGGGCTGGGATCCCCAGAAGACCAGCTGCGAGGAACTGTGCCGCATCATGTCGGCCCACGACCTGGAACTGGCCAAGAAGGAAGCTGCTGCCAAGGCCTGAGCCGGGGCAGGAACTGCTGAAACAAAGAAGGAATTGTTATGAACCTGATTCTTCTGTCCGGCGGCAGCGGGCAGCGGCTGTGGCCGCTGTCCAACAGCGTCCGCTCCAAACAGTTTGTGCCGCTGCTCAAAAATGAGAAGGGCGAGTACGAGAGCATGGTGCAGCGGGTCTACCGCCAGATCAAGGCGGCCGATCCCGAGGCTTCCATCGTGGTGGCCACCGGCAAACGGCAGGTTTCCACCATCAAGAACCAGCTGGGCGACAAGGTGGACATCTGTGTGGAACCCTGCCGCCGGGACACCTTCCCCGCCATCGTGCTGGCCTGCGCCTACCTGGTGGACGTGAAGGGGGTGGACCCTGCCGAGCCGGTGGTGGTCTGCCCGGTGGACCCCTATGTGGATGACAGCTACTTTGCCGCGGTGCACCGGCTGACCCAGATCGCCGGCGAGGGCACCGCCAACCTGACCCTGATGGGGGTGGAACCCACCTACCCCAGCGCCAAGTTCGGCTACATCATCCCCGAAAACGCCGAGGCCGTCAGCAAGGTGGCCGCCTTCAAGGAAAAGCCCGACGAGGTCACCGCCGCCGGCTATATTGCCCGGGGCGCGCTGTGGAACTGCGGCGTCTTCGCCTTCCGGCTGGACTACCTGCTCAAAACCGCCCACACCCTGCTGCAGTTCGAGCACTTTGCCGACCTCCAGTCCCACTACGACGCCCAGACCAAGATCAGCTTTGACTACGCCGTGGCCGAAAAGGAAGATAACATCGCGGTCATGCGCTATGCCGGCCAGTGGAAGGACGTGGGCACCTGGAATACCTTCTGCGAGGTCATGTCCGACCCCGCCATCGGCAAGGTCCAGATGGACGAAACCTGCGAGAACACCAACGTCATCAACGATCTGAACATTCCCATCATCTGCATGGGATGCAAGGATATGGTCATCGCCGCCGCCAGCGACGGCATCCTGGTCAGCGACAAGCCCCGTTCCAGCTACATCAAGCCCTTTGTGGAGCAGGTGGAAGGGGAGGCCCGCTTTGCCGAAAAGAGCTGGGGCAGCTTCACCATCCTGGATGTCCAGCCCGAGGCAACCACCATCCGGATCATCCTCAACGCCGGCAACCGGCTGACCTATCACAGCCATGAGCACCGGGACGAGGTCTGGACCATCGTTTCCGGCACCGGCCGCACCATCGTGGACGGCGCCGAGCGCCGTGTCCGCCCCGGTGATGTGGTCACCATGCCCGCCGGCTGCAAGCACACCCTGATCGCCGACACCGCCATCCAGGCTATCGAGGTCCAGATCGGCGAGGAGATCACGGTGGCCGACAAACAAAAATATCCGCTGGATCTGTAATCCCGCATCCGCAACCGGACGCCTGCCTTGGGGTGGGCGTCCGGTTTTTGCGGTTTTTGCGGTTTTTGCGGTTTTTGCGGTTTTTGCTTGGACTGCTGCATAGAAATTTTCTATACAATAGGATATTTACAAAGTATTTGCGATACAATCCCCCTCTGTGGTAGAGTAATGCCAGAACAAGCTACGGCAAGAACGGGAGGTATTTCACCATGCTTGGCAACTTTACCTATTGCAACCCCACCAAACTGTATTTCGGTGCCGACGCGCTGCAAAACCTGAACCTGGAACTGCCCCGCTACGGCAGCCGGGTGGTGCTGATCTATGGCGGCGGTTCCATCAAGAAAAACGGCATCTATGACGCGGTGATGGAATTGCTGCGGGCCAACGGCAAGGAGGTGGCCGAGATCTCCGGCGTCATGCCCAACCCCACCCTGGCCAAACTCTACGAGGGCATCGAAATTGCCCGGGCCCATCAGGCGGATCTGCTACTGGCGGTGGGCGGCGGCTCGGTGTGCGACTACGCCAAGGCGGTGTCGGTGTCGGTCCACTGCCAGGAGGACCCCTGGCAGAAGTACTATCTGCGGTTTGAGGAGCCCGACTGCGAGACCCTGCCGGTGGGCTGTGTGCTGACCATGGTGGGCACCGGCTCCGAGATGAACGCCGGCGCCGTCATCACCAACACCGAGACCCATCAGAAGATCGGCCATGTCTTTGCCGATGAAAAGATCATGCCCCGGTTTGCCATCCTCAACCCCAACTACACCATGACCCTGCCCCATCGCCAGATGGTGGCGGGCATCTACGACATCTTCAACCACATCTGTGAGCAGTACTTTTCCGGCACCGACGACAACACCAGCGACTACATCAGCGAGGGGCTGATGCGATCGCTGCTCCACGACAGCCGGATTGCCAACCGGGACCCCCACAACTATGAGGCCCGCAGCAACATCATGTGGACTGCCACCTGGGCGCTGAACACCCTGGTTTCCCGGGGAAAGACCACTGACTGGATGGTGCATATGATCGGTCAGGCGGTGGGGGCCTACACCAACGCCACCCACGGCATGACCCTGGCGGCGGTGTCGCTGCCCTACTACCGGCACATCCTGCCCTACGGGCTGGAGAAGTTCAAGCGGTTTGCGGTGGAGGTCTGGAAGATTGACCCGGCGGGCAAGACCGACGAGGCGGTGGCCCGGGAGGGCCTGGCCGCCATGGAGAGCTGGATGCGGGAGCTGGGCCTGGCCATGAACATCCGGGAGCTGGGCGCCGATGAGGGGATGCTGGAAGGCATCGCCGATGCCACCCTCCTGCTGGACGGCGGCTACAAAAAGCTGGACCGGGCCGAGGTGCTGGCCATCCTGAAGGAGAGCCTGGGCTGAGCCACTGGGACAAATACAAAAGGGGGCTGCCGCGCAGATGCGGCAGCCCCCTCTTGCTATGATATCATCAGGCAGCGGGTGCTTTGAGGATAAAGGACTGGATGGCCCAGATGGCCAGCACCACGATACCCAGCACAATGCGGTACCAGCCAAAGACGGTGAAGGTGTGCTTCTTCACATAATCCATCAGGAAACGGATGGCGGCGATGGAGACCAGGAAGGCCACCAGGCAGCCCACCGCCAGGACGGTGACCTCGGCGGCGGTGAAGGTGTTGCTTTCCGCCAGGAACTTGACCAGCTTGAGGCCGCTGGCCCCCGCCATGATGGGGATGGCCAGGAAGAAGGTGAACTGGGACGCGCAGGGCCGGGACATGCCGCAGAGCATGCCGCCCAGGATGGTGGCGCCGCTGCGGCTGGTGCCGGGGATCATGGCCAGCACCTGCCAGGCACCCACCAGCAGGGCCTGCTTGTAGCTGATGCGGGACAGCTTGGTGGTGGAAGGCACCCGGGGCCGCCGCTCGATGAGGATGAAGGCCACGCCGTAGACGATGAGCATGATGGCCACGCAGATGCTGTTGTAGAGATGGGCGTCCAGCCAGTCATCCAGCAGCAGACCCAGCACGGCGGCGGGCAGACAGGCCACAATGATCTTGAACCACATCCAGACCACCGGCCAGCGCAGGTGCTTGGTCACCCCGCTGTCCCGGCCGTTGTCGGCACAGAAGGGCCAGAGCTTGCCGAAATAGAGCACCACCACGGCCAGGATGGCGCCCAGCTGAATGACCACCCGGAACATGGCCATGAACTCTTCGCTGAACTGAAACTGCAACACCTGTTCGGCCAGGATCATATGGCCGGTGCTGGAGATGGGCAGCCACTCGGTGATGCCCTCGATCACACCGTAGAGGATGGATTTCAAAATTTCCAGAAATAACTGCATAATGGATTCCTCCCGTTTGTTACCTAATGACTATACCACATTTTCGGCCAATTTGCATCCGTTTCCCGCATTTTTTACACAACCGCCCCGCAGGTCTTGCCGTTTGGCCAAAATCCTCCTATAATAGGCGCGGGGCAAAAACGCCCCGGGAGGGAATGGAAGATCATGTACAAGACGGTACTGTTTGATTTGGACGGAACACTGCTCAACACCATCGACGACCTGGCCGCCGCCGGCAACCGGCTGTGCGGGGCCCGGGGCTGGCCGCTGCACACGGTGGAGCAGTTCAAGCATCTGGTGGGCAACGGCATCCCCAAGCTCATCGAGCGGCTCACGCCCCCCGACCAGCGCACCCCCCAGGTGCTGGACCGGGCCCTGCGGGACTTCCAGGCCGATTACCAGGTGCATATGCAGGATCTGACCGCGCCCTATCCCGGCATTCCCCAGCTGCTGGCCGATCTGCACCGGCAGGGGGTCTGCATGGCGGTGCTCTCCAACAAGGCCGACCCGCTGGCCCGGGAGGTGGTGGGGGACTACTTTGACCTCAGCCTCTTTGCCTCGGTGCACGGGCTGGCCGCCGGCATGGCCCCCAAACCCGACCCGGCGGGGGTCAACGCCCTGATGAAGGAGCTGGGGGCGGACCCCCGGCTGACCCTCTATGTGGGGGACAGCGACGTGGATGTGGCCACCGCCCACAACGCCGGCATCGACTGCTGCGGCGCGCTGTGGGGCTTCCGGGGCCGCAAGGAACTGGAGGAGGCGGGGGCCACTCATCTGGCCGCCGACGCCGCCGAACTGGGCCGGGTGGTCCTGGCCGGGCCGGAGGGAGTGTAAGGCATGGGGCAAAAAGTTCTGGGCTGGTTCAAACAGGATGTGGTGCTCAGCGTAGCGCTGGTGCTGGCGGTGCTCTCCTGCTTTGCGGTGCCCCCCGATGCCCAGTACATCGGCTATATCAATTATAATACCATCATCCTGCTTTTTTGCCTGATGATGCTGGTGGCGGGGCTGCGGGAACTGAATTTCTTCAACGCGGCGGGCGCCGTCCTGCTGGAGCGGGTGCGCACCCAGCGGGGGATCGTCCTGACCCTGGTGGCCCTCTGCTTTGTCAGCAGTATGTTCATCACCAACGATGTCTCGCTGATCACCTTTGTGCCGCTGGGCATCCTGATCCTCGAGATGGCGGGCAGCGCCGGCAAGCTCTGCTTTGCCGTGACCCTGATGACCATTGCGGCCAACCTGGGCAGCATGATGACCCCCATCGGCAACCCCCAGAACATCTACCTCTACTCGCTGTCGGGGTACAGCCTGCCCGGCTTTCTTTGGCTCATGCTGCCCTACGGCCTGCTGTCCGCGTTGCTGCTGGCGGTGCTCTGCGTCCTGGGCTGCAGCGCCACCCCGGTGCGGGTGCGCCAGCAGCGCCCCCCGGTGGACGGACGGCGGGCGGCTTTCTACCTGGTGCTCTTTGTCCTCTGCCTGGTGTCGGTGGCCGGCCCGCTGCCCAAACCGGCGCTGCTGGTCATTGTGAGCGCCGCGGTGGCGGTGGTCAACCGGGGCCTCTTCAAAAAGGTGGACTACGGCCTGCTGCTGACCTTTGTCTGCTTCTTTGTCTTTGTGGGCAATATGAACCGGCTGGAGGACTTCAACGCCCTGATCCTCAACATCATCGGCGGCCGGGAACAGGCGGTGGCCATCGGCATCAGCCAGATCATCAGCAACGTGCCGGCGGCGGTGCTGCTCTCGGGCTATACCGATGATGTGCGGGCGCTGATCATCGGCACCAACATCGGCGGCCTGGGCACTTTGATCGCCTCGATGGCCAGCCTGATCTCCTATAAACAGATCACCACCCGCCTGCCCCAGCACCGGGGCCGCTACCTTTGGACCTTCACCCTCTGGAATGTGGTCTTCCTGGCAGCCCTCTGCCTGCTGGCCTGGGCTCTGTAAAAAAAGAAAACAATAAAAAACAATCCGGCAAAGACCATCCGATGGCCCTTGCCGGACTTTTTTGTATTAGAGAAGGTTTGCAAAGGGCGGATGCCCTTTGCGTTCAATCCATACCTTGCTCAAAGGGCCCGTCAGGGGTGGGCCCTTTGAGGAGTCCAGGGCTTACAGCCCTGGTCGGGCGTCCACCGCCTCGAAACGGTGGGACTTTTTCGGTTCCTTTTTGGTCACAAAAAGGAACAACCCTTCGGCAGGCAGCCGCCCTCGCGGCGGTCCGCAACCCCAAACCGTTCGGCAGGGGAACTGCCCTCGGGGAAATCCCCGAGCCCCAAATCACCCCCGCGTCCCCTCAACCGAGGCATCGGTGCTCCACCCCTGCAGATCGGTGGCAGTCACCGAGATGTTCCAGGTCCCGGCGGCCATGGCGTCATTCCACTGGTCCCAGGCCGCCTGGCTGCGGATGGCCGTCCCGCTGAGGAACTGGTCATCCCAGGGATTGGCCGGGTCGGGATCGGTGGGGTCCCACCCCCGTTTTTCGGTGTCCTCGGGGTCGGTGTAGATGGTGCCCGGCTTGCCCATGGGTCCGGGATCGCTCTCATCATCGTAGATGATCACCCGGGTGCCGATGGCGCAGTTGTCGTAGATCCATTTGGTGTCCACCACCGCCAGCCGGATGCAGCCCAGACTGGCCGGGGTGCCCAGCTTGTTGAACTCCACATACTCCACGTCATCCTTGTGCTGGCTGTAATAGGGCACACTGTGGAAGAGGTAGGAATCCCAGATCCGGGTGGCATACTGGCCGTAACTGGGCCCCGCCAGCAGCCGCCAGTCATAGTTTACCGGGGTGGCAAAAAAGCCCAGCGGGGTGTCGGTGCCGCCGCTGCAGACCATCGCCATGAAGGGGACGGTGTACCGCCCCTCCTCGTCCAGGGTGTAGACGGTGACGGTGGAGGCCGCCCGGTTCACCGCAATCAGGTAGGGAAAGCCCTCCTTCTCGCTGACGTTGATCCCCTCGCTGATGAAAAACTCGTCGGAGGAGAGCCGGTCCATCAGCGCCTTGCCCGCCTCGTTCCAGGTGGAGGGATCGGTCACCTGGGGGGCATCCTTGGTGCAGTTGCTGGAGGCCACCGCCATGGCCTGGGCCAGCGGATCGTCCTCGGCGGGGGCTTCACTTCC
This sequence comes from uncultured Gemmiger sp., assembly GCA_944382835.1. Lineage (GTDB taxonomy): Bacteria > Bacillota > Clostridia > Oscillospirales > Ruminococcaceae > Gemmiger. The sequence continues at coordinate 14,318 of CALWNP010000032.1, forward strand.
GGCCGGGGCCTCGCTCTCCGGCTGGGACTCCGCCGAGGAGGCGGGGTCGGATTCGGCCGGGGCACTCTGGGGCTGGGCCGCCACCGCGGTGTCCGACCCTTTGGCGTGGAACAGCATCCAGCAGCTGGTGATCAGCAGCCCAATCACCGCCAGACAAAACACCAAGGTCAGGATGGCCTGGTTGCGGCGGGCGGCGGGGTTGGAGCGGGATGAACGGCGATGTCTGGCCATGGGAAACCTCCTTGGTTGGGATCAGGCGGGGCGTAAAACAAGGTTATTCTGCCCCGCTGTGGGCCAAAACCGGGACGGCGGAAAGATTTTACAGCGGGTATTCGGTCCTGACGAACCGCTCCAGCGCCGGCAGACTGCGGCGGACCTTGTCGGTGTCGATGCAGTAGGCCATCCGGAAATACCCCGGGCAGCCGAAGGTGTCGCCGGGCACCAGGGCCAGGTCGTACCGCTTGGCCTTCTCGCAGAAGGCCACCGAATCCGCCTCCAGCGCCTTGGGGAAGATGTAGAAGGTGCCGCCCGGCTTGACCACCGTGAAGCCCAGCCGGCAGAGCTCGTCATACAGGATGTTCATGTTGGTCTCGTAGACCGACAGATCGCTGGTCAGGTCCAGGCACTCGGCCACCGCCAGCTGAATCAGGCTGGCCGGGCAGTTGTGGCCGGTGCCGCGGCTGATCTGGCCGCACATGGGCACAATGTCTTCGGCGTGCTCGCAGGCCGGGTTGGCGGCCAGATAGCCGATCCGTTCTCCCGGCAGGCTCAGGCTCTTGCTGAAGGAGTAGCAGGTCAGGGTGTCGTCGTAGAAGCTGGCCGGGTAGGGGGCCTCGATGCCGCCAAAGAGAATCTCCCGGTAGGGTTCGTCCGAGATCAGGAAGATCCGGTGCCCGAACCGCTGGCTGGCCTGACGCAGCCGGTCGGCCAGCGCCCGCAGGGTGTCGGCGCTGTATACCGCACCGCTGGGGTTGTTGGGGGTGTTGATCAGGACGGCGGCGGTGTTGGGGTTCAGCATCGCCTCAAAGGCGTCCAGGTCAATCTGGAAGTCCTGGCACCGGGGCGGCACCACCCGCAGCACCGCGCCCAGGCCCTCCACATAGGGCTTGTACTCGGGGAAGAAGGGGGCAAAGGTCAGCACCTCCTGCCCGGGGGCCACCACGCAGCGCAGGGCATGGGCCAGCGCGCCGGCGGCACCGGCGGTCATGAAGATGTGGGCCGCGGTGTAGGGCAGCCCGAACCGGCGGCGCAGATGGTCGGCCACCGCCTGCCGCACCGAAGGAAGGGTCAGGGTGGGGCTGTACCCGTGGAGGGCCACCGGTTCGGCGGTCTGCAGCAGCCGGATCATCACCTGGGTGAACTGGGGCGGGCAGGGCACACTGGGATTGCCCAGCGAATAATCAAAGACGTTCTCGTAGCCGATCTCGGCGCCGCGGGCGGTGCTCCACTCGCTCAGTTCCCGGATGGCCGACTTGACCTTGAGCATGTCCAGATACGATTGCACAATCATGGAAAATCCATCCCCCTTGTCTAGCTGCGCCGAAGCGCGTTATCCTTATCATACCACGCTGATGTGGGATTGTCCATCATCGCCGCCGCTTGCAACGTGGCTTTTAAAGGTATATAATGGTGCCCTGGCAAAGCGAGCGGTGCCGCCCCCGGCCCCGCCCCCACAAGGAGGGAAAAAGATGAAAGATATTCTGGTATTTACCCGCCGCGAAGACCCCTACTGCCTCCAGGCCCAGGACTGGCAGCGGGAGGTGATGCTTCGCCACCCCGAGTACGAGGACATCCCCCTGGCCGTCATTGATGTGGACGAGCGCCCCGACCTGGCGCGGCAGTACCGCTTTACCATGCTGCCGGCCTACTTTGTGGGCGGACAGAAGATCTGCGAATGCCCCCTGAAAAAGGAGCGGATTGCCGATGTCTTTTCCCGCGCCTGGAGCGAACCCGATACCTGGTAACCGTCCGGCGGCTGCCTGATCCCCCCGGCCCTGCGGGACCGGGGGATTTTTTTCACGAATTGTTTATTGTTTTGGGGGATTGTTGTTGTATAATATAGCCAATATCCATTTCCAAGGAAAACCAAAACGATGAAGGAGGAATCTCCTGCTATGTCACACGATTTGCACGCCCTGGTGGCCTCGATGACGCTGGAAGAAAAGGCCGGGCTCTGTTCCGGCGCCGATTTCTGGCACACCAAGGCGGTGGAACGGCTGGGCATCCCGGCCATGCTGGTGTCGGACGGCCCCCACGGCCTGCGCACCGTGGCAGAGGGCAGCGCCAACCCCAACGACAGCATCCGGGCGGTCTGCTTCCCCGCGGGCTGTGCCGCCGCGGCCAGCTTTGATCCCGCCCTGGTCCGCCGGGAAGGGGAGACCCTGGGCCGGGAAGCCCGGTCGGTGGGGGTGGGGGTGCTGCTGGGCCCGGCGGTGAACATCAAGCGCAGCCCTCTCTGCGGCCGGAATTTTGAGTATTATTCCGAGGACCCCTGCCTGGCCGGTCAGATTGCCGCGGCCTTCATCCAGGGGGTGCAGAGCCAGGGGGTGGGCACCTCCCTCAAGCACTTCGCCGCCAACAACCAGGAGTACCACCGGATGTATGCCTCCAGCGAGATGGAGGAGCGCACCCTGCGGGAGATCTACCTGCCGGCCTTTGAGCAGGCCGTGCGGGAGGCCCAGCCCTGGACCGTCATGTGCAGCTATAATAAAATCAACGGCACCTACGCCAGCGAGAACCCCTACCTGCTGACCCAGATCCTGCGCCGGGAATGGGGCTTTGAAGGCTTTGTGATGTCGGACTGGGGGGCGGTCTCGGACCGGGTCAAGGGGCTGGAAGCCGGCCTGGAACTGGAGATGCCCGGCTCGGGAGGCATCAACGACGCCGCCATCGTGGCCGCTGTGCGGGAGGGCCGCCTGGAGGAGGCGGTGCTGGACCGGGCGGTGCTCCGGATGCTGAACATCCTGCTGCGCTGGGCCGACCTGGACGCCGCCACTCCGCGCCCGGCGCTGGACCGTCAGGCGGACCATCACGCCGCGGTCGCCATGGCCGAGGAGTGCGCGGTGCTGCTGAAAAACAAGGGAGTGCTGCCGCTGCAGCCGGACCAGCATGTGGTCTACATCGGCGGCTTTGCCAAGACCCCCCGGTTCCAGGGGGGCGGCTCCAGCCACATCAACACCGACAACATCGACAACGCCCTGGACGTGGCGGCCGAAAAGCACCGCCGGGTGCAGTATGTCCAGGGCTTCCCCAATGACTTTGACCAGCGGGACGAGGCGGAGTTCCTGCGGGCGGTGAAAGCCGCCGGCAAGGCGGACGTGGCGGTGATCTTCGCCGGTCTGCCCGACAGCTTTGAGAGCGAGGGCTATGACCGCAAACACATGCGGCTGCCCGACTGCCAGAACAATCTGATCGCCCGGGTGGCGGCGGTGCAGAAGAACACCGTGGTGGTGCTGCACACCGGCAGCCCGGTGGAGTGCCCCTGGGCCGACGACGTGGCCGGGGTGCTCTGCATGTATCTGGGAGGCGAAGGGGTGGGCCGGGCCACCGATGCCCTGCTCTACGGCGATGCCAACCCCAGCGGCCGCCTGCCCGAAACCTGGCCCCTGCGGCTGGAGGACACCCCCTGTTACCTGGATTTCCCGGGTGATGGCACGGTGGCCCGCTACAACGAGGGGGTCTATGTGGGCTACCGCTGGTACGATGCCCGCAACATGCCGGTGCGCTGGCCCTTCGGCCATGGCCTGGGCTATGCCCGGTTTATCTACCGGGACGCCCGGCTCTCCGCCCCCGCCCTGGAGGAGGACGGCACCGTCACCGTCTCGGTGGGGGTCAAGAACACCGGCGAGGTGACGGGCAAAGAGGTGGTCCAGCTCTACATCAACGATGCCACCGGCACCCCCGGCCGTCCGCCCAAGGAACTGCGCCATTTTGCCAAGATCAAGCTGGAGCCCGGCGAGGAGCGGCGGGTCAGCTTCACCCTGACCCGGCGGGACCTGTGCTGGTACAACCAGACCATCGGGGACTGGTACGCCGCGCCCGGCCGGTACCGGGTGTTGCTGGGCCATTCCAGCCGGGACATTCACGCCACCCTGGACCTGGAATACCGCACCACCCGTCCCGCCCCGCTGCAGGTGGATGAGGACACCCTGATCGGGGCGTTGCTCAAAGACCCCCGCACCGCCCCGGTACTGCGCCCGGCACTGGAAAAGCTGGGCACGGCTGCCGCCCTCAACGGGGATGGCGGCGGTGCCGTGAACACCGAAATGATGATGGCCATGTTCGAGGGGATGCCGCTGCGCCGGCTGGGCAACTTCGGCGGCCCCGAGGTGGCCCAGGCGCTGCCGGCCCTGGTGGAACAGCTGCAGGCCGCCGTCCGGTGATGTTGCTGCGGCAACAGAAAATCCCGGCAGACCTGGAGTATCATCACCCCAGAGCCGACAGATTGAACAAAAAGGAGATCATATTCTATGGCAGTCCAACAATTCAACAACGGAAACTTTGACGCCGAGGTCCGGCAGTACGCCGGCCCGGTGCTGGTGGATTTCTTTGCCACCTGGTGTGCCCCCTGCCAGATGGTGGCCCCCATTGTGGCCCAGATCGCCGAGGAAAACCCCGGCCTGAAGGTGGGCAAGGTGGACACCGACGAGAGCATCCAGACGGCTCTGGGCATGGGGATCAACAGCATCCCGGCGCTGATTGTCTTCCGCAACGGCCAGGAGCTGGGCCGGTTGATCGGCTACCAGCCGAAGGAGCAGCTGGAGGCCTGGCTGCGGGGGCTGGGGGTTCTTTGAGGGAAAGCGGGTGCTTTCCGATGGGCCCGACGGGGAACGGATGTTTCTCGCTGTGGGTTTCGGGGTGGTCCACCCCGAAACCGGAAGCGAGAAGCATCCGTCCCCCGTCGGGCCTAACGACAGCCTGCCGTCTTCACCCCCGGACGATGCCGTAACTCTGGCAGATCTTGGTAAACTCGTCACTCCCGACGAAGCCCTCAAAAATCTGCTGCCGGCTGACCCCCTGGGCCAATTGATTGGTCCAGTTCGCCTTGCCGGTGGGGTCGGAACCCCGGCCCAGGAAGGCCTTGTAGAGGTACTCCACATAAGTAGCATTGTCGTAGTTCTTCCCCTGGAACTCGTCCGAGAAGATAAAGCCAAACGCCACATCCCGGCCGCTGTTGGCGTGGCTCCACAGCTGGTTGGTCCAGTTCTTCAGGCCGCTGGAATCCGGCTTGCGGTCCAGGCAGATCTCATACAGCCGGGTCACGAACCCGGTCACACCGTCCTGCTTCCCGCAGACGCTGCAGCTGCCGGTGGGCACGGTGCCGTACTGGGGGATGGCGATGGGGCTGCCCACCGTCAGGTGATAGCTGCTGCAAAGGGACTTGAACTCGTTGCTCTGGGCAAAGCCGTTGAAGACTTCCTCCCGGGTCTTGCCGCTCTCCAGCTGGGTTACCCAGTTGGCCAAGCCGCTGCTGTCCGCCTCCCGGCCCAGGAAGGCCCGGTACAGCTGCTTCACATAATCCTCGTTGCAGTAGTTCTTGCCCTTGAACTCGTTGGAAAAGACAAAGCCATAGGCGGCCTGGCTGCCGGTGGTGGTTCCCTTCATCAGCTGGTTGACCCAGTCGTTCAGGCCGGTGGCGTCCGGGCTGCGGTTCAGGCAAACCTTGTACAGCCGGGTCACAAACTCGGTCACCTGGGTGCGGCTGTCCTCGGGCAGCGGGTTGACGTTGCTGCCGCCGGGCAGGTCGCCGTACCAGTAGTTCACGTCCACCGCGCCGCTGACTCCGTTGACATACTCGCCGCCGTACTGCCACATGTCCCAGTCCCCGTTGGAATCAAAGATGGCGGCGTTGTAGCAGGCCACCCAGCGGTACCAGCCGCTGTTGGTAAAGACGCTGTCGGTGAGATAGGCCTTCCAGAAATTCTGGTAGGAGTAGATGCCCGCCCGGTAGCCGTTCTGCTGGATGATGTCGCAGAAGACCCGGGCATTGTTGGCCAGGGTGGCGCTGCCCGCCGCGGCAATCCGGTTGTCCTCCATGTCATAAAAGACCGGCAGGGTGGGGTGATGCCCCTGCAGCAGCCGCAGCACATGCTGGGCCTCGCTGCGGGCCATGGATTCATCGGTGGCGTAAGAGTAGAGGTAGACCCCGTAGGGGATGCCCAGCCGCTCGCACTCGCTGGCGTTGCGCTCCCAGTAGGCGTCGTCCTGGTTGTATTCGCCGTTGCCGTCCCACTCGCTGCCGTACCCGCAGCGCAGGATGGCAAACTCCACACCGGCGTCCTTCACCGCCTGCCAGTTGATCTCTCCCTGGTGGTAGCTCACGTCGATGCCCCAGTGGGTCTGGCCGCTGCGGCTGGCGTTGAAGGTGGTGACCACCCCGTCCTCCGCCGCAAAGTCTCCGGCGTCCACCGCCACGCCGTTCTGGTAGCGGCCGCTGTTCTCCACCCCGGTCTGGGGCAGCTGGCTCAGGGTGCCGTTGGCGGCCGCCTCCCGGATGGTCAGCTCATTCTCGATGGCCGCCTGCAGGTTGTCCAGCCGCTGGGCGTCCTCCCCCTGGGCATCGGCCAAGGCGGCTTCCACCTGGGTCTGCAGGGCTTCCACCTCCTCCCGGGTCATCCCGGCCAGGGCGGTGCCCTGCTCCACCAGGGTCTGCACCTCAGATGGGGTTTCGGCCAGCGCACCGGCGCCCAGCGCCAGGGTCAGTCCGCAAACCAGCAGCGCGCTGCACAAAAGTTTCTTCCACCGTACCTTCATTCCTTGCCGATCCTCCTCGTTTTTTGGCATATTTTCGTACTGTATTCCATTGTAACAGAGATCCGGGTCCACGCCAAGATGGTTGGAAATATTTTACAACGGTAAATCGGGAGAATCCCCGCCCAACTTTCTGATTCTTCCCCCTGTTTTTGCGGCAGGGAATATGCTATAATGACGGTAATTGGCTCCGGAATTTTGTCTTGCAGGAGGTGTGTGGCATGCCGAACAAACAGGGAGGCTACGGCGGATACCGTGACCAGAAACCCCAGAATAAGGAGCGCCGGGTCCGGGCGCCCGGCACCGGCGGGGTGCGCCGGGGTGTCACCCCCGAGGACCTTTCGGAGCCCCGCACCGCCTATTCCCCGGAAAATGCCGGGCAGAACCCCCGCTCCGCCCCGCAGGAGGAGGGACCGGCCCCCGGCTGGTACCGGCCGGAGGATGTGGCACAGCAGTTCCAGCAGCCGCAGCAGCCCCGCCAGCCCCGGCAGACCGCCCGGCCGCCGCTTTCGGAGGCCCGCACCCGGGCCGCAGCCCGGCGTGCCCGGGAACGCCGCCGCGCCCGTACCCGTCTGACGGTGGTGGGGACGGTGGTCTGCATCTTTGTGCTGGCCGGCATCATCACCCTGCTGTTGCCCCAGGAGGAGGCGGCCCCCGAGACTGCCCCCCAGGACACCCAGACCGAAACCCTCACCGAACAGCTGGTGGCACCGCTGCCCTACGCCGGCGCCCAGGGGGACAGCGTCACCGGGACCCCGGCGGTGGATTGGGGCACGGTGGGCCCGGCCCAGCAGACAGCGCCCTATACATACACCGCCCTGCCCGCCGATTCGCCCACCCTGCCGGAGTGCGGCCGGGTGGAGACCAGCTGGTTTGCCGACGCCGCCTTTTTGGGGGACTCCCTGACGGTGGGCTTCAGCGACTATGACATCGATGTGGGAGGCGCGCTGATCCTCGGCTATGAGGGCGCCCGGCCCAACCAGATTGTCAACCGCACCACCATGACCAACGCCGAGGGCACCGAGGAGGTGCCGCTGGACGTGCTGGCGGCGGCCCAGCCCGCCAAGCTCTATCTGCTGCTGGGCACCAACGCCCTGGACGGCAACAACGACGAGGGCTTTTTGAACTACTACGACCGGATGCTGGACGAGCTGCGGGCCATCCTGCCCAATGCCATGATCTTCGTCCAGTCGGTGCTGCCGGTGCGGCCGGAGGCACTGGAATCGGTGCCGGGGCTGGCGCCGGACCATCTGGCCAGCATCAACGCCTCCATCCAGCAGATGTGCGCCGACAAGGGGCTGTACTACCTGGCACTGGACGAGGTGTTCAAGGATGAGAGCGGCGCGCTGCTGGCCGACTATGCCCAGCCCGACGGCATCCACCTGACGGTGTCGGGCTACTCCAACTGGGTCAGCTATCTCTGCACCCATGTGCCCTACAACAAGAACAATCCCTATCAGCCGGGCAGTACCTACTACCTGGACGACAGCCTGAAAAACCTGCTCAGCGATCTGCCCTGACCAGAGAAAAAGGAAGGAACATCATGCCGAACCCCTATGACGAGGAGCAAAACCGTCGCCATGCCCAGCGCTATCCCTACAGCGGCAGCGGTCCGCGGTATCAGAACCAGTACGACCGCTACCACAAGGGGGATTCTGTGCCCCAGATTCCCTGGTGGGTGATCATTCTCACCTTCATTATGGGGATCTGGCCGGTGTCCATCGCCCTGGCCATCATCAACCTGCTGCTGCGAAGTGGCTCCCTGGGCTACGACCGCTCCACCCGGCAGGTGAACTGGAAGGGCCGCCCGGTGGGGACCCCGCCGCTGGACGCCAAACCGGTGTACGACACCCCGCCCGAGGCTCCGGCCCAAAAGAAAACCCCGGCCCCCTCCAAATCCACCTCCCGGCGGGAAACCGACACCGCGGCCAACGTGCTGATGATCATTGGCATTGCGGTGGGCTGCGTGGGGCTGCTGGCCGCAGGGGACGCCCTGTTCATGATGATCGGCAGCAGCTACCCGTTGGTCTGGCTGGAAGACCTGCTGGTGGGCGGCTTCTTCACCCTGGGCGGTTTCGGGATGCTCTTCGGCGGCCATCGGATGCGGGTTTCCCGCCGGCTGCGGAAGAAGATCGACAACATTGTGGGCAACGCCGACCATATGGCGGTGCAGGACATCGCGGCCTCGATCCCCTGCAGCTACGAGAAATGCTGCAAGGCGCTGGAGGACTGCATCGACCGGGGAATGTTCGGGGAGGACGCCTACCTGGATATGCGTACCCGTACTCTGGTGGTGCGGGGCGAACCGCCCGAAGCCGCCCCGGCCCCGGAGGCCCCGCCCGAGCCGGTGCAGGAGAGCCAGTATGACGAGATCCTGACCAAACTGCGCAAGCTCAACGACGCCATCCCGGGGGAGGAGATGAGCGATAAAATCTCCCGCCTGGAGGCGGTCTCGGCCAAGATCTTTGACCAGGCCCAGAACAGCCCCGAAAAGCTGCCCCAGATGCGGCGGTTTTTGGACTACTACCTGCCCACCTCGCTGAAGCTGCTGGAGACCTACGCCGAGCTGGACGCCCAGGGCATCGAGGGGGAGAACATCCGGGAGAGTAAACGACGGATCGAGGAGGCCATGGACACCCTGGTGGTGGCCTTCGAGAACCAGCTGGACCAGCTGTTCCGCTCCGACGCGCTGGATGTCTCCACCGACATTGATGTGATGGAAAACATGCTCCGCGCCGACGGCCTGACCGGCTCCGACCCCTTCGATCTTTCCACCAAATGAGAATCAAATGTGGAAAACAAAATAGAAGAAAAAAAGGAAATAAAAGAAAAAAGGCAGAGGCTCTGTAAAAAAGAGCCTCTGCCTTAATTTTATAGAGAAGGTTTGCAAAGGGCGGATGCCCTTTGCGTTCAATCCATACCTTGCTCAAGGCCCCCGTCAGGGGTGGGGGCCTTGAGGAGTCCAGGGCTTACAGCCCTGGTCGGGCGTCCACCGCCTCGAAACGGTGGGACTTTTTCGGTTCCTTTTTGGTCACAAAAAGGAACAACCCTTCGGAAGGATGCCGCCCTCGCGGCGGTCCAGAAACCCCACCCCTTCGGGGGACGCCCGCCTTCGGGAAAGCCCCAAGCCCCCCAAGAAAATCACATCGCTTCGGCCACCGCCTTGGCAAAGGCCTCCAGCTCGGCATCCTGCGCCGGTGCCAGAGCACCGCGAATGGTGACCCCCTGCTCCAGCACGGTGCAGTTCTTCAGCTCCGCCAGGGCAGCCCGCATGCACTTGCCGGCCATGGGCGCCCAGCTGCCGTTCTCCACCACCGCAAAGGTGCGGTTCTGCAGAGCCAGAGCCTTCAGATCGTCCAGCAGGGCGTGCATGGGCAGATACAGCCCGGCGTTGTAGGTGGGGGCGGCCAGCACGATGGTGGAAGCGCGCCAGCACTCGGCCACCGCCTCGCTGGTGTCGATGACGCTCAGGTCGTGCACCGCAACCTTGACCCCCTGCTGGGCCAGCTTGGCCGCAATGGCCTGGGCCGCGCTGGCGGTGTGGCCGTACATGCTGCCGTAAAGCACCACAGCGGCCTTCTCCTCCGGCTCGTAACGGCTCCACAGATCATACTTGCCGATGAACCAGCCCAGGTCCTTGCGCCAGATGGGACCGTGCAGCGGGGCAATGGTCTGGATGGGCAGGCCGCCGGCCTTCTTCAGCACGGCCTGAACCGGGGCGCCGTACTTGCCCACAATGTTGGCATAGTAGCGGCGGGCGTCGTCCAGCCAATCCCGCTCAAAGTTCACCTCGTCGGCGAAGATGCTGCCCTCCAGGGCGCCGAAGGTGCCGAAGGCGTCGGCCGAGAAGAGGGTGCCGGTGGTGGTGTCCAGCGCCATCATGACCTCCGGCCAGTGGACCATGGGGGCCATGACAAAGGCCAGGTTGTGGGCGCCCAGGGAAAGGGTGTCCCCCTCCTTGACCAACAGGGCGTTGTCGATGCGGGCGGTATCACCGGGGAAATAGGCCTTGAGCATCGGCACCGTCTTGGCGTTGCAGACGATCTGGGCATCGGGCCAGCGCAGCAGAACTTCCTCGATCATGGTGGCGTGGTCGGGCTCCATGTGGTCCACCACCAGATAGTCCAGATTGCGGCCGGCCAGACCGGCGGTGACGTTCTCCAGGAACTGCCCTGCCACCGAGGCGTCGGCGGTGTCCATGAGGGCGGTCTTCTCATCCAGGATCAGATAGGCGTTGTAGGAGACGCCCCGGGGGATGGGGAAGAGGTTCTCGAACTTGGCCAGACGGCGGTCGCTGGCGCCGACGTACAGGATGTCTTTTGCGATGGGTTGGATGCTATACATAAAATTGATTCCTCCTGAAACCATTCATTTCTGCCAAAGGACATTATACATGATAAGAGTACCACATTTGGGTTGCCACTGCAACAGAAAATGCGCTTTCCCGTCGAGAAAGCGCATTTTTTATCGCCATTCCCGCAGCAGCCGGCGGACATCGGTGCGGCGGTCGGCGGCACAGCTCAGCCGGGTGGCGGCCCGGTCCAGGGCCACCGCCAGCAGAATGCCGCCCATCACATCCAGGAAGGAGTGCTGCTTGAGCAGCATGGTGGACAGAATGATGGCCAGCGCCAGCAGATGGGCGGCGATCCGCACCCAGCGGCGATGCCGGCCGGCAAAGCAGCTGCAGCGCTGGTAGGCCATGTCCAGGGTTACCGCGTTGAGGACGTGGATGGAGGGAAAGACGTTGGTGGGGGTGTCGGAACGGTAGAGGGCCCGCACCGCCCGGGCGAAGATGTCCGACCCGAAGACCACCGCCGGCCGCAGATATACCCCGTTGGGCACCGCGGCGCAGAAGATCAGCGCCAGGGTCATGCCGGCAAACAGCGGCAGACACAGCCGCCAGAACTCGGCCCGGGGGGCAAACCGCAGCAGATAAAACAGAGTCAGCGGAATCCAGGCAAACCATATGTAATAGGGGATGATGGCGTATTTGCAGAAGGGAATCAGATCATCCACCGCGCAGTGCAGCACCAGGTCGGGGGTGCGCACCGTCTTTTCCAGCAGCCCGAAGAAGGCCAGATAAAAGACCAGATAATACCCCATGAAAAGGATGGGATGATGTTTGCACCAGTTACGCATAGGACAGCTCCTTTGGTCAAGACGGTCAAAGGACCAGATGGACCATCTTGCAGACATTATACTTCACCCCCTGCGCCGGTGCAAGACAATCACAAAAGAATCACATTGGTAAATTTTGACGAATAAGCGAGAAAACTTTCCAAATGTGACCAAACGCCGGGGCAAATTTTACAATTTGCTGCCCGGCGGTGCACAATCGGCGCAATTCGGGGGCTTCTGTATCATCCTACGAGCCAGAAAACCGAGATTTTGCAGCAGCGGAAAAAATAATAAAAGCGCCCTGCCGCGAACAGCAGGGCGCCAAAGTCGATTATTCGTGGACCATCGAGGCGTGGTCGGTGGGGGTGTTCTCCTCCTGATACTTCAGGGCCGCCGCGATGAAGGCCTTGAAGAGGGGATGGGCACGGTTGGGCCGGCTCTTGAACTCGGGATGGAACTGGACGCCGATGTGGAAGCTGCGCCCGGGCAGCTCCACCGCCTCCACCAGACGGCCGTCGGGGCTGGTGCCCGCGATGACCAGACCGTGTTCCTGCATCTGATCCCGGTAATCGTTGTTGAACTCGTACCGGTGGCGGTGCCGCTCGTCAATCATATCCTTGCCGTAGATCTCCCGCATCCGGCTGCCGGGGGTGATGGCGCAGGGATACTTGCCCAGCCGCATGGTGCCGCCCTTGGGAATGTTGCCCTGCTGGTCCGGCATCAGGGCGATGACGTTGTGGGCGCCGTCGGGGGTGAACTCGCTGGAGCTGGCGTCGGGATAACCCAGCACCCCGCGGGCAAACTCCATGACCATGATCTGCATGCCCAGGCAGATGCCGAAGTAGGGGATATTGTTCTCCCGGGCATAGCGGGCGGCCTGGATCATCCCCTCAATGCCACGGTCACCGAAGCCGCCGGGCAGGATGATGCCGTCCACCTCGGCCAGCTCCTCGGCGCAGCGCTCCTGGTCCACCAGCAGCTCGCTGTCCACCCAGCGGATGTCCACCTTGGACTCGTTCTCGAAGCCGGCGTGGTAGAGGCTCTCCATAACGCTGAGATAGGCGTCGTGGAGCTTGACGTACTTGCCCACCAGGGCGATGGTGCAGCGCTTGCTGCGGGTGGCGATGCGGGAGATCAGTTCCTTCCACTCGGTCAGATCGGAGGGCGGGGTCTCCAGATGGAGCTGCCGGGCCACCACGTTGGTCAGGCCGGCGGCCTCCAGCATCAGGGGGCACTCGTACAGGCTGGGCATGGTCAGGTTCTCAATGACGCAGTCGGGGCGGACATTGCAGAACAGGCTGATCTTGCGCTTGATGTCGGCGCCCACGCTGCCGTCGGCCCGCAGTACGATGATGTTGGGGGTGATGCCCATGCCCTGCAGCTCCTTGCAGGAGTGCTGGGCCGGCTTGGACTTGTACTCGTCGGAACCCGAGATGTAGGGCACCAGCACCACATGGATGTAGCAGCAGTTGTCCAGCCCCTGCTCGATGCCCACCTGGCGGATGGCCTCCAGGAAGGGCTGGCTCTCGATGTCGCCGGTGGTGCCGCCGATCT
>CALWNP010000033.1 GCA_944382835.1 uncultured Gemmiger sp.
AATTGATTAAAGTGTTTTTCCAAACACTGTAAGGTTCCACAAGTTTCAGGTTTGTTCAATTTTCAAGGTCCTGCGGGTGCCGCCTCTCTCCGAGGCAGCTTATTTATTATACCTCGCAGTGTTTGGTTTGTCAAGCACTTTTTTGAGGTTTTTTTCAGCCGCCGGTCGGCAACCTTTCTCGTTTTTCCCAACGGATTCGGTTGTCAGGCCCTGGCGCCCTGTTGTCTCTCGCGAGACAGCTTATCTATAATACCACAGATTTCCTGTTTGTCAATGGTTTTTTGACAAGTTTTTTACTTTTTTTGGAAGGCGGGTGCAAGCCGCGGGGCCCGTCGGGGGACGGATGTTTCTCACTTCCGGTTTCGGGGTGGACCACCCCGAGGGCGGCATCCTCCCGAAAGCGTTCCTTTTTTGTAACCAAAAAAGGAACCGAAAAAAGTTCCACCGTTCCGAGGCGGTGGACGCCCGGCCAGGGTCTTTGACCCTGGACCCCTTTTGGCCCCCACCGCGGACGGGGGCCAAAAGTAAGGAATGGATTAGAGAAAGGGCTTCGCCCTTTTCAAACCTTCTCTATGGCCCACCACCTACGGAGGCAACTCCGTTTACGGAATCCAAACCCAGCGGATGGGTTTTAGAAAAAAGGACAGGATATGCTCTTTCCATTATGATGACAGCACGGCCAAGGGATGGCTCAAAAACGCGGTTTCCTCCCCCACCTCATAGAGAAGGATTATCAAGGGCGAAGCCCTTGATTCTCAATCCATTCCTTGCTCAAAGGGCCCGTCAAGGGTGGGCCCTTTGAGGAGTCCAGGGCTTACAGCCCTGGTCGTGCGTCCACCGCCTCGAAACCGGTGGGACTTTTTCGGTTCCTTTTTGGTCACAAAAAGGAACGCCTTCGGGGGAGGCCCGTCTTCGGGGTGGTCCACCCCGCAACCGGCGGCACCGGGCCAACGGTCCCCGTCGGGCCTAGCGGAAAGCAGCCGCCTTCCTATTATATAGGAAGCACCTCACTTCCCGACGCAGAACTTGGAAAACACCTCATCGAGGGTGGCCTCCGTGGGGTCCTCCCCAGTGAGCTCCGCCAACGCCCGCAGGGCGTCGTCAATGCAAACCCCTGCGGCATCCAGGCCGAAGCCCTGCTCCTGGCTCTCGATGGCCTCCGCCAGGGCATCCCGGGCCGCCTTGGCCGCCGCCAGCTGCCGGGCGCTGCACAGACAGGCCGCCCCCGGGTCCAGGTGGGCGGTGCCCAACAACTCCGCCACCGCCTGGGTCAGCGGTTTCAGACTCTCCCGCTCCCGGGCGCAGAGGGGCAGCACCTGCTTGAAGCAGTCCCGCACCTTGTCCATCTCGGCCTGGAGGGCGGCGTCCTCCGCCACCAGGTCCTGCTTGTTGAAGATGGCCAGCGCCGGGCGGCCCTTGCACCGGGCCGCGATCTCCAGGTCGTCCTCGGTCAGCGGCGCGCCGGCGTCAAACACCGCCAGCACCAGCCCCGCTTCCTCCAGCTTGTTCCAGCTCCGCCGGATGCCTTCGGCCTCGATGGCGTCCCCGTCGGCCCCCACGTCCCGGACCCCCGCCGTGTCAAAGAGGTTCAGCCGGATTTCCCCCAGCATCACCGCCTGCTCCACCACGTCCCGGGTGGTGCCGGCCACCGGGGTCACAATGGCCCGGTCAAAGCCCGCCAGCAGGTTCAGCAGGGTGCTCTTGCCCACGTTGGGCCGGCCCAGCAGCACACAGTCCACCCCGTGGCGCAGCACTGCCCCGGCTCCATAGCCGGCGATCAGCTCCTCCAGGGCGGCCTTCTGCTCCCCCAGCCGGGCGGTCAGCGCCCCCACGCTCAGGTCGGGCACGTCCTCCTCGGGGTAATCCACCCAGGCCACCAGATGGGCCGCCACGCTCTGCAGCTCGGCGCGGATGGTCCCGATCCGCCGGGCCAGGGCTCCGTCCAGCGCCGCCTTGGCCAGGGCGGCGCCCTGCCGCCCGCTGGCCGAGATGATCTCCATGACCGCCTCGGCCTGGGTCAGGCTCATCCGGCCGTTTTCCACCGCGCGGCGGGTGAACTCCCCCGCCGAGGCCGGGGCAGCCCCCGCCAGGTAGAGGGCCTGGAGCAGCCCGTCCGCCATGGCGCTGCCCCCGTGGACCGACAGCTCGATCACATCCTCCCCGGTGTAGCTGTGGGGCGCCCGGAAACACAGGGCGATGGTCTCGTCCATCTCCCGCCCGTCCAGCAGATAATGGCCCAGCATGGCGGTGTAGCCCTTGGCCTGGGCCAGGCTGCGGCTGCGGTGGATGGGCCGGAAGACCTTTTCCACAATGGGATAGGCCTCGGCCCCCGACACCCGCACCACCGCAATGCCCCCCTCGCCGGGGGCGGTGGCCAGGGCACAGATGGTTCTGTCCAGATTCATCTCCATCCCTCCTTGTTTTCCAGTGTACCATAGTTTGGCCGGAAAAAAAACTGTCTATATCCTGTGTTTTCCGCCCCGCTTCGACCTAGAGACTACAACCAACGGCTGTTAGTGTTGAAAACCGTTTGAGTTTTCCACGGTTTCAACAGAGTTTTCAACAATTCCACTGTGAAAAACCGATTTACAAACTGTAGAAAGCCTTGGTTAACCGTCTTTCCCGTATACTGGGGGATTTCTTGTCAAGGGGCAGGGGTTGTGCTACAATGGAAACGGTATTGGAAAAGAGAGGGGATCTGGGAAAAATGGCACAAGCTGCCGCAATGACCGACATGGGCTCGGGAAGCATCCGCCGCTGGATGGTGTCGCTGGCCATGCCGGCGGTGATCGCGCAGATCATCAACCTGCTGTACAACATTGTGGACCGGATTTACATTGGCCACATCGCCGGCATCGGGACCACGGCGCTGACCGGGGTGGGGCTGTGCATGCCGATTTTGACCCTGATCAACGCCTTTGCCATGCTCTGCGGCGCGGGCGGTCCGCCCCGGGCGGCCATCGCCCTGGGCCAGGGCAACCGGAAGGGCGCCGAGCGAATTCTGGGCAACTGCCTGACGGTGCTCATCGGGCTGGCGGTGGTGCTGACCGCCTTCTTTTTCGCCTTTGCCCCCCAGCTGCTGTGGCTGTTCGGCGCCAGCGACGCCACCCTGCCCTATGCGGTGAGCTACGCCCGGATCTATGTGCTGGGCAGCATCTTTACCCTGATTGTCATGGGGCTCAACCCCTTCATCACCACCCAGGGCTTTGCCCGGCTGAGCATGATGACCACCATCATCGGGGCGCTGTGCAACATTGTGCTGGACCCCATCCTGATCTTCGGCTTCGGGCTGGGGGTGCGGGGCGCGGCCATCGCCACGGTGTTCAGCCAGGGGGTCAGCGCGGTGTGGGTGCTGCGGTTTCTGACCGGGCCCAAGGCCAAGCTGAAGCTGCGGCGGGAGAATCTGCGGATTTCGCTGCCGGTGATCACCCCCTGCCTGGCGCTGGGAGTTTCCACCTTTGTGATGATGTCCACCGAGAGTTTGCTGAGCATCAGTTTCAGCGCCAGCCTTTCCCGCTACGGCGGAGACCTGGCGGTGGGGGCCATGACCATCATCACCAGCGTGAGCCAGCTGATTTCCATGCCGCTGCAGGGCGTCTGCCAGGGCGGCCAGCCGCTGATCAGCTACAATTTTGGCGCCGGCAAGGCGGACCGGGTGCGCAGGGCGTTCCGGTGCCAGTTCAGCGTCTGCGTGGGATACGCGGGGCTGTTCTGGGTGGCGGTGATGCTCTTCCCCCATCTGTTTGCGGCGATTTTCAGCACCGACCAGCAGCTCATCGACTATACGGTGTGGGCGATGCGGATTTACATGGCGGGGATTTTCTCCTCGGGGTTCCAGACCAGCTGCCAGCAGTCCTTTGTGGCGCTGAGCCAGGCGGTGGTGAGCCTGCTGCTGGCCTGTTTGCGCAAGCTGATTCTGCTGATCCCGCTGATTTTCATTCTCCCCTTCTTTTTCCAGGACAAGGTATTCGCGGTATTTCTCGCCGAGCCGGTCAGTGACATGCTGGCCGCCGCCGTGACGGTGACCGTCTTTATGACCCGGTTCAACCGGATTCTGACCCAGGGCCCGGCGCGGGTATAACACAACAAAGGAGTGTCTGATGATGAACAAGACCATTGCAACCAAGAAAGCCCCCAACGCCATCGGTCCCTATGCCCAGGCGGTGGACACCGGCGCCATGGTGTTCACCTCGGGGCAGCTGGGGTTGATCCCCGAGACCGGCAAACTGGCCGAGGGTGTGGAGGCCCAGACCCGCCAGGCCATGACCAACCTGTCCCAGGTGCTGGCCGAGGCCGGCCTGAGCCTGGCGGATGTGGTGAAAACCACGGTTTTCGTCCAGGATTTGGCGGATTTCGGCACCGTGAACACGGTGTACGGCAGTTTCTTTACCGGAAGTTATCCGGCCCGCAGCTGCGTGCAGGTGGCCAAGCTGCCCATGGGCGGGTTGGTTGAGATTGAGTGCATCGCGGTGAGAGGTTGATTTTTTAACGGCGGGGGGCGGGTGCTTTCCGATAGGCCCGGGGCTGCCCGGGGGCGGGTACTGGCCGTTAGGCCCGACGGGGACCGTTGGCCCGGTGCGGGTTGGAGGTCGATGACCTCCACGAAGCCGGCTGCTGCCGGAAAGCGTTCCTTTTTGTGACCAAAAAGGAACCGAAAAAGTCCCACCGATTTCGAGGCGGTGGACGCACGACCAGGGCTAACGCCCTGGACTCCTTTTTGGGCCTGCCTAAAGACAGACCCAAAAAGCAAGGAAAAACCTTTTGAGAATCAAGGGCTTCGCCCTTGATAATCCTTCTCTATAAAACAAAGGCCAGAAACAATGGGATAGGCGTGTTGCCTCTCGTTGTTTCTGGCTTATCTTTTTGTGTTAGTCCTTTCGGAAGTGTTTTCTAAAACCCTTCCTCTAGTTTTGGATTCCAGTAACGGAGGAGCCTCCGTAGGTGGTGAGTAATAGAGAAGGTTTGAAAAGGGCGAAGCCCTTTCTCTAATAAGGTATTCCTTGCTTTTGGCCCCCGTCCGCGGTGGGGGCCAAAAGGGGTCCAGGGTTGAAAACCCTGGTCGGGCGTCCACCGCCTCGGAACGGTGGAACTTTTTTCGGTTCCTTTTTTGGTTACAAAAAAGGAACGCTTTCGGAAGGATGCCGCCTTCGGGGTGGTCCACCCCGACAACGACAGCGAGAAACATCCGAACCCCGTCGGGCCTAACGGCAGCCTGCCGTTTATTCCTCCTCGGGGGAATCCTCCGCCTCCGCGGCCGCATCCGCCGCTTCGGCCGCTTCCAAAGCGGCAACCTCCTCGGCGGTGGGCTCCGGCTCAGCCTCCTCCAGAGGCTTCTCGGTCTCGGCGCCGTTGTCCCGGTCCACACGGGCCACCATGGCCACCTTGTCGTCCTCGGCCAGCCGCATCACCCGGACGCCGCTGCCGTAGCGGCTCTGGATGTTGATGTCGCTGGCGTGCATCCGGATCAGGATGCCGTTCTGGCTCATGAGCAGCAGGTCGTCGCCGTCGTCCACAATCTTGACCCCGGCCACGCCGCCGCGGTTGTAGTTGCGAATGCCCAGACCGCCGCGGTTGGTGATGCGATAATCGTCAATCCGGCTGCGGCGGCCCTTGCCGTCCTCGGTGATGGTCAGCAGGGTGGCGCCGGGGCGGCAGACGCAGACGCCCACCACATAGTCCCCTTCCCGCAGCTTGATGGCCCGCACGCCGTGACCGGTGCGGCCCATGCTCCGGGCGCCGGATTCCTCGATGTGGATGGCGGCGCCGTCGTGGGTGGCCACAATCAGCTCATCGCTGCCGTTGGTCAGGTGGCTCCAGACCAGGCTGTCGTCCTCGTTGAGGGCGATGGCGTTGAGGCCGGCCTTGCGGATGTTGCGGAACTGGGACAGCGGGGTGCGCTTGATCAGGCCCTTGTGGGTGACCATGGTGATATAGCTGTTCTCCTCGTCAATGTCGGCGGGCTGGCGCATCATGATGCTGACCTTCTCCCCCTCCTGCAATTGCAGCAGGTTGACGATGTGGCTGCCCTTGGCGGTGCGGCTGCCCTCGGGCACCTGGTAGCCCTTGAGGCGGTAGACACGGCCCCGGTCGGTCATGAAGAGCATGTTGTCGTGGGAGGAGCCGACGAAAAGTTCCTCGGTGAAGTCCTCGGCCTTCTGGCTCATCCCCTGGACGCCCCGGCCGCCGCGGTTCTGGGCGGTGTAGGTGTCGGCGGCGGTGCGCTTGATGTACCCCTCGTGGGTCAGGGTGAAGACGCACTGCTCCTTGGGGATCAGGTCCTCGATGTCCACCTCGCCGGACACCGCCTCGATGGAGGTGCGGCGCTCGTCGCCGTACTTTTCGGCCAGGGCGCGCAGGTCGTCCCGGACGATGGCCATGGTGTGGGCCTCGTTGGCCAGGATGTCCTTGTAATTCTCGATGGCCTGGCGCAGCTGGCCCAGTTCCTCGTCAATCTTGAGGATTTCCAGACCGGCCAGACGGCCCAACTGCAGCTTGACGATGGCGTCGGCCTGGGGATCGTCAAAGCCGAACTTTTCCATGATGGCGGCCTTGGCCTCGGCAAAGCCGCCCTTGCAGGCGCGGATGGTGGCGATGATCTCGTCCACGATGTCCACCGCCTTGCGCAGGCCCTCCAGGATGTGGGCCCGGTCCTGGGCCTTTTTCAGCTCGAAGGCGGTGCGGCGGCGGATGACCTGGCCCTGGAATTCCAGATACCGCTGCATCATGG
Organism: uncultured Gemmiger sp.; assembly: GCA_944382835.1. GTDB lineage: Bacteria > Bacillota > Clostridia > Oscillospirales > Ruminococcaceae > Gemmiger. The sequence goes on from CALWNP010000033.1 coordinate 6,728, forward strand.
TCTTGAGGGACATGATCTTGGGCACCCCGTCGTCCAGCGCCAGCATGATGACGCCCACGGTGTCCTGGAGCTGGGTGTAGCGGTAGAGCTGGTTGAGCACCACCTGGGGGTTGGCGTCCTTCTTGATCTCGACGACGATCTTCATGCCGGCGCGGCTGGAACTCTCGTCGTTGAGGTCGCTGATGCCCTCGATCCGCTTGTCCTTGACCAGGTCGGCGATGGACTCGATGAGGCGGGTCTTGTTGACCATATAGGGGATCTCGGTGATGAGGATCTCAAACCGGCCATTGGCCTTTTCCACGATCTCGGCGCGGCCCCGCAGGGTGATCTTGCCCCGGCCGGTGGCGTAGGCGGCCCGGATGCCGGACCGGCCCATGATGATGCCGCCGGTGGGGAAATCGGGGCCCTTGATGTATTCCATCAGGCCGGGCAGGTCGATGTCGGGGTTTTCGATCATGGCGCACAGGCCGCCCACCACCTCGCGGAGGTTGTGGGGCGGGATGTTGGTGGCCATGCCCACCGCGATGCCCTGGCTGCCGTTGACCAGCAGGTTGGGGAAACGGCTGGGCAGGACGTGGGGTTCCTTTTTGGTCTCGTCAAAGTTGGGGTCCCAGTCGATGGTGTCCTTCTCGATGTCGGTGAGCATTTCGCAGGCCATCTTGGACATCCGGGCCTCGGTGTAACGGTAGGCAGCCGGGGGGTCGCCGTCGATGGAGCCGAAGTTGCCCTGGCCGTCCACCAGGGGATAGCGCAGGCTGAAGTCCTGGGCCAGACGGACCATGGCGTCGTAGACGCTGGCGTCACCGTGGGGATGGTAGGAACCCAGCACGGCGCCGACGGTGTCGGCGGACTTGCGGTAGGGATGGGAGGGATCGTTGCCGCGCTCGTGCATGGTGTAGAGGATGCGGCGGTGAACCGGCTTGAGGCCGTCCCGCACATCGGGCAGGGCACGGGAGACAATGACCGACATCGAGTAATCCAGGAAGGCGGTCTCGATCTCCTTCTTCACATCCCGGACAATGACCTTGGTCCCGGAACCCGGAACCATGATAATATTTTCTTCCATCTGGTAAACTCACCTTTCTGTATCCAAGAAAGCACAAGTATCAAAAGAAACCCAATCACAATAGAGAAGGTTTGCAAAGGGCGGATGCCCTTTGCTCTCAATCCATACCTTGCTCAAAGGGCCCGTCAGGGGTGGGCCCTTTGAGGAGTCCAGGGCTTACAGCCCTGGTCGGGCGTCCACCGCCTCGAAACGGTGGGACTTTTTCGGTTCCTTTTTGGTCACAAAAAGGAACAACACCCCGGGGGGATGCCGCTCTCGCGGCGGTCCGCGCTCCTACCCCTTCGGCAGGAAGCCGATTTCCCGGAGGTCATCGACCTCCAAAAAATCAGACATCCAGATTGGCATACTTGGCATTCTTCTCAATAAACTGCCGCCGCGGTTCCACCTGCTCCCCCATGAGGATGCTGAAAGCCTCGTCGGCCCGCTCGGCATCCTCAATGGTGATCTGCACAATAACCCGGTTGTCGGGGTTCATGGTGGTTTCCCACAGCTGGTCGGGGTTCATCTCGCCCAGACCTTTGTAGCGGTTGACCTTGGCGCCGGGCATTTCGGCGCTGAGTACCTTCATTTCGTCGTCGTTGTAGGCATACTTGACCACATTGCCCTTTTGCAGCTTGTACAGCGGCGGCTGGGCCACGTAGACATAGCCGTGCTCGATGAGGGGCCGCATATACCGGAAGAAGAAGGTGAGCATCAGGGTGCAGATGTGGGAGCCGTCCACATCGGCATCGGCCATGATGAAGATCTTGTGGTACCGGACCTTGGTGATGTCAAACTCATCCCCGATGCCGGTGCCCAGGGCGGTGACCACCGGCATCAGCTTGTCGTTGCCGTAGATGCGGTCGGCCCGGGCCTTTTCCACGTTGAGCATCTTGCCCCACAAAGGCAGGATGGCCTGAATGTTGGAGTCCCGGCCCTGCTTGGCGGAGCCGCCTGCAGAATCGCCCTCGACGATGAAGATTTCGGTCTTGGTGGGGTCCTTCTCGTGGCAGTCGGCCAGCTTGCCGGGCATCCGGTTGCTTTCCAGGGCGCTCTTGCGGCGCACCAGATCCCGGGCGCGCTTGGCGGCAGCCCGGGCGCGGGCGGCCTGGGTGGATTTTTCCAGGATGGCCTTGGCCACCGCGGGGTTCTCCTCGAAAAATTCGGTGAGCTTTTCGTAGACGATGGAGGAGACCAGGGTCTTGATATAGGTGTTGCCCAGCTTGGCCTTGGTCTGGCCCTCGAACTGTGCCTCCTGCAGCTTGACCGAGATGACCCCGATCAGACCCTCCCGGACATCCGAGCCGGTGAGGTTTTCGTCCTTGTCCTTGAGGATGCCCTTGGCGCGGGCGTACTCGTTGCAGACACGGGTCAGGGCCAGCTTGAAGCCCTCCTCATGGGTGCCGCCCTCGGGGGTGTGGACGTTGTTGGCAAAGCTCAGCAGCAGCTCGTTGTAGCTGTCGTTGTACTGCAGCGCCACCTCGGCCACCGCGCCGTTGGCCTCCCCCTTCATATAGATCACCTGGGGATGGATGGGGGTCAGGTCCCGGCGCTCGTGGAGGTAGGTGACAAAGCTGCGGATGCCGCCCTCGTAGCACATGGTCTCGCGGCGGACGGCGCCGGTCTCCTCGTCGCCGTGGCCGGAGCGCTCATCGGTGAGGGTGATCCGGACGCCGGCGTTGAGGAAGGCTTCCTCCCGCAGCCGCTTGAGCAGGATCTCGTAGTCATAGACGGTGGTGTCGGTGAACATGACGGGGTCCGGCTTGAAGGTGACGGTGGTGCCGGTGGAGGCGGCCACCCCGATCTTTTTCAGATCGCCGTCGGGTTTGCCCCGGGTGAACCGCTGTTCGTACTCGGCGCCGTCGCGGCGGACCCGGACGACGAGCCATTCCGACAGGGCGTTGACCACGCTGGCGCCCACGCCGTGGAGGCCGCCGGCCACCTTGTAGCCGGAGTTTTCGCCGCCGAACTTGCCGCCGGCGTGGAGGACGGTGTAGACGACGGTGACGGCGGGAATGCCCAGCTTGGGCTGGATGTCCACCGGAATACCACGGCCGTTGTCCGAGACTTCGATGATGTCCCCTTCCTTGATGGTCACCTCGATGTGGGTGCAGTAGCCGGCCAGGGCCTCGTCGATGGAGTTGTCCACGATCTCGTAGACCAGGTGGTGCAGGCCGGAGGGGCCGGTGGAACCGATATACATGCCCGGGCGCTTGCGCACCGCCTCCAAGCCTTCCAGGACCTGGATCTGGGCACCACCGTATTCGTGGTCGGTGGCGGTTTCACGGTTGGTTTCGGTGATACGTTCTTCAGCCATGGATACTCTCTTCCTCCTCTATTGGATAGACGAACAAAACGGGTAATTTATAGGGAAAACCGCCCGGAGCGGTTCTTGATGGCTTGGGTGGAAAGGGGGGTCAGGTAGACGGTCTCAGCGGGGAAATCGGTGAGGATAAAACTCTTGGGCAGATCGTCGCTCAGGTCCACCACCGCCCCCTCGGTCTGGGCGTGGCGGAGAAATTCGTCGGTGTAACGGATTTTGGACCCCGCAGCGGTGGTGTTGTCCAGGTCGAAGACCCCCAGGATGGAATCTGTGTTCAGGACGAAGTCCTGACCGACGTGAAGATACATGGGTTACCTCGCTTGGTGCTTGCTGTTTCTTCGGGAAGACGGCTTCTTACCGCCAGGCCCGACGGGGACCGTTGGCCCGGGGCCCTTTTGTCGGGGTGGACCACCCCGAGGACGGGCCTCCCCCGAAGGCGTTCCTTTTTGTGACCAAAAAGGAACCGAAAAAGTCCCACCGTTCCGATGCGGTGGACGCACGGCCAGGGCTGTAAGCCCTGGACTCCTCAAAGGGCCCACCCTTGACGGGCCCTTTGAGCAAGGTGGGATCTTGAATCAAGGGCTTCGCCCTTGATAATCCTTCTCTATAAGATAAACAAGATAGACCTTTTCTTTACCACACTGTTATCAATCAGCGGACGCACTTCTGCCCTATTCTAAAAACCCTACCGTTTTTTTTGGATTCCGTGACCGGAGGAGCCTCCGTAGGTGGTGGGTAATAGAGAAGGTTTGAAAAGGGCGTAGCCCTTTCTCTAATAAATTCTTCCTTGCTTTTGGCCCCCGTCCGCGGTGGGGGCCAAAAGGGGTCCAGGGTTGAAAACCCTGGCCGGGCGTCCACCGCCTCGGAACGGTGGAACTTTTTTCGGTTCCTTTTTTGGTTACAAAAAAGGAACGCTTTCGGGGGAATGCCGCCCTCGGGGTGGTCCACCCCGAAACCGGAAGCCCGGGGCATCCGTCCCCCGACGGGCCTATTGGAAAGCAGCCGCTTTCCCCCCGCCTTCGGCGGTCACTCGGTGACCTCCCCCGAGGTCACAAACACCAACTTCCCGTTGGTGCGGGCAAACGCCGCCGAGTCGCAAGTGGTGACAAAGGTCTGTTTGTCCTCGATGCGGGTCAAAAGATAGGTCTGCCGGGCGTCGTCCAGCTCGCTGAGCACATCGTCCAGCAGCATCACCGGGTGCTCGCCCAGCACCTCCCCCGCCACGCTGGCCTCGGCCAGCTTCATGGACAGCACCGCGCTGCGCTGCTGCCCCTGGCTGCCAAACACCTTGCCCGGCTGCCCGTCAATGAAGATCTCCAGATCCTCCCGGTGGGGGCCGGTGAGGCAGAACCCCGCTCGGATCTCGGCGCTGCGCATCTCGGCCAGTTTGGCCGCCAGCAGCGCCGGGTCCCCTGGCTCACAACAGGGTTTGTACCGGATCTCCAGCCGCTCGGCGCCGCTGGAGATGTCCCGGTAGTTGGCCGCGGCCGCCGGGGCCAGCCGGGCCATGTACTCGGCCCGGCGCCGCATCACCTCGCTGCCGTACTGGGCCTGGGCCTGGTTGTAGGTGTCCAGCAGCATCTCCGCCCCCGGGGTGATCTCGTAGGCCTTGAGCAGGGCGTTTTTCTGGGCCGTCACCCGGGCATACCGCCGCGCCGCCGCCAGATACCCGGGGTAGAGCTGGCAGAGCGCCGCGTCCAGAAAATGCCGCCGCCCCTCCGGCCCGCCCTTGACCAGGCTCAGGTGATTGGGGTCAAAGGCCACCGCCGTGAAGGTCCCGGCAATGGACGCCGCCCTCCCCCGGTCCGCCCCGTTCAGGCGGGCGGTCCGGCCGGGACGCGGGGTACCCTTGGCCCCCACCGTCAGCCGCAGCTGCTGGTCCCGGCCTCCGGCCTCGAAGGCCGCCTCCAGCACCGAAAAGGGCTGGTCTCGCCGGATCAGTTCGGCATCCTTTGCACCGCGAAAACTTTTTCCGCCGGTGAGCAGCCAGATGGCCTCCAGCAGATTGGTCTTGCCCTGTCCGTTGGCCCCGCACAGCACGGTGAGCTGGGGCGCGGGTGTCAGCGTGGCGTGGACAATATTACGGAAGTCCGTAAGTTCCAGCCGATCCAGCCGCATCAGCCGCCCTCCGCAATCCGCACAGACCGGCCATCCAGGGAAATTTCATCCCCGGGCAGGCATTTTTTGCCCCGCTGGGTGCAGACCTGGCCGTTGAGCAGAACCTCCCCGGCCTGAATCCGCTCCTTGGCCTCGCCGCCGGTCTCACACAGGCCGGCAAACTTGAGAAGGGCGTCCAGTTTGATGAATGGCGTATGAATCAAAATCCGTTCCATGGTGTTTTGCGGGCAAGCCGCACTCCTTTACTCGTTCTTGAACCGCACCGGCAGCACCAGATAGATGAAGTCCTTGCCCTCCACCGGCAGCAGCTTCACCGGGCTTAAGGGGCCGTTGATCTCAAACAGCATCTTTTCGCATTTGGAGTTGCGCAGGGCATCCAGCATATACCGGTTGTTGAAACCGATCTCCACTTCCTCCCCCTCGAAGGACTCGGGCGGGAACTCATCCACCACCTTGCCCAGGGTGGTCTGGCAGCGGACGGTGACCTTGTCCGGCGCGAAGGTGATCCGCAGCGGATTTTTCAGCCGCTCGGTGATGATCAGCGAGGCGCGCTCGATGGTTTCGATGAAACTCTTGCAGTCCACCACTACCTTGGTGCGCTGACCCTGGGGGATGACGCTCTCATAATTGAGGAAGTCCCCCTCGATCAGCCGGCTGACAATGGTGTAGCCGTTGGTGGTAAAGACGACATAGCGTCTGTTTGCGTCGATCTTCACCGGATCTTCGGGTCCGCCCATGATCTTGAGCAGTTCCTGGAGGGTTTTGGCGGGAATGATGATCCGGATGTCCCGGGTGCACTCCACATCCCGCTGGATGATGGCCAGCCGATACCCGTCCAGGGCCACGATGGTCAGGCTGCCCGGCTCGATGACAAAAAGTTCGCCGGTATGAGCGGGCTTTTTGTCATCCTGGGAGACCGCATAAATGGTTTTTTCGATCATTTCCCGCATCATCGAGGTGGGAATGGTCATGGTGTTCTCGGCGCCGGGGTTGGGCAGCGAGGGATAATCGCTGGTGTTCATGGCGGGAATCTCAAATTCTGCCACACCACCGCGGATTTTTGTCATGCCCTCGTTGTCCAGCTCGATGCCCACGGTGCCGGCGGGCATCCGACTGACCATGCTGCCCAGCAGCTTGGCGTCCAGGACGACTTCGCCGGGGACAAGGACGTTGCACTCAATCGTAGTAGTGATTCCCATTTCCATGTCGTACCCGGTGAGGGTGAGGTTGAAGCCCTCGGCCTTGAGGTAGATGCCCTCCAGGACGGGGATGGCGGAGCGGTTTGTAATGGCCCGGGAAACACCATCAATAGCAGCTGTTAAAAGACTCTTTTCGCATTCGATTTTCATGGACTCACCTTATTTCTGATTTGAGCGGTCAAGGCGTCAGCCGACCGTAAACGTTTATACTTATGCAGTAGTAGTAGTAGGGGGTGTGGAAACCGTGGAAAACCTGTGAATTGCCGATTGTGATGCGGAAAAAGGGGTGTTGAGTTTTGCGGATGGGATTGTGGAGAAATTCTGGAAAGTTCTTGAAAACTTTTCTTTTCAACTTTGAATGTGGAAAACTCATGTTTATTGTTGAAAAAACGGTTGAAAATGTCGAAAACTCGAAACACCCCGGAGGTAAGGGATTTTTGGGCTTTTGCAAAGCCCCGAAAGGGGGATTTTTTTGCCGGCGGACGGGGGGTTTTCCACGAAACCGGGGGTTCGACCGGAAAAAGGCTACCGGCCGTTAGGCCCGACGGGGACCGTTGGCCCGGTGCTGCCGGGTTCGGGGTGGTCCACCCCGAGGACGGGCCTCCCCGGAAAGCGTTCCTTTTTGTGACCAAAAAGGAACCGAAAAAGTCCCACCGATTTCGAGGCGGTGGACGCACGACCAGGGCTAACGCCCTGGACTCCTTTTTGGGCCTGCCTGAAGACAGACCCAAAAAGCAAGGAAAAACCTTTTGAAAATTAAGGGCTTCGCCCTTAATGATCCTTCTCTATAAAGAGAAAGTGAGTGGCTTTCTTTTCCACATTGCGGCCGCCGCATTGTTAAAACTTTTGTTTCTTACCCTTCCTTCACCGAAGTAGGGGCAGGGGCCCCCCGAAATTTTTTATCTGATCGGGGAGGCTTTGCCTCCCCCTTCCGAACTTTTGGCCCCCGTCCGCGGTGGGGGCCAAAAGGGGTCCAGGGTCAAAGACCCTGGTCGGGCGTCCACCGCCTCGAAACGGTGGAACTTTTTTCGGTTCCTTTTTTGGTTACAAAAAAGGAACGCTTTCGGGGGAATGCCGCCTTCGGGGTGGTCCACCCCGACAATCTAGCGTCGGGCACCCGCCCCCGGGAAAAAATCAAGTCCGCACGTTCTTGATGATGTCGTCCACCATCTCTTTGAGGTGCTGGTCCTTGGCCAGATTCTTCTCCATCGTGTTGATGGAATACACCACCGTGGAATGATCCCGCTGGAACTCCGAACCGATGTTCTCCATGCTCAGGCCGGTGATCTCCCGGATGATATACATGGCCATCTGCCGGGCCGCACTCACCCCGGCACTGCGCTTTTTGCCCCGGATGTCGGCGGGCATCACGTTGTAGGTCCGGGCCACCTCGTCGATGATCTTGTCGATGGTCACCGGCAGCGGCTGGGTGTCGTTCAGGGTATCCTTGATGGCGGTGGAGGTTACCCCGATGCAGGGGGCGATGCCCTCCAGCATATAGTAGGCGTTGAGCTTTTTCACCGCGCCCTCCAGCTGCCGGATGTTCTGCTTGAGGTGGTTGGCGATGTACTCCGCCACCTCGTTGGGCAGCTCCAGGTCCAGCAGCTCCGCCTTGCGCTTGACAATCGCCACACGGGTTTCAAAATCCGGGGGCTGGATGTCGGCGGTCAGACCCCATTCAAACCGGGTGCGCAGACGCTCCTCCAGGCTCTTGATCTCCTTGGCCGGGCGGTCGCTGGCCAGCACAATCTGCTTGCCGGCGTTGTGCAGGGTGTTGAAGGTGTGGAAGAACTCCTCCTGGGTGCTCTCCTTGCCGGCCAGGAACTGGATGTCGTCGATGAGCAGCACGTCCGCCTCCCGGTATTTCTGGCGGAACTGCTCGGTGGTGGCCGTCTTGATGGCGGTGATGGTCTCGTTGGTGAACATTTCACAATCCACGTAGACAATGTTGAAATCCGGGTGGTTCTTCTTGATCTCGATCTGGATCGCGTTGAGAAGGTGGGTCTTGCCCAGGCCGGAAGGCCCGTAGATGAACAGCGGGTTGTAGGCCCCCGAGGGATTGGCCGCCACCGCCTGCGCCGCCGCATAGGCAAACTGGTTGGAAGGCCCCTTGATGAAGTTCTCGAAGGTGAAGTCGTACCGGCCGGAAGGCAGCGACTGTTCGTCCCGCTTGGCCTCCTGCTCCGCTTTCACCGGATCGGGGGCGGGGGTGGTGAACTTGACCTCCACATCAAACCCCAAAACCGACTTGAACGCATCCTTGAGCAGGGTGGTGTACCGGTCCGAAACAATCTTGCAGATGAAATCGTTGCGGACCTCCAGCGTGACACAGTTAGAGTTTTCGAAACTGAGCGGCTTGAGGCCGCTGATGTAGTACGAATAGGTCGCCTCGGCGGTATGTTCGCGGCAATAGTCCATCGCCGCGCGCATGACGTCGTTGAAAGAATCCATAGTATTCCCCACTTCTCGGTGCCGCGAACCCCTGGGGACGGCACTGACGATTTTGACAAAGATTTGGCTGAAATTTTGCGCATCTGACAAGGTGCACAAAGACACAGATATAGTATACCACAAAATCCACCCCAAGACAATCTGTATATCTGGTATATTATAATATAGTAGGCAGCTTATCTGGTGGTGGGGGTGGAAAACAGGAGCCAAAATCAAAAAAAGTGTTGACAAAACGTAGAGGAATGGGCTATAATTTTAGTCTGCAAGGCTGCCCCTACGCGAAAGGGCATTGGCCGAGCGAAATGATTCGCCAAAACAGCCCGATCGAGGGGACTATTTGAAGGAGGGACAACGAGATGAAGCAGACTTTCCAGCCGAAGAAGCGTCAGCGCAGCCGCGTGCATGGCTTTTTGAAGCGTATGGCCAGCAAGAACGGCCGCAAGGTCATTGCCCGCCGCCGTGCGAAGGGCCGCAAGAGCCTGACCGTCTGAGCGGCCAGATTCTGAGAAACGATAACCGCAACAAGGCTGCTGATCTGGTTCAGTGGCCTTTTTTTGTAAGTGACGGCGAGGGAACAGGACGATGCGATACCGCGCGATCAACAAAAACTGGGAGTTTTCCCGTGCCTACAAACGGGGCAAGAGCTACGTACACCCCCACATGGTGCTGTATGTGGTGCGCAACCGGCTGGGCTATACCCGGGTGGGGCTGACGGCCTCCAAAAAGATCGGCCACGCGGTGAAGCGCAACCGGGCGCGCCGGGTGATGCGGGCGGCATTGCAGGAGCACCTGTCGCAAAATATCGGCGGATATGATATAATCCTGGTAGCCCGTGGCGCCACGCCCCGGCTGAAGAGCACCCAGCTGAGCAAGACGCTGGGGCTGCTGCTGCGAAAAGCCGGCCTGCCGGACAAAGCCGCCCCGGCCCAGCCCGCCGCCAAGGGCGAATGACCCGGGTATTGATCTGGCTGGCACGAGGGTACCAGCGCTGGATCAGCCCTTTGCTGGGGCACCATTGCCGGTTCACCCCCACCTGCAGCCAGTACGCCATCGAAGCCTGGCAGACCCACGGCCTGCTGAAAGGCAGCGTGCTGACAGTCTGGCGGCTGCTGCGGTGCAACCCCTTCGGGAAGTTCGGCTATGACCCGGTGCCGGAAAAGGGACAATGGAAAAACCCCGCCCGCAAACTGTACCGGGAAAAATAACGGGAAAATGAGGAAAAAATTCCACAACATCCCAAAGAAAAGTTGAAAACCAAAAGACAGAAAACCTCTGCCTTTCCCTATAGAGAAGGATTATCAAGGGCGGATGCCCTTGATTCCCAATCCACACCTTGCTCAAAGGGCCCGTCAAGGGTGGGCCCTTTGAGGAGTCCAGGGCTTACAGCCCTGGTCGTGCGTCCACCGCCTCGAAACGGTGGGACTTTTTCGGTTCCTTTTTGGTCACAAAAAGGAACAGCCCTTCGGGGGGAAGCCGTCCTCGCGGCGGTCCGCGACCCTACCCCCTTCGGCAGGCAGCCGCCCCCGGTTCGCCCCGAACCAACCAACCAGCTACTCATGTCTTTCCCCTGCGCGGAAAAGACCTACAACAAAAGAAAAAACAGCCCCGGGCGCAGCCGAGGCGGAATGGACAGACTATGAGCATTTTTGGTTTCCTTGCCGTGATCCTGGGCCCGCTGATGCAGCTGCTGTACCAGGTCATCCCCAACTTTGCGGTGACGATGATTGTCTTCACCGTCATCATCCGGCTGCTGAGCCTTCCGCTGGCCATCAAACAGCAGAAGAACACCGCCAAGATGTCGGTGTTCCAGCCGATGATCACCGAAATCCAGCAGAAATACAAAAACAACCAGGAAAAACAGCAGGAAGAGATGCTGAAGCTGCAGCAGGAATACGGGTATAACCCGCTGTCCGGCTGCCTGCCCATGCTGCTGAACATGCTGATCCTCTTCGGCATCATCGAGGTGGTGTACCGCCCGGTGCAGTACATCCTGGGCATCCCCGCCGACGCCATCAAGGCCGCCTGCGAGGCCCTGGGCATCGCCACCAACAACACCGTGACCATGCAGACCAACCTGATCCAGGCCATCCACAACGGCACCACCGTCTCCACCGGCCTGACCACCGATCAGTTCAACGCCATCGCCAACTTCAACACCTCGCTGTTCGGGATGGATATGTGCGAGATCCCCGGTTTCCGCATCTCGCTGCTGATGATCTTCCCCATCATCGCCGCCATCACCATGTTCATCTCCTTCGGCCTGAGCAACAAGCTGTCGGGTGCCGGCGCCCAGATGCAGGGCAGCATGAAGGCGATGATGTGGGTCATGAACCTGATGTTCGTCTACTTCTGCTTCACCGCCCCGGTGGGCTTCTCGCTGTACTACGCCACCTCCAACATCTGCATGATGTTCCAGAGCGTGCTGTCCTACACCATCTACAGCCCCGAAAAGTTCAAGGCCCAGTACCAGGCCGAGCTGGCCGCCAAGAGAGCCGCCAAGAAGGCAAAACAGACGGTCACCGTGGAGGAAAAGGGCGAACTGGTCACCAAGCAGGTCTCCTCCTATGAGATGGACAAGATCCGTCTGGAGCGCGCCCGCAAACTGGATGCCGAAAAATACGCCGGGGAACGCACCCGCCCCCTCACCGACGCCGAGCGCGCCGAACAGGAGGCCGCGGCCAAGGCAAAACGGAAGAAGTAAAATCTCTCTGAGGAGGTATCACCCATGCGTACAATGGAAATGTCCGCCAAAACCGTTGAGGAAGCCGTCCAGGCCGCCTGCGAAGCGCTGGGCGTGGACCGGGACGATCTGGGCGTGAGCTATGAAGTGCTGGAATTCCCGGCCCGGAAACTCTTCCGCACCGTCCCGGCCAAGGTCCGGGTGACGGTGGCCGAGGACGGGGAAACCCCCGCCGAGACCCCGGCGGCTGCCCCCGCCCCCGAAGCGGCGGAACCCCAGGAACAGAGCCCGGCGGAAGAGCCGCAGACCCCGGTCCAGCCGGCCCCCGAGGCGGCGGAAGAACCCGCTGCCGCCGAGACCCCGGCCGAGGCTGCTGATGCCGCAGACCAGGAGGTGGCGCTGGACATCGCCGCCGACCCCCGGCTGCAGGCCGCCGTGGACTACCTGACCCCCATCTTTGAGCTGCTGGGGGCCAAGGGTTTCCAGTTCTCCGCCGTGAAGAAGGGCGAAGCCACCATCCTGAAGGTCAGCGGGGACCACATGGGGGTTCTCATCGGCCGCCGCGGCGAGACGATGGAGAGCCTGTCCTACCTGGCCAGCCTGGTGGTGAACCGGATGGAAGGCCCCTATGTGAAGCTGGGCATTGATGTGGGCGGTTACCGCGGCAAGCGGGAGAGCGACCTGGCGGCCCTGGCCGGCCGGATTGCCCAGCGGGTCATCCGCACCGGCTGCTACTACGAGATGGAGGCCATGAACCCCTACGAGCGGCACATCATCCACACCGCCATCGCCGCCATCGACGGGGTGCGCAGCGAGAGCAAGGGCGAAGGCCCCAACCGCCATGTGGTGATCTACTCCACCGATCCCGATGCCTGCAACCTGCCCGACCGGGAGGGCAACCGCGGCGGCCGTCCGGGCCGCGGCGGACGCCGTGGTCCCCGGTCCGGCGGTTCCCGCCAGGGCGGCCGGGGCGGTCGCGGCGGACGGGAAGGCGGCCGTGGCCGCGGACCCCGCGGTCCTCGCTCCTCCTCCCCCGCCCGGGAATACGCCGACACCCCCCGGGATGAAAACCTGAAACCCCATGCCCCGGCCCGGGTGGAGCGAATCCACGACGGCGAGGACTTTGAGATGTTCGGCAAGATCGAGCTGTGAAAAAGCCCCGGACTTTCCACAAGTCCCGGAAAAAATGTTGAAAAAAAGAAGGAAGGCAGCTGCCTTCCTTCTTTTTTTGCCTGTGAATCAGAGTCCGGCTTCCAGACAGGCTTCCACCACCCGGCGCAGGGCGGCGGCCTCCGGCTGGCCCGGGGCGCTGCCCGCCCCGATCACCCCGAAGCTGGCGGCGCTGCCAAAGGCGCTGCCGCAGAGCCGGGTGACCAGACCCGCCTCCCCCATGGCCATGGTGATCAGCGGCTGGCCGGGCAGGGCGGCCGCGGCCCGGGCGGTGGCCAGCAGCAGCCGGGCGGCGTCGGCCTTGTCCCGGGGCATCACCGCCAGCTTGGCGATGTCCGCCCCCCGGCGGCTCATCTGGCAGAGGGTCTCCACCATCTCCGCCTCCGGCGGGGTGGAATCAAAGTGGTGACAGCTGAAGATCACCGGCAGATGGGCGGCGTGGGCGGCGGCCAGCAGCTCGTCGCTGGAGGGCCGGGCCGCTTCGATGTCCAGCAGATCGGCCTGCCCCCCGGCCATGAGGCGGAGCAGCAGCGCCCGGTAGTCCTGGTCGGTCAGATCGGCTTCGCCGCCTTCGGCGGCGGTGCGCACCGTGGCCAAAATCGGCAGATGCCCCAGCTCCCGCCGCACTGCGGCCAGGGCGGCTTCCGGCTCCTCCGGGCCGGCGGCCAGCAGCGGGTCCAGCCGCAGCTCGGCAATGTCTGCGGGACCGCCCCGGAACTTTCTGGCCTGGGCCGCTGCCTCCCGGGCGGTGGCCGCCATGATGGGGGCAATGACCTTGCACCGGCCCTCCCCCAGGACCACGCCCCGTACCGTAACCTTTGCCATCTTGCATCTCTCCTTTGTTGGTACAATTTGCTTTCAGTATACCAAACCGGGGAAAAAACGCAAGGCGGCCCCTTTACCTGCCGGGACAAAATCGCTACAATAGACTTCGACAACACAAAGGAGGTTGTTGGGATGGAAGGTTTTGCAATTCCCGCCAAGGCGGCCCTGCTGCTGCAGGGCGGCGGCCTGCGCGGCAACTATACCAGCGGCGTGCTGGACGTGATGATGGAACACGATCTGTATTTTCCCACCGTGGCCGGGGTGTCGGCCGGGGCGCTGAACGCCATGAACTATCTGGCGCGGCAGCCCGGCCGCAGCGCCCGGATCAACCTGAGCTACCGCCACGATCCCCGGTACTGCGGCCCGCTGGCGGTGCTGCAGAGCAAGGGGGTGTTCGGGGTGTCCTTCCTGGTGGACCAGCTCTCCCGCCGGGAACACTTTGACCAGAAGACCTTTGACGAGAGCAAGGAGGACCTGTATGTGGTGGCCACCGATGTGGACACCGGCAAGGCGGAGTTTTTCCGCAAGGGCCACTGCAAGGAGTTTGACCGGGCCATTGTGGCCTCGGCCAGCATTCCGGTGGTGTCGCTGCCGGTGAAGATCGGCGGTCACCGCTACCTGGACGGCGGCTGTGCCTGCGCCATCCCGCTGGACTGGGCCATCGACCGGGGCAACCATCCCATTGTGGTGGTCTGCACCCGGGAGAAGGGTTTCCGCAAACCGCTGATCGGCCAGCGGCAGGTGGATCTGTACAGCGATTTTTACAGCCGCAGCCCGGAATTTTTGTCCACCCTGCTGACCATGGATCTGCAGTACAACAACCTGATGGACCGGCTGGAGGCGATGGAGGACGCCGGGGAGATCTTTGTCATCCGTCCCCAGGAGCCCATCACCATCGGCCAGTTTGAGACCGACACCGACAAGCTGCTGGCCCTGGTGAACCGGGGCCGCCGGGACGCCCAGCAACAGCTGCCCAGGCTGCTGGAATTTCTGGAGAGCAACCGGGAATAAAAATTGAACAAGGCCGCCATAGGATCGGCACCATATGGGGCTGTTGCAAAATAGCCTAAAAAAATGAGATAGACATTCCCGAAAGGGTTTGCCTATCTCATTTTTTTGTTGTAATCTGTAACTGCCTATGAAACAAATACAACAAAAAGAGTATAGCAGAAAGGCGGCGCTGTATCAACAGTTGGCGCTGCCAATTGCAGAAAATATTGAGATAGCGGAAAATGAGCCCGTGTCTGTTGCCAACGCCCAGCTTGAGGAACTGGATTACAGGGAACTGTATCGAGCGTATTCGCCCAAAGGGAGAAAATCGGCAGCAGAGCCTTGAGGATCGGAACCATTAAGAATGGCTAAAGCACATGCCGTGGAATCCATCGGCTTGTTCGCTGGAGGAAAAGACAACCCGGATTTGTTGATTCACAGTGCAATCCGTTCCCACGACCAGAATATGTCTTTGGGAAAAATCGTAGTCAAAGGTGATGGTGGGCGATTCAAATAACTGATCATCCAGATAAATATCCGCTTTGTTTTCACCGGATTTGTAGGTGTAGTCAATTCCCAAAATACCGGAGCCAGACACGTTGCTTAGGACATAGGTGAGATCATCCACCCGCTCGAACCCGGTGCCACTGGTGGTGTCATTGTCTACGCCGTACCAGACAAATTGATCAAATTGGTTGACATTGCTGTTGACAGCGGCAACATCCCCCATCTTGCCGGTGCCGGCGGAGACATTCTGGTCAATGATCTCCCGCACCGTCTGGAAATAGATGTCCTGGCCGGCGTCGTTTGGATGGATGCCGTCATCGGTCAGAGAATCATAGTCGGCCTGGAAGGGTGCAATGGTGTCTGCGGTGGGAATGCCGTAATGTTCACACAGGGCCTGAATGGTGGTGATGTTCTGGGTGTATTCCCGCTGGGAGGATTCCAGGATGGAGAGGATGGAAGCATCCGGATACTTGGCACGCACAGCACGAATCATCGCTTCGTAGTAAGTGGAGAGCCCTTCAAATGGATCATTTTGGCCATAGCACAGGATGGCCAGATCATAGGAAATGCCGTCATCCAGCTGCATGGTGCGGACATATCCGGCGTAGGAGGTGTTGCCTCCCATCGAGACGTTGGTCAAGGTTACATCCACACCGTAGGTGGATTGGAGATCATTCTCCAGCTGTACAAACCACCGTTTTTCTTTGGTTTGACTTCCGGTTCCTTCACCGATGGAATCCCCCACAACCAGAATGTTGACATCAAAGCCATCGGCCAATTTCTGGTAGAAGCTGTCACTTTGTTCCTTCTCATCCAGCGCGGCGGCTTCCTGCTGCCGCTGGGTAATCAACGCCTGCTGTGCGGTGTCAATCTCTGCGGCCCGCTGCTGTTCATGTCTGGCGCTGAGATAAAACCCGACCCCCAGAACAACGAGACAGCAGACAATCAGCACGGCAATCAGGAGGGACGACACCGCAAATGCGCGGCGATGGCGATGGTGATGGTGATGGTGATGACGATTTGAATTCATAAAAAGCCCCTTCCTGACAAACAATCGTGCAATAATTATTATAACTATCATTATAGGAGGGAAAAAATGGAAAGTCAACAAACATTCCTAAAATGTGATAAAAACGAACATTTATGGAAGGCCGGTTTTTTTCCTGCCAGATTCTGTGGAAAGACAGGAAAAGATCCCCTGAAACTAAACAAATAATACAGATTGAACAATAAAACCAAAGATAATACAATCCGTAATATATTTCCTACCCTTCCCCCTGCGCCCGGCGGCGGGCGGCGGCCGGAAAGGCCCCGGCCCCGGTGGACAGCTTTCGTCTAAAATCACCGAAAATGGCAGCAGGGCCTTTTTATTGGACGGTTGCTGTGGTATAATCTAACCTGGAAGTCAAAAGCAAGACGATATTTGTGAGCAGGAGGACTCCGGACACTATGGCAAAAGTTGTGGCAATCGCAAACCAGAAGGGCGGCGTGGGCAAAACCACCACCTGCGTCAACCTTTCCGCCTGCGTGGCGGCGCTGGGCAAAAAGGTCCTTGTGGTGGACCTGGACCCCCAGGGCAACACCACCTCGGGCTATGGGGTCTCCAAACATGCCAGCGAGTCCAACGTCTACTCCTGCCTCATCGACGAGGTGGATGTGCGCCAGACCATCGTCAAGACCAAGTTCAACGCCGACCTGGTGCCCTCCAACACCCAGCTGGCGGGGGCCGCCCTGGAGCTGGCTCCCCTGCCCCACCGGGAAAACCGGCTGCGCAGCGCCCTGGCCCCGGTGGTGCCGGTGTATGACTACATCTTCATCGACTGCGCCCCCTCGCTGGACCTGCTCACCGTCAACGCCCTGTGCGCCTGCGATACCGTCATCATCCCCATCCAGTGCGAGTACTACGCCCTGGAAGGACTGTCCGAGCTGATGGCCACCCTGAAAACGGTGCGGAAAAAGTACAACCATTACCTGGACATCGAGGGGGTTGTCTTTACCATGTACGCCGGCCGGCTGAACCTGACCCTTCAGGTGGTGGCCCAGGTGAAAAAATACTACGGCGACAAGGTTTACAAATCGGTGATTCCCCGGTCGGTGCGGCTGTCCGAGGCGCCCAGCTACGGCATGCCCATCAACTTCTACGAGCCCAACGGCAAGGGCAGCGAAGCCTATATGAGCCTGGCCCGGGAATTTTTGCAGAACAACGAGCACAGCTAAGAGGAGGCAAGGATGGCCAAACGAAAGTTGGGCGGTTTGGGCAAGGGACTGGACAGCCTGTTTGCCGATACCCCCGAAACCATCGAGGAAGACCGGGCCGTCACCGCCCTCCCCATCCGGGAGATCGAACCCGACCCCGACCAGCCCCGCAAACATTTTGACGAGGATACGCTGGCGGCGCTGGCGGCCAGCATCACCGAGAACGGGCTGCTGCAGCCCATCGCGGTGCGGCCCAAGAAGGTAGGCCCCGGCTACACCATCATTGCCGGAGAGCGCCGCTGGCGGGCCGCCCGGATGGCCGGCCTGGACGAGGTGCCGGTGATCGTCAAGGAGGTCACCGACGAGCAGGCCGCCGCCCTGGCCCTGATCGAAAACCTGCAGCGGGAGGATCTGGACCCCATCGAGGAGGCCGAGGGCTACACCCAGCTCATCGAGCGGTACGGCCTGACCCAGGAGACCGCCGCCAAGCGGATCGGCAAGAGCCGGTCCTCGGTGGCCAACGCCATGCGGCTGCTCAGCCTGCCCGAACCGGTGCGGGAACAACTGCGGATCGGGGCGCTGAGCGTGGGCCACGCCAAGGTGCTGCTGGGGCTGAACAACCCCGAGCTCATCGAGGATGCCGCCGCCGCGGTGGTGGACCGCGGGCTCAATGTCCGCCAGACCGAGGCGCTGTGCAAAAAGCTGTCCAAGCCCCCCAAACCCGCCCCGCCGGAGGACAGCTTCACCCGCCCCACCCTGGCGGTGGAGGTGGAAGCTGCCCTCAAGGAGGTCACCGGCAACGAGGTGCGGGTGGATTACAAGAAAGGCCGCGGCCGACTGACCATCGACTTTTACAGCGATGAGCAGCTTCGCCGCTTTGCGGCGCTGCTGGGGCAGTATCGCCCCGAGGAAGCGCCGGAACAGGACCCCGCCGCCCCCGGCTGGGATCTGACCGCCCCCGAAGGCAGCGACCAAGCCGCCGAAGGAAACCCCGACAATACAATGGAAAGAGGAATCTGAAATGCTGGATATCCGTTTTGTGCGTGAACATCCCGACCTGGTCAAGGAGAACATCAAGAAGAAGTTCCAGGACCAGAAGCTGCCCCTGGTGGACGAGGTCATCAAGCTGGATGCCGAGTACCGCGCCGCCATCGGCGAGGCGGACGGCCTGCGGGCCAACCGCAACAAGCTGTCCAAACAGATCGGCATGCTGATGGGCCAGGCCAAGAAGGATCCGACCAAGGCCGCCGAGGCCGAGGAGGTCAAGAAGCAGGTCACCGCCCAGGCCGACCGGCTCAAGGAGCTGGAAGCCAAGGAGACCGAGCTGCAGGCCAAGATCAAGGAGATCATGTACACCATCCCCCAGATGATCGACCCCAGCGTTCCCATCGGCCCCGACGACAGCTGCAACGTGGAGCTGCAGAAGTTCGGTGACCCGGTGGTGCCCGACTACCCCATCCCCTACCATGTGGACATCATGGAGAGCTTCAACGGCATCGACCTGGATTCCGCCGGCCGGGTTTCGGGCAACGGATTCTACTACCTGCTGGGCGACATCGCCCGGCTGCATGAGGCGGTGCTGGCCTACGCCCGGGACTTCATGATCGACAAGGGCTTCACCTATGTGATTCCCCCCTTCATGATCCACGGCAGCGTGGTGCAGGGGGTCATGTCCTTCCCCGAGATGGACGCCATGATGTACAAGATCGAGGGCGAGGACCTCTACCTGATCGGCACCAGCGAGCACAGCATGATCGGCCGGTTCATCGACACCACCCTGGACGGCGCCGACCTGCCCCAGACCCTGACCAGTTACAGCCCCTGCTTCCGCAAGGAGAAGGGCGCCCACGGCATCGAGGAGCGGGGCGTCTACCGCATCCACCAGTTTGAAAAGCAGGAGATGATCGTGGTCTGCAAGCCGGAGGACAGCATGGTCTGGTACGACAAGCTGTGGCACAACAGCGTGGAGCTGTTCCGCAACCTGGAGATCCCGGTGCGCCAGCTGGAGTGCTGCTCCGGCGACCTGGCCGACCTGAAGGTCAAGAGCTGCGACATCGAGGCCTGGAGCCCCCGCCAGCAGAAGTACTTTGAGGTGTGCAGCTGCTCCAACCTGGGCGACGCCCAGGCCCGCCGCCTGCACATCCGCTACAAGGACGAAAACGGCAAGACCCAGCTGGCCCACACCCTGAACAACACCTGTGTGGCCCCGCCCCGGATGCTGATCGCCTTCCTGGAGAACCACTACCAGGCCGACGGCACCGTCACCATCCCCGCCGTGCTGCAGCCCTACATGGGCGGCAAGGCGCTGCTGGTCCCGGTCAAGAAGTAAGTTCAATGCAATACAAAAGGCATGGTTCCGCGGAACCATGCCTTTTTTGGTGGTGGGTCAGGCGTCGGGCAGGAAGGTCTCCCAGAAGAAGTCGTAGATCTTCCAGCTGTCGGCGTCAGAGGTCTTGCCCAGCAGGAAGTACCGCTGGTAGCGCCCCTCGTCCAGCTGGGGACCCTTGGCCTGCTCGGCCTCGGTGTAGGTCCAGGAGAGGTCCACCGCCTGGACCGTCCACTGGACCAGGCCGCTGTCGGTGACCTCCTTGGTCAGCAGGTCCAGATCGGCCGGGGCGGCCCCCTGGACCTCTTCGGGGGTCAGAATGTGCATCTCGTGGAGGGTGTAGCTCTGGCAGCCCGCCCCCTGCTGGACGTTCTGCACCTCGCTCTCTACCGTGGCGCGGTAGGTTTCGGTGTCCCCCACCAGCGCCAGGGCAGCGTCGGCATCCCCCAGCAGCTCGTAGCGGTAGTGGTCGTAGATCAGCTGGTCGATCTCGTTGTCCAGGGAACACTCCAGGGTCAGGGTGCGGCCGTCCTCGGTCTCCACCGGGGTGGCCATGGTGCCCACCTCGGGGAAGTCCTGGACATAGCCGGCGTAGAGATCCGCCCCGGTGTCCTGGGCCGGGGCGGCGGTGGCCTCGGATGCGGCCTCAGAGGTGGCCTCGGGCTCGGCCGAGGCGGCGGGTTCGGGGGTGGATTCCGGCGCAGCGGAGGACGCCGGGGCGGATGTGCAGGCCGTCAGGACCAGGGCGGCCGCGGCCAGCAGACACAGCGGGGACAGTTTCATGGGGAATACACCTCCTTTGTTTGGGCACAGTATAGCATACGGGGGCAAACTGCACAAGGATTGCGATGCCCAAAAAGTAGAAGGGAATTTTTTCCTGCTTTTTTGCGAAATTTTTTGAAAAAACGGCTTGACAGATTTCCTTGTCTTGCGTATAATAATAGAGCACCTTTTCCAGGTGCTGAATATGTGGCGGTATAGCTCAGTTGGCTAGAGCATTCGGTTCATACCCGAAGTGTCACCGGTTCAAATCCAGTTAC
>CALWNP010000034.1 GCA_944382835.1 uncultured Gemmiger sp.
CACAGATTTCCTGTTTGTCAATGCTTTTTCGACAAATTTCTTCATGTTTTTTTGTGGGGGTTGTATATGGTATTTTATTTGTTCTTTACAGGCTATATCTTGGGGTGGGTTTTTAGCGGGTGCTGACCGGGAGGCCCGTCGGGGACCGTAGGCTTCTCGCTTCCGGTTTCGGGGTGGACCGCCCCGAAAGCGTTCCTCCCCCGAAGGCGTTCCTTTTTGTGACCAAAAAGGAACCGAAAAAGTCCCACCGGTTTCGAGGCGGTGGACGCACGACCAGGGCTAACGCCCTGGACTCCTCAAAGGGCCCACCCTTGACGGGCCCTTTGAGCAAGGTATGGATCTAGAATCAAGGGCATCCGCCCTTGATAATCCTTCTCTATAAAACAAATGAGCCAGAAACAATGGATAGGCGTGTTGCCCAACCTTTGTTTCTGGCTTTTTGGTTTATGTTGCAGTTTTCGGAAGTGTTTTCTAAAACCCTTCCTCTAGGTTTGGATTCCGGTTCCGGGGTTGCCTCCGTAGGTGGTGAGTCATAGAGAAGGTTTGAAAAGGGCGAAGCCCTTTCTCTAATCCATTCCTTGCTTTTGGCCCCCGTCCGCGGTGGGGGCCAAAAGGGGTCCAGGGTCAAAGACCCTGGTCGGGCGTCCACCGCCTCGAAACGGTGGAACTTTTTGTGCCTGAGCAGCTATGCTGCGCAATCGCGCCAAAGCGCGATGCACAAACCAACGCGCAGCGTTGGTTCCGAAATGGGTGTTCCGCGTCTCGCGCGGAACTGTATGGTAAGCACAAACACTACCTTACCACGGTTACAAAAAAGGAACGCTTTCGGGAGGATGCCGCCTTCGCGGCGGTCATCAAGCCCCCGAGGGCCACGGGCCTCCGTTCCCCCAATCACAGCATATGCTTCTTATGCAAAATCCAAGCCGCCACCCCGCAGATGGCCAGCGTCATGCCACAGACAATGGCAAACCCGCTCACCGAGTTGGCGAAGGGCATGCCTTCCAAGTTGACGTTCATGCCGTAGACGCCGGAAATGACGGTGGGCACCGCCATCAGCAGGGTGATGGAGGTCAGGTATTTCATGGCGTTGTTCAGGCGGTTGTCCAGAATGGCGCTGAACAGCTCCCGGGTGCCCTTGATGTCGTCCCGGTAGATGCTGGTCATCTCGATGGCCTGGCGGATCTCGATGATCACGTCGTCCAACAGTTCCCGGTCGTCGGGATACTGCTCCAGCCGCTTGTAGCGGGTCAGCCGGTCGGTGACGGTGCTGTTGGCCCGCAAACTGGTGGCAAAGTACACCAGGGTGGACTCCAGCTCGTGCAGCTCCATCAGGTCGCTGTCCCGCAGCGCCCCCGAGAGGTTGGTCTCGATTCCCTGACGGCGGCGGTCGATGAGGCGCAGCTCCTGCTGGTACATGGTGGCCGCCCGGTAGAGAATCTGATAGATGAACCGCATCTTTTTGCGGGTGCTGAAATCCCGCACCCGGCCGGTGGAGAAATCGGTGAGCACCGGGGTGTCCTGGGCGCAGACGGTGACCACCACCTCCTGGGTGAGCAGAATGCCCATAGGAATGGTGGTGTACACCCCCTCGCTGGTCTCCTGCTCCTTGCAGGGGATGTCCACGATGATGACGGTGTAGCCGTCCTCCAGGGTGATACGGGCGGATTCTTCGGGGTCCAGGGCGGCCTGCAGGTCGCTGGGCTCGATGTCCAGGGTGGCTGCCACCCGGGTGATCTCCTCCAGGTTGGGGGCCGTCATGCAGATCCAGCAGCCCTCCTCGATCTGTTCCGCCGGGGCCAGCTGCCGCTGCTGGGTGCGATAAATCTCTACCATGAACTTTCCACCGCCTCTTCCGGCGGCCATCCTGCCGCCGTTTCCGGAACCGGAGGCCCGGACCCTGTCCGGCGCCTTCCGCCCTCACCTTTATAGTATAAGGAATCCCATGCCAAAGCGCAAGGGGAACCCGGTCCCTGTGCCCCGGGCCGGGGCGGATAAACTTCCGTTTGGTCCAGCGCCGCCGCGCCCCCCGCCCCTTGGCCCGCTTTTTTGATTGTAGCATTCCCCTTTTGCCCCGTCAAACCCCCGCCGGGCTTGCCTGTGGGGCCATCTTCCGGTATAATATTTACAAGTGTAAATTCCTGTCGATTTTTGCGGAAAGTTGGTGCCGGCATGAGTTTTGCCTCGGTACAGTTCCTCTATGTCTTTTTGCCGCTGAGCCTGGCGGCCTATTATCTGCTGCCCCGCGCCCTGCGGAACCTGGTGCTTGCGGTTTTCAGCCTGGTGTTCTGCCTGTGGGGCGGGCTGCGCCACACCCTGCTGCTGGTGGGCTTTACCTTGCTCAACTGGCTGTTCGGGCTGGTGCTGGGCCGGCATCCTGGCCGCCGCTGCCTGCTGTGGGGAGCGGTGGGGCTGGATCTGCTGGTTCTCTGCTTTTTCAAATACGCCGGCTTTTTTGCCAGCAACCTCAACCTGGTGCTGCCCTTCCAGCTGCCGGTGCTGGAGCTGGCCCTGCCGCTGGGCATCAGCTTTTACACCTTCCAGGCCATCAGCTACTGCATTGATGTGGCCCGGGGGCAGGCGACGGCCCAGCGCAATCCGGTGCGGTTCTTCTGCTATCTGGCCTTCTTCGGGCACATTAGCTCGGGGCCCATCGTCCGCTATCTCTTCCAGGCCGAGGCCCTGGACCCCCTTTCCCCCGCCCGCCGGGTGGGGGTGGAGCGGTTCTGCTACGGCATCAAGCGCTTTGTCTTTGGTCTGGCCAAGAAGGTGCTGATCGCCGACCAGCTGGGGTTGCTGTACAGCCGGGTCATCAGCCTGCCCGCCGCCGAGCTGCCCGGCGAGGCCCTGCTGCTGGGGTATCTGGCCTTTGCGCTGGAGCTCTACTACGATTTTTCGGGGTACAGCGATATGGCGGTGGGGCTGGGAGAGCTCTTCGGGCTGCCGCTGCCGGAAAACTTTGACTATCCTTATCTCTCCGCCTCGGTGGGAGAGTTCTGGCGCCGCTGGCACATCACCCTGGGCGGATGGTTCCGGGATTACCTCTACTTCCCCCTGGGGGGCAGCCGGGTGGGGCTGCTGAGCACCTGCCGCAATCTGCTGGTGGTCTTTCTGCTCACCGGTCTGTGGCACGGGGCGGCCTGGCAGTACCTGGCCTTCGGGCTGTGGCACGGGCTGCTGCTCTGCCTGGAACGGCTGGGGCTGAAACGGCTGCTGGACCATCTGCCCCGGCTGATCAGCCACCTCTACACCTTTGGGGCGGTCTGCATCGGGATGGTCTTTTTCGGGGCGCCGGGGCTGCGGGAAGGGCTGCGGGCCCTCTACGGCATCGCCCGGTGGCAGTCGGGGGCGCCGGGGCTGACCTTTGCCGCCTTTGCCGACCCCAAGCTGCTGGTGCTGCTGGTGGTGGGGCTGCTCCTCTGCGGCCCGGTCCAGGCGGCCATCCCCCGGCTGGGGCGGGCGCTGCGCAGCCAGACCCTGCCCGGTCCCGCCATGATGCTGGTGCTGCTGGTGCTGGGGCTGTTCAGCCTGATGCGGGTCACCGCCGGCACCTACAACGCCTTTATCTATTTCCAGTTCTGAAGGAGGGAGAAGGATGGCCAAACTGCGCGGCAAGGTGATGATCACCGTCTTTTGCGGCATTCTGGGGCTGAGCTTCCCGGTCTTCAACCTCTTCAGCAAGCAGCTGTCCATGGACAACCACGAAAACCGGCTGCTGACCGGGCTGCCCCAGGTGCTGCACAGCCCCCCGCGGGAGCTGCTGCCCAACCTGGACCGGTTTTTGGTGGACAACGCCCCCTTCCGCTACCAGATGGTGGCGCTGGACGCCAACCTGGACTATGCGGTCTTCGGCACCAGCCAGAGCAGCCAGGTGCTGGCCGGCAAGGACGGCTGGCTCTTTTACAAGGACGGGGCCCAGGCCGCCCGGCCGGTGGCCAACTACCAGGGGCTGGAATCCACCTTTGACGACGAGCTGGTGCTGGCCGAGACCTCGGCGGGGCTGCAGCGGTTCAGCGACACCCTGGCCGAGAACGGCTGCACCCTGGTGCTGGACCTGACCCCCTCCAAGGACCGGATCTACCGGGAATACATGCCCGACGGCTACCCCATCGTCAACGAGGAGAACCGCACCGACCGGTTTGCCGCCTACATGCGCAGCCACACCACGGTGCCGGTGAGCTGGCAGTACCAGGCCTTGCGGGAGCGGGCGGTGGACCACCCCGACCAGCCCCTCTACTACAAGACCGACACCCACTGGAACCACGCCGGGGCGCTGCTGGGGCTGGACGGGGTGCTGGCCGCCGCCGGGATGGAGGTGGCGGACTTTTCCGTCTACCACATCGTCCCCGACGGTACCCACTCGGGAGATATGGCCAACGTGGCCGCCCTCTACACCATGCTGCCCCCCGACCTGGAATACAAAGTGGATAATTATGCCGGAATGTACGAAACGGACGATCGCGTGGTGGGGGTGATTGGGGACAGCTTCAGCGAGGCCTACATGCCCTATCTGGAAGAGCGGTTTGCGGTGGCCTGGCGGGCCCACATCGACACCCTGGCCCCCGAGATGGCCCACAACCCGGGGTGTGACCTGCTGATTCTGGAGGTCACCGAGCGGACGCTGGACCAGCTGATCGGGGTGCTGACCCAGGATTTTTAAACATCATACGGCAAGAGCCGGGCAGAAATCTGTCCGGCTCTTTTTGCAGTGTAAACAAAGAGTGCCCCCACCTGCTTGCGGTTTCAGGTGGGGGCGTTTGGGGTATCGTTTTGGTGTGAGGAGGAATCATGTTCCAGGGAAATCGGTTGCGGCTCCGTTCCCTGTGCTTATAGGATACCCAATACTTGCGAAAAAACTATTATGCTCGTGTGAACATTCTGTTAATTTCGCCGGAGGGCTCAGAGGGCGCCGTAGATGCCCTGGACGCTGACCTCACCGGTGAAGACCCGGCGCAGGCCGCTGCCGTCCTCCTGCACCACCAGATTGCCCTCCTCGTCGATGTCCACCGCCTGACCGGCGCCGCCGTCGTAGGTCACATGGCGGCCCAGGTTGATGCAGCGGGCCTTGTACTCCTCCCGGCAGACGGCGAAGCCGTCGGTCTCGTAGTGGTAGAGGGCGCGGTCAAAGCCGAAGTCGGTGAGGGTTCCGGCCAGCCGTTCGGGGTCGGCCTCGGGGTCCACCCTGGCGCCGGCCAGGGCCAGGGAGGTGGCGTGGGGCAGGTCCAGGTCATCGAAGTAGCGCTGGGGCTGGGCCAGGTTGATGCCGATGCCGCAGAGCCAGGCGTGGACCTCGGGGATGCCCTCGCAGAGGATGCCCACCACCTTTTTGCCGCCGATGAGCAGATCGTTGGGCCATTTGATGCGGCAGTCCAGCCCGTAGTAGTCCCGCAGCAGGTTGGCGGTGGCCAGGCTGGAAAAGAGGGAGAGGGTGGCGGGCTGGGCCAGGGGGGATTTGACCACCACCGTGATGCAGAGCATCTGCCCCGGGGCGCCCTGCCACTGGCGGCCCAGCCGGCCGCGGCCGGCGGTCTGGTCGGTGGTGTAGACGGCGCCGATGGGGCCGAAGGCGTCCAGATGCTGCTTGGCCCAGCTGTTGGTGCTGTCCACCTGGGGCAGGTAGTAGAGATCATTGATGCTGGGTTTGCGGATGGGTTCCATCATAGGTCGTCCGGCACCCGCTTCCATCCAAATTCGCAGACGCCGTCGGTGATGGTGATGACCCCATAGCTGCCGGTGTCCCGCAGGCTGCCGGGGTTGAAGAGGGTGGGCATGCCGCCGATGCCCCGCACCATCGCCTTGGCGTGGGTGTGGCCGAAGAGGGCCACATCGGCCCCGCGGTTGTTGGCGGTTTCCCGCAGGGGTTCGTAGCTGGCCTTGACGTTGTAGGCATGGCCGTGGGTGTAGAAGAAGAGCACCCCGCCGAAGGGGGCCAGCCCCTCCAGGGGGTCGGGATAGCCGATGTCGCAGTTGCCCCGCACCCGGTAGATGGGGTAGTCGGGCTGCATCCGGTTGCGGACCAGGGCGGTTTCCAGATCATAGAGGCCGTCCCCCAGGAAGAAGAGGGCATCCCCCGTCTCGTTTTTCAGCACCCAACGCATCTGGTTGAGCCGGCCGTGGACATCGCTGACCACCAAAACACGGTAACTTTCCTGTGCCATAGGATTTTTTCGTCTTCCTTTCTCTCAGGTATTTTGCCCGATGAGCTGCCGGTAAATCTCGCTTTTGCCAAAGGGAGTTCCGGCGGCCGCCTGCTTGGCGGCGGCGGTGGGGGGCATTCCCCGGTCCATCAGCAGCCGGGCGGCCTCCACCGCTTCCTCCAGGGTGGGGGTGTGTTCCCGGGCCAGGGCCTGGGGGTCCGCCCCGGCCAGCACCAGCACAAACTCTCCCCGGGGTTCCTGGGCCGCATAGTGTTCCACCGCCTGCCCCAGGGTGGTTTTGACAATCTCCTCGTGGAGCTTGGTCAGCTCCCGGCAGAGGGTCACCGACCGGTCGGGGCCGAAGGTCTCCAACAGATCGGCCAGGGTGGTGCGGAGCTTGTGGGGCGCCTCGTAGAGCAGGATGGTGCGGGTTTCGGTGCGCAGAGCCTCCAGCCGGGCGCGGCGCTCCTTTTTGGGCACCGGGAGGAAGCCCTCAAAGACAAAGCGGGCGGTGTCCTGCCCCGAGACGGCCAGGGCGGTGACACAGGCCGAAGCCCCGGGCACCGGCACCACCCGGATGCCCCGGGCGTGGGCGTCCCGGACGATCTGCTCGCCGGGGTCGCTGATGCAGGGCATGCCGGCATCGGAACAGAGGGCGCAGCTCTCCCCCGCCTCGATGCGGGCGAGGATGGCCTCGCCGTGGTGGAGGGCGTGCTCATAGTAGCTGACCATGGGCTTTTTGAGCCCCAGATGGTTGAGCAGCCGCAGGGTAACCCGGGTGTCCTCGGCGGCGACAAAATCCACCGCCCCAAAGGTTGCCGCCACCCGGGGCGGCATATCCTCCAGATTGCCGATGGGGGTTGCCACCAGATATAACGTACCAGCCATACACTTTCCCGCCTTATATATCAATATAGGTAATAGAGAAGGTTTGCAAAGGGCGGATGCCCTTTGCGTTCAATCCATACCTTGCTCAAAGGGCCCGTCAAGGGTGGGCCCTTTGAGGAGTCCAGGGCTTACAGCCCTGGTCGGGCGTCCACCGCCTCGAAACGGTGGAACTTTTTTCGGTTCCTTTTTTGGTTACAAAAAAGGAACGCCTTCGGGGGAGGCCCGGTTGCAATCAGGCCGCCAGCCTACCCCCGCACCCGAAACCCCCGTTCCCCTTCCAACAGAGGCACCTCCCTCACCCGAAGATCCTCAATGAGAATCCACCGTGAGGTATCCCGGATCATCGGCACCAGCCGATCCAGGGCCTGGGGATTGCCCTGGGCTTCCAGGGTGACAGTGCCGTCCCACTCGTTGCAGACCCAGCCGGTAAGGCCCAGCGCCTGGGCCGCATACTGGGCCCGGTAGCGGAACCCCACCCCCTGGACCCGGCCGGAAAAGACCCAGTGCCGGCGCTGCAGCGGGGCAGCCATCAGGCAATCCCCGTGACGGTGTAGTCCTTGTCCTCCACCGCCTTGCGCAGGGCCTCGTCCGAGACCGCCTCGGCGCACTGGACCACCGCCCGGCCCGCCTCGTGGCTGACCTGGGCGCTCTGGACCCCGGGCACCGCCTCCAGGGCTTTCTGGACGGTGGCCTCGCAGTGGGTGCACATCATGCCGGTGATGGAAATGGTCTTGGTTTTCATGGCAGTTTCAACCTCCTGTTCAGGCTGTTGTGAGGTGGGGGGAACCGGGCAGTCCGCCGGGCAGGCGGCAGGCGCGGGGACCGGGTCCGCCGGGGGCGCCGGCCGGGTGGGCGGGGCGTCGTGGGCGGCGTCGTAGGGGTCCAATGTATTGAGGCGCAGGGCATTGCCCACCACACAGAGGCTGGACAAGCTCATGGCCGCGGCGGCGATCATGGGGTTGAGCAGGATGCCCAGGGGATAGAGCACCCCCGCCGCCAGCGGGATGCAGATGGCGTTGTAGAAGAAGGCCCAGAAGAGGTTCTGGTGGATGTTGGTGACCACCCTGCGGGACAGCCGCACCGCGGCCGCCACATCGGCCAGGTCGCTGCGCACCAGCACCACGTCGGCGGCGTCCAGGGCCACATCCGCCCCGGCGCCGATGGCGATGCCGGTCTCGGCCCGGGTCAGGGCGGGGGCATCGTTGATGCCGTCCCCCACCATGGCCACACGGCCCTTGGCCTGCCAGCGGCGGACCTCCGCCTCCTTGCCGGCGGGCAGCACCCCGGCCACCACATGGTCGGGGTCCAGCCCCACCAGCCCGGCGATGTGCTCAGCGGTCTGGCGGTTGTCGCCGGTGAGCAGGATGACCTCCAGGCCCAGGGCCCGCATCTGGTCAATGGCCTGCTTGCTGGAGGTCTTGACCATATCCGCCACCCCGATCAGGCCGGCGGCGTGGCCGTCCAGCGAGAAGTAGAGGGGAGTGATGCCCCGGTCGGCCAGGTCGGCCCCGGCCTGGGCCAGGTCGTCGGGCAGCTCGCACTGGGTGGCGATGAACTCGGCGCTGCCCCCCGCCATGACCTTGCCGGCGATCTTGCCGGTGAGGCCCTGGCCGGGCAGGGCCTGGAAGGCCGCCACCGGGCGGACGGTGATCTTTTCCTCGGCGGCCTTCTGCATGATGGCCTTGGCCAGGGGATGCTCACTCTGGGCTTCCAGCCCGGCGGCCATCCCCAGCAGGAACTTGGCCGGGACCTTGCGGGTGCCCTGGATCTCCACCACGGCGGGGGCGCCGGTGGTGACGGTGCCAGTCTTATCCAGCAGGACGGTTTGGGTATAGCCGGTGGTTTCCAGGCTAGCGGCGGTCTTGAAGAGGATGCCGTGCTTGGCCCCCACCCCGCTGCCCACCATGATGGCCACCGGGGTGGCCAGCCCCAGGGCGCAGGGGCAGCTGATGACCAGCACCGAGATGGCCCGGGCCAGGGCGAAGGTGAGCCCCTGGCCCAGCAGCAGCCAGATCACCAGGGTGAGGCCGGCGATGGCGATGACCGCCGGCACAAAGACCCCGGCCACCTTGTCGGCGGTTCTGGCCAGGGGTGCCTTGGTGGCGGCGGCGTCCCGCACCAGCCGGATCACCTGGGCCAGGGTGGTGTCCTCCCCCACCCGGGTGGCGCGGCAGATCAAAGCGCCGTTCTGGTTGAGGGTGGCGGCGCTCACCGGGCTGCGGGGTCCCTTGTCCACCGGCATGCTCTCGCCGGTGAGGGCGGCCTCGTTGACGGTGGAGTTGCCCTGAATCACCTCGCCGTCCACCGGGATGCTCTCGCCGGGGCGGACCAGGAAGATCTCCCCGGCCTGGACCTCGGCCACCGGCACCGTGACCTGCTGCTGGTTGCGCAGCACGCAGGCGGTCTTGGGGGCCAGGTCCATGAGCCCCTTGAGGGCGGAGGTGGTCTTGCCCTTGGAGTAGGCTTCCAGCAGTTTGCCCACCGTGATCAGGGTGAGAATCATGGCCGCCGACTCAAAATAGAGGTCGTGGCGGTACTGGGCCACCTGGTCGGGGTTGCCGGCGGCCAGCCCCGCCCCGATCATGGCAATGGCAAAGAGGCCGTAGAGCAGTGCTGCCCCCGACCCCAGGGCCACCAGGGTGTCCATGCCGGGGGCGCCGCTGCGGCCCCCCTTGAACCCGCTGATGAAGAAGGCCCGGTTGATCCAGCAGACCGGCAAAGTCAGCGCCAGCTGCACCAGCCCGAACCCGAGGGCGCCGGCCCCGTTGCCTTCCAGGAAGGGCGGCAGGGGCAGGCCGATCATATGGCCCATGGAGCAGTACATCAAGGGAATCAGGAAGCAGAGGCTGGTGAGCAGCCGCCGCTTGAGGCGGGGGGTCTCGGTGTCCTCCAGCGAGAAGGTCCCCTGGGAGAGGGTGGCGCCGTAGCCGGCGTCGGCCACCGCCTGGCAGACCGCCGCCACGATGTTCTCCGGCGCCGGGTCCTCATAGTCCACCTGCATCGAGTTGGTCAGCAGGCTCACGCTGACGCTGCGTACCCCCGGCACCGCCGCCACCGCTTTTTCCACATGGCTGCTGCAGGCCGCGCAGGTCATTCCGGTCACATCATATCGCTGCATCATCAATCCTCCCATCCAGGGATCTTGGCCGGGCGCGCCGGCTCATCTCTCATTAAAACAGCCCTTCGGGCAAAAGGATGTCGGTTTTCGGCACCCTGGCCCAGTCAAAGTCGTGGATCAGCTGGGCAGGGGTGCGGGGGTCGGGGCTGGGCTGCAGGCCGCAGACCCAGGCCAGCCGGCCCACAATCTCGGCGGGGGTGTACCGGGCCTGGAGGTGCTCCAGGCTCACATCCCCGTCCCGCTTGGACAGCCGCCGGCCGTCGGGGGCCAGCAGCAGCGGCATATGGCAGAATCTGGGCGGGGTCAGCCCCAGCATCCGGTAGAGCCAGAGCTGCCGCGGGGTGCTGGAGAGCAGGTCCGCCCCCCGCACCACCTCGGTCACCCCCATGAGGGCGTCGTCCACCACCACCGCCAGCTGGTAGGCAAAGATCCCGTCCGCCCGGCGCAGGTAAAAGTCCCCGCAGTCCCGGGCCAGGTTCTCGGCATAGGGGCCGAGATGCCGGTCCACAAAGGCGATCTCCTCATCCGGCACCCGCACCCGCCAGGCCGGCGGGCGTTTGGCGGATTTCTCGGCGATCTGGGCGGGGGTCAGGTTCCGGCAGGTGCCGGGGTAGATCACCTGACCGTCGCTGCGGTGGGGGGCGTCGGCGGCGTGGAGCTGGCTGCGGCTGCAAAAACAGGGATAGACCAGCCCCATGGCCGCCAGTTTGTCATAGTATTGTTGGTAAATCGCCGACCGCTGGCTCTGGTAGTAGGGCCCCGCCGGGCCGCCGGCGCTGCCGCCCTCGTCGGCGGCCAGCCCCAGCCAGGCCAGGTCGGCCTCCAGCTGGTCGGCAAAGTGCCGGGGGCAGCGCTCGGGGTCCAGGTCCTCGATCCGCAGCACCACCCGGCCCCCCTGGGCCTTGGCCGAGAGCCAGGCCAGCAGACAGCAGCAGAGGTTGCCCAGGTGCATCCGGCCGCTGGGGCTGGGGGCGTACCGCCCCACCACGGTGCTCATCCGAAGTCGTACCAGCCGTCGCCCAGGGCCCGCAGATGGATGCGGTAGAACCCGGCCACCGCCTTGACCATCGCCTCGGCGTCGGCCACGGCGGCGGTTTCCACCGCGCTGTGCATCCCCAGCTGGGGCAGACCGATGTCGGCCATGGGGATGGGCAGGGTGTGGCTTTGCAGATTGCCCAGGGTGGAGCCGCCGGGCAGGTCGGCCCGGTTGGCAAAGAGCTGCACCGGCACCTGTTCCCGGCGGCAGATCTCCCGGAACAGCGCCCCCGACAGGGCGTTGGTGGTGTATTTCTGGCTGGCGTTCACCTTGAGCACCACACCGCCGCCCAGCCGCACCGGGTTGGCGGGGTCGGCCTTCTCCCCGAAGTTGGGGTGGTTGGCGTGGGCGTTGTCGGCGCTGAGCAGCAGGCTGTTGGCCAGCGCCCGCTGGGCCGCCTGGGCGCTGTGGGGCACCGCCTCCATGATCCGGTCCAGGGTGTCCCGCAAAAAGGTGCTCTGGGCGCCCTGGCGGGTGCCGCTGCCCACCTCCTCGTTGTCCAGCATGGCCCAGACCGGCCCGCAGGCGGAATCGGTCTCGGCAGATGCCTCCAGAAAGCCGAAGAGGGTGGTGGCCGCACATTCCAGATCGTCAATCCGGGGGGAGAGGAAGAGCTCTCCCTCGGGGCCGATGCGGGTGGGCTGCTGCCGGGTGACCAGCATCAGGTCCCGGTCCAGGATGGCGTCCTCGGCCACGCCCAGGGTTTCGGCCAGCAGGCTGTCCAGGCTGCGGCAGCCCTCAGGCCCGTAGAGGGGCTGCATGTCGATCTGGGGGTTGTACTTGTGGCCGTCGTTGACGGCCCGGTCCATGTGGATGGCCAGGGAGGGAATGACCAGCAGGTCCCGGTCGATGGACACCAGCCGGGCCCGGATGCCGGCGTCCTCCCGCACCATGACCCGGCCGGCCACCGTCAGGGGACGGTCCAGCCAGCTGGCCATGTTCATGCCGCCGTAGCCCTCCACATTGAGCCGGACACAGCCCTGGGAGGAGACGGCGGTGTTCTTGATCCGCCAGCCGGGGGAATCGCTGTGGCTGGCGGTGAGCCGCCAGCCCCCGATGGCGTGTTCGGGAATCCGCCAGGCGATGATGGAGGAGTTGTTGCGGGTGGTATAGTAGCCCTTGCCCGGTTCCAGGACCCAGTAGTCGGCGTCCTCCACCCGGACAAAGCCGGCGGCCTCCAGCAGGGCGGCCGCATGGGCCACGGCGTGGAAGGGGGTGATGCCGGCGCGGAGAAAATCAAAGAGAGATTGAAGATGCTGCATCTGCAAAAGCGCTGCCTTTCTGATTCATCTATGAATTGTCTTTGGATTGTCTTTGTCTTTGGATTGTCTTTATTGTAACCCAGCGGCCCCGGTTCGGCAAGATGGTTCGGGTTGTATTTTGCAAACCGGCGGGGTATAATCATTGTACCGCATACCCCGGAAAAGGCAAGAGGGTTGCACCCTTCTGCCGCCGGGAATAGGATGGAAGGAACCCACAACGGGGCGGCCTGCCCGCCCCCCACAAAGGAGCGTTGTTCATGGGGAAACTGACCAAACCGGCCGCCGCCCTGCTGGCTGCGGCCCTGGGGCTGGCGCTGTTCACCGGCTGCGGGAGCACCCCGGCCGAATCCCAGCCCGCCGAAAGCGCCGCCAGCCAGACCGCCGAGGCGGCCGAACCCACCCTGGCGCCGGTGGACAGCACGGTGGCCTCCTCCGAGACCCTGTCGGCGCCGGTGTTCTACACCCAGGCCGGGCTGACCGAGACGCTGGACCAGGTGGTGGCCTTTGCCGCCGACACCGCCGGGGGCAGCCTGAAGACGATGATTGCCGCCGGCCAGCTGGTGACCTTTGCCGCCGACTGTGCCGAAGTGCCCGACACCCTGGCCGAAGATGCCAAGGCCTGGGCCGACGGGCTGGACGCCGACCAGAAAGAGCTGCTGGCCCTGAACTGGCCGGCGGTGCGGGATGCGGCCCAGAGCATTGCCGAGGACCCCGAGGGCCAGGCCGAGCTGCTGGCCACCGCCGGGGTGACCACCGATTTCACCGCCATGGACCTGGAAACGGTGCCGGACTTCCTCACGGCGCTGGACGGGGCCCTGGCCCAATAACCAAAAAGGCTGCGATGCACCATCGCAGCCTTTCTCTTTTATAAGGTAGCCAGGTAGTCGGCCAGGGCCTCCTGCCAGGGTTTGGGCTGTTCCAGCCCTTCCAGCCGGAGCATCCGGTTGTCCAGCACGGTGTAGTCGCCGGAGGCCGCGGCCTCATCCCGGATGGGATGAAGCTTGAGCTTGTCCTCGGCGTGGGTCAGCCGGAGAATCTCCCGGGCGAAGTCGTACCGGCTGCAGCTGCCCTGGCAGACCACATGGTAGACCCCGATGGCCGGGGTGTCCAGCAGACGGCCCACCGCCCGGACCAGCTCGGCGGCGCTGGTGGGAGAGGCCACCCGGTTGGTGGCGGCGGCCATCCAGGGGCAGTGGGGGTCGGCGGCGGCCTCCAGAATGGCAGAGACGAAGTCCCGCCCGGCGCCGTAGACCCAGCTGCTGCGCAGAATCAGATGGTCGGGGCACTGCTGGGCCACCATCTGCTCCCCGGCCAGCTTGCTGCGGCCGTAGATGGAGGTGGGGCTGGGGGTGTCGAATTCGGTGTAGGGCTGGTCGGTGGGCTGGGCGAAAACGTCGTCGGTGGAGAGCTGGACCATCCGGGCCCCCACCCTCCGGGCCGCCACCGCCAGATTGCGGGCCCCCAGGGCGTTGACCAGGTAGGCCCGGTCGGGGTCGGCCTGGCAGCCGCTCTCGTCGTTGAAGCCGGTGCAGTTGATGATGATGTCCGGCCGGTGCTCCGCCGCAAAGGCGGCCACCGCCTGGGGACGGGTGACATCCACCGTCTGCCGGTCGGTGGCCAGCAGCTCGTACCGGCTGCGGTCCAGCCCGGCGCAGATGGCGCTGCCCATCCGGCCGGTGGCGCCGGTGATCCAGATTTTTTCCATGTTTGTTCCTCTTTTTCCTGCGGCCGCACCGCGGCCTTTGTCTGTCCCCCATTATAGCGCCGCAGCCTTCAAACCGCAACCGTTTTTGCCCCCCTACCACACCGCGGCCAGGGCGGTCCGCTCCTGGGCGGCCAGGGTGGGCCAGAGCCGGTTGGCAAAAAGGCTGTCGTAGCGGTAGAGGGCGATGCCGGGGTCCGGCCCGGCGATCTGTGCCAGCGCCGTCACCTGCCCGGCCAGCGCCGCCCCGCTCTGCCACTCGGTGCCGGGGCCGCTCAGGTCGCCGCCATCCCCCTCCCCGATGCGGTAGGCCCCCAGCCCGAAGTAGAGGGACACGCCCTCCGCCCGGTCCAGCGCCGCCCACCGGCCGGCCAGGGAGGCCAGACTGTGGGAGCTGTCCCCCGAAAGGGTGTAGTCCAGCCCCCAGTAGAGCTGGGGCATCAGATAATCCACATACCCCGGCTGGGACAGCCAGAGGGCCACATCGCTGTACTGGCCGGCATAGTTGCTGTCGGGGTCCCCCTGGGGGGCCACCCCGAACCGCACCCCCGCTGCGGCCGCCGTCTGGTGGCAGAGCCGGATCAGGGCGTTCACGTTCTCCCGCCGCCAGTCCTCCCGCGAGAGGTCGGTGCCGGCGGCGGCATAGTCGGCGGCGTCAAAAGCGGGGTCGGTGGTGGGGTAAAAGTAGTCGTCAAAGTGGATGCCGTCGATGGGGTAGTTTTGGCAGAGCTCGGCCACCGCCCCGGCGATGTAGTCCCGCACCGCGGGGTCGGCGGGGTTGAGGTAGAGGTCCCCGTTCACCTCCCGCACCCAGTCGGGATGGACCAGGGCGGGGCTGGCCTGGCAGAGGACCGGGCTGCCCCCGGCCTGGATGCGGTAGGGGTTGATCCACCCCTCCACCTGGATGCCCCGGGCGTGGGCGGCCTCCAGCAGCAGGGCCAGGGGATCGTAGCCGGGGTCCTGCCCCTGGGTGCCGGTGCAGAGGTCGCTGAAGGGATAGTAATTGCTGGGATAGAGGGCATCCCCGAAGGGCCGCAGATGGGCCAGCAGCACGTTGGCCCCGATGGACTGCAGGTTGTCCAGCAGCAGGGAAACCTGGTCGGAGAAGACCTGGGCCGAGGAGAAGTCCCATTGCTGCCATTCCAGATAGGAGATCCACACCGCCCGGTACCCCGCCGGGACCGCGGTGGGAGAAGGACTGGCGCTTGGCGGGGCGGTGGCGGCGGTCTCGGGGGTGGCGGCCGGACGCACCGGGGGCAGGGCAGGAAGCACCAGCAGCAGCGCCAGCACCCCCAGCCCCAGCACCGCCCAACCCAACCGACGCAGCCCTGCCATCCGCTCACCTCCCCTGCCGCAGGATATGCGGCGGGAGAAGAAAAAAGTAGCCAGAACCTTGGCAATCGGCGGAATTTCTGGTATAATAACTGATACCCTCTGTGATGAGACAGAGACAAACGGGCCAGTAGCTCAGCTGGTCAGAGCTGGCGGCTCATAACCGCTTGGTCGCGGGTTCGAACCCTGCCTGGCCCACCAATATTTTAGCCCTCGCCGACAGCGGGGGCATTTTTTAATCAAAGGGCCAGGCAGGGTTCGAAAGCCCGACGGCAAAGCCGGAAAAAACAGTCCAGTGGACTGTTTTTTAGGGCGTGGGTGGACTGGCTCCTGCCTGGCCCACCACTAAAAATTGCCCCCGCCGACAGCGGGGGCTTTTTCATTTCAAAGGCCGGTCACAACCGGGAAGAGGCTCAGAGATTGTCCAGCATATCCTCGGCCATCTCCAGGACCACCCGGCGCAGCTGCACCAGTTCGCTGATGCCCGGCTGGGGATCCTCCAGGGGAGTGGCGGCCCGGAGCTGCGGGCCCTCCAGTGTGATCATCTCCAGCACGGCCCGCCGCATCTCCACCAGGTCGGAAATGTTGATGGCGCCGTCCCCGGTGAGGTCCCCGTAGAAGACCACCACCAGTTCCGGCTCGCCGCCGGCCTGGGACAACAGCGCCCCGGTGCCCACCGGGTCCTCCCCGGTCAGCGGGGTGCCGTCGGCAGCGGTGAGGGTGATATCCTTCCCCGTCACGCCGGCCAGCAGGGTCTGGGCATCCACCGGCGTTTTCAGCAGCAGGTTGCCGTCCTCAATGGGATAGACCTCCGAGGTGATGGAGGTTTCCGGGGTGGGTGTGGGCGTAGGCTCCGGGGTCACCGTCGGCGTGGGTTCAGGCGTTGCCGTGGGCGTCGGCTCCGGCGTTACCGTCGGGGTCGGCTCCGGGGTCACGGTGGGGGTCGGCTCCGGCGTCACGGCGGGCCGGAGTTCCACCGTCAGCAGGTCGGCGCCGTAGAGGTCCATCGTGTCCTGGTCATACTGATAGAGAATCTGCCGGCCGGTGCCCACCGGGGCAAAATAATAGCCGTTCTCCCAGTCGCCGGACGCCGGTTCGGCGGTCATGAACAGCCCGCCGTTCTGGCCGATGCTGCCCTGGTCGCTGTTGGTCACGTCCACCATGTAGGTGGCCTCGGGGGTGCGGACCAGGTTCCACATATGCCCTTCCCCGTCCATATCGCCGGTGACGGTGTAGCAGACCAGGTCCTGGGCAAAGCTGCTCAGGTCGCAGAGGTACTGGAAGGACTTGGCGTAGCCCTCGCAGACCACGGTGGTGGCGGGGTTGCCGTCAAAGACATAGATCAGCTGCCAGGGGTCGCCGTAGAGGGTGGTGGGATCGTCGGCGGCCGCATCGTTGTAGCTGGTCAGATCGCAGATGGAGGTCTTGTAGGCTTCCAGCTTATCCCGGTCCCCCAGGGCGGCGTTGTCGGCCACAATCTGCTGCGCCTTTTGGGCGGCGGCCGAGGCAGCCCCGGTCTTGGCGGTATCGACGATCTGGCCGCCCACCGCCCCGCCGGGGGCGTAGTCCGCCGAGACCCCCAGGTGGATGGTGATGGTGGCGCTGGGGCTGAGGATCACCCGGCTCAGATCCCCCAGATAGTAGGAAATTCCCGGCCCCTCGCTGCTGGTCCGGCCGGTGGAGGTCTTGTCATACCAGTACAGGTCGTAGGGGCAGTCCACCCGCAGGCATTCCATCAGGTTGGTCAGCCCGCTGTATCCCATCTTGCGGTAGATGGCCTGCCAGCCCTCCTCGGTGACCGAGACACGGCCGCTGCCGTCCTCCACCATCAGCTGGTCCACCCCCAGGTCCTCGGCGGTCCAGATCTGCTGCTGGGTGATGCCCAGCTCCTCCAGGGTGAAGGTGAAGGTGGTGCTGGAGAGGGTTCCGTCCGCCACCTGGGCGATCTTGTCCCGCAGTTTGTGGTAGAGGGTGCGGTCAAAGTCGGTCTGGAGGTAGATTTCGCCGTAGTTGGCCAGCGGCGCAATGGGGTTGACGGTGAACAGCCGCTGGACATAGTCGGCAAAGAGGTCCCGGGAATCCGGCAGATTTTCCAGAGCCGTCGAGGTTTCGGCCGCGGAAAGGGGCTGTTGCGCCACCTCCTGGGCCGCCGCCGGCGCCGCCGCGGCACAGAGCAGTGCCCCGGCCAGCGCCAGCTTGCAAAGGGTTTGTTTCATGACAAAGTATGACTTCCTTTCTCTCTTCATCAGATGGTTAACGGCGCCGCCGCCAGACCACAACGCCCAGGGCGATGAGGGCCAGAAGCACCACCGCCGCCACCGCCGGCAGCACCGATGCAGGTGCCGTGGAGGACGCGTCCGCCGTGGTGCCGGCCACAGCGGGGGCTTGGGTGGGCTGGGGGGTGGTGGCCGCCGGGGCTTCCAGCACCTCGCTGGTGCGGTCCACCGGCGCCACCGTCTCCTCCTCGGGGAAGATCTGCACCATCTCACCGTTGGGGCCGGTGGTCAGGGTGGGGGTGGGGGTGCCGCCCGAGGCAGCCTTGGTCGGGGCGCTGCCCGTTGCGGCGCTCTGCCCCGGGGCTGTTCCCTGCCCACCCGATTCACTCTGCCCCGCCGGGGTGGTGCTGCCCGACCCGGCCGGGACGGTGGTGCCCGCCGGGGTGCCCGCCGGGGTGGTCTGGGGCGAGGCGGTGGAGGACGGCTTGGCCGTGGAGGACGGCTTGGCCGTGGAGGACGGCTTGGCCGTGGAGGACGGCTTGGCCGTGGAGGACGGAGAAGCGGTGGCAGCCGGGGCCGCGGTGGGCTGGACCGGCTGGCCCTCCTCGGAGCCGCCGGGGGTGGGGGATGGCAACGCCACCGTCTGGCCCGAGACGGTGATGCTGTCCACCGTCAGGCTGCCCTGCTGGGACACCACCTGGCCGGACCCGTCCACGGCGGCGGTGTCCACCTCCAGGCTGTCCAGCGGCGCGCCGGTGCCGGCCTGGCCGGCCACCAGGGTGACGGTGGACAGCTCGGCCCCGGCACTCACCGGGGATTCGCCGCCGGCGTTGTCCAGATAGAGCAGGATCAGCCGGCCGTCCCGGTAGGAATAGGAGAACTCTCCGCTCTGGATGTCGCCGCCCGCCTGGGCATCGGAGAAGGCGTAGCCGTCGGCCACCTGCAGGGTCAGGGAAACCCCGGCGGGGTCCAGATCGGCCTGGGTGCAGCGGATGCTGATTTCCACCGTATCCCCGGTGGAAACCTCGGACTGCAGGGGCACGGCCTCGTAGCTGGCCGCGGTGCCGGCTGCCCCGGCGGGCAGGACGCCGCAGACCAGCAGGGCGGTGCCGGCCAGAAGGCCGGGGATTCGTTTGCGCCATTGCATGGCAATTCCTCCTTATGGATGGTAACGGCCAAAGGCCGGCATGATATCATACCGGCCTGTGACCATGGGAAGGGTGATGCGCTGCCCGTGACGGGCGGGATCAGCCCTCATAAATTTTGGTGATCAGTTCCAGAACGTAGCGGCGGACCTGCAGCAGGTCGTCCACGTTGGGACGGTCGTCACCGCTGACCAGGGTGCCCGCCTTGAGCTGTGCGCCGGTCAGGTTGCTCATCTCCAGCACCGCGCGCCGGACTTCCACCAGGTCGTCCACGTTCACATCGCCGTCGGGGATGACGTCGCCGCCCACCACCACGGTGATGGGGCTGACGCTGCCGTCGCCCAGGCCGATGGTGTAGTCGGTGGCCATAAGCTCGGTTTCGGCCACCGCATTGCCCTCGGCGTTGAGCACCGTCATGCTGCCGCCCACCAGGTGGGAGAGCACTTCGGCCACGGTGGTGTTGGGTTCCACCCGGTCCAGCATGCCGTCGGCCAGGATGTAGCCGCCGTCATCCTCCCCGTTGAGGCGGATGGTGTTGAAGCCGCTGACATCGGTGCGCAGCTCCTGGTTGGTGACGATGTAGCTGGAGCAGTGGTCCACCCGGAAGGACATGTAGTTGACATTGTTCTCGGTGGTCACGGCGATGGTCTGTTCCATGGTTTCCAGCATGCCGGTATCCTCGTTGAAGTAGTAGATCCGGAAGCCGTCCATGGAGTTGCCGTGGCTGGCGTAGTAGTCCAGCAGGCTCTCGTTCATCCGCACCTTGACGGTGGCGGTGCCGGGCAGCGGACCGCTGTGGGCAAAGCACATGGCCTGGTAGGCGATGCTGCCCAGGGTTTCCGAGGCCGGTTTCCCGGTGTCGGGGTCAACGGTGGTGTCCTCGGTGCTCTTGCGGACAATCTGGTCGATGGCGTCGTACTCGAAATCGGTGAAGGTGAAGGCCACCCCCAGATTGACGCTGGGCTCGGCATAGTCGGGGTTGAGGTCCTGCTTGTCAAAGTTCCAGATCACATCGGTTTCGCTGCTGGTGCTCTGGACGTTGATCTGCAGGCTGTCCACCGTCTCGGAGTTCTGCAGGTCCTGGAACTTTCCGGTGCCCAGGGCCAGAGAGCTGTCGGCGGTGTTGGTGTCGGAGGTGCCCTGTCCGGACACCAGGGTCAGAACACTGGTGGTGGTTCCCTCCTCCACATTGTCCTCCAGCACATCGGAGGTGGTGATGGAGGCGCATTCCGCCGTCTCGTAGTAGGGGCTGTAAACCACCGGGCCCAGGAACTGGCCGGGCTGGGGTGCCGTCAGGCTGCCCTGCTCAAAGTAGTTATAGCTGAGGTTGACGGTGGCCTGGTTGGATGCGTTGTTCTGCAGGGCCAGCTGGCCGTCGGTCAGGTAGAAGCGGTTTTGCACCATGCTGCCGCTGGTGGTGGTTGCGCCATAGATGGTGGAGTAATCCCCCTTGATGACGCAGTCGGTGGAGAGGTCCACCGCCACCTGGTTGTGGTAGAAGGTGCAGCCGCTCATCTGGGTGAACCACTCCCGGCTCTGGTGGCGCAGGGCGGTGCCGTTGTTCAGGAAGACGCTGTCCATGATGTTGTGGCTCCGGGCGCTGTAAATATCCTGTTCCAGCACCACAGCGGCGTCATAATCCCGGAAGGTGCAGTCGTAGATCGAGTTGGGATCGGTGAGGGCGGTGCCGCTGCCGGAGCCCTCAAAGTTGATGCCCCGGACCTGGAGCAGATCCGCCTTGGCGACGATGCTGCCCCGGAGGGTGACGCCGCTGGCGGGCTGCAGGGTGCCGTCGGCAGAGCAGGAGGGGGTGGTGAGGGTCTTGGCGCGGATGGTCACCGAAGGCTGATCCACCGTGAAGTTGCCCTCATAGACGCCGTCCTCCAGCTGGATGACGGTACCGGGCAGCAGGGCGGCGCTTTGCAGCGCGGTCTGCAGCTGTTCGGCGCTGTTCACCGTCACGGTGCTCACCGGGCCGGTCTCGCAGATCGAGATGCCGTAGCTTTCGGTGCGGACGGTGTTGTCCTGGAGGGTGACGGTGGCGGTGATGGTGGCGCTGCCGTAGTCGTTGCGGTCCACCTGGTACTCAAAGCACCACATGCCGTTTTCCAGGCTCTGGCGCAGGATGGTGACCTGCTCCGAGTCGGAGTCCACACGGATCTCCTTGACAATGTCGGGCCAATCCTCGTACTGGGTCTCCTGGGAACCGTTGCGGCCGAAGAAGACATAGAGCTTGGAGGTGCTGGTGGCATTGTCGGTCCGGGTGTAGTAGCTGGCGCTCCACCGGCTGTAGGAGGCATCCTCGTTCTTGGTGCCGAAATAGATCTGGTTGCCGTCGGGCAGGATGCTTCCCTCGCCGCCGGACGCGGTGGTCCACCGCACCGAGAGGGCGGCCGAAGTCATGGTGCCGTCCTTGCGGGTGATGATGGCGTAGAAGTAGTTGTTGTCGGCGTGGATGTAGGGCGCCACATGCAGCGTCACCGTGGTGGTGCCGGTCTGCTCCCAGGTGAGGGTGTCGGGGATGTTGGTGCCGTACTCAATGGAGGCGATGTTGGCGGGGTCCTCGTCCAGGCTCAGGGCAAAGTCGCTCTTGCCTTCCATGGCGCTGAGGGCATTGACCTTGCGGCCGGTGGCCTGGTTGATGAACTGCTGCCGGGCACCGTTGGCCAGGTTGGTGCCGTTGGTCACAAAGACCTGGTTGGCGTACAGATCCCCGTTGGCCCGCATCAGGTTGGTGTAGAGGTAGTTGTTCTGGTAACCGTTGTCCCCCACAGCCTTGACCGGCACCAGGGTGAAGTAGCCCTGGTCGGCGTTTACCCCGGTGATGGTGTAAAATTCCTCGTTCTGGAGGAAGGCGTTGTTCAGGGTAACCCCGGCTTCGGGCAGGGTCTTGCCGCCCAGCAGCGGGTAGATCCGGTATTCCTTGCCCACCACCCAGATCGAGTTGGCAAAGAGGCTGGTGGTGGTATAGACGGTGCCGCCGTCCACCACCCGGTAACCAGTGGCCACCATCGGCGCTTCCAGTTCCACCTGGGTGACCTCGGTGCTGCCGTTGGCCAGGGTGGCGGTGAGGGTCAGGGTTTCGCTCAGGTCCTCGGTGGCCTCCAGGGTCTCGGGGGTCATGGTGATGGCGTAGCCGCCCGGGATGGCCTCGGCGGTGCCCAGGGTGAGCCCGTCGATGGTAAAGCTGGTGGCGGTGTTGTTGTAGATGGTCAGGTAGAGTTTGGCGTTGGGGGCGCTCTTGTCAAAGGAGAGCGAGGTGTTGGCTCCCAGCATGGAATAGCTGCCCCAGTTGTCCAGGGTGTAGCGGTACTGCACCGTGTTCAGCGGGGTGTCGGTGACCTTCACCGGCAGGGAGTAAGCCTGCATGACCAGGGTGCCGCCCTCGATCTGGTAGGTGCCGTTCATCTCCAGGTAGTACAACCCGGCAGGGCAGGAAGCCGCGGGGGTGAACTCCAGGGCGCCGTACTGGGTGAGGGAAACCTGGATCAGAGAGGAATCCACCGTCTCCCGGTTCTCATTCTTCACCCGGACAAAGACCTTCCCGGTGAGGGGATAGTCGGCAAAAGCCTTCCGGGTGGTTCCCTGCTGGACCTCCAGGGTGTTCAGCCGCTGGCCGGTCTCGTAGTCGGTCAGAGAGTAGGGGGAGGGACCCAGGAAGAGGTAGGAGCTGGGCATCTGATAATTTTCGTGGCCCTCGGCGTCCAGCGGCCGGAGCAGATAGTTGTAGACGGTGGACCCGTCCTCGCTGAGCAGCGGCAGGGGCTGATCCTGCCA
This sequence comes from uncultured Gemmiger sp., assembly GCA_944382835.1. Lineage (GTDB taxonomy): Bacteria > Bacillota > Clostridia > Oscillospirales > Ruminococcaceae > Gemmiger. Next base: position 22,611 of record CALWNP010000034.1, read on the forward strand.
TTCCAGCCGCAGAAGGCTGTTGGTGGGGTTGTAGCTGAGCTTGAGATAGCTGTCCAGGCTGACAAGCCCGGCGTTGTTGGTCAGCTGGAAACTGCTCAGCGCGCTGCCCACCACATCACTGGCGTAGCGGCCGTCGATCATGACACGGTATTCGTCCACCGTGCCGGGCTCACCGCAGGGGATGTTGTAGACGGTTTTGCCGGTTTCCAGGTCCACATAGCTGGGGTTGTAATAGCTGGAGGTATCGCTGCCGTCCGGCTGGTAGCTGAAGTTGATGCCATAGTCGCCGGTGGTGTAGCTGCCGTCCTCGTAGCGCAGAGCCACAATGCAGTAGTCGTCCTCCGGGGGCAGCTGCTTGACCCGGATGGTCACCATGCCGCTCTCCACCGAGGCCTCAAAGTACTTGCTCTGCTCGATGGGAACCTGCTGGCCGTCTTCGGTGGCGGTGATCTCAAAGCCCTCGTCCTTCAGGTCGCTGCCCTGGAGGAAGAAGAGGTTGGTGCCCAGCCCGGCCCCGGTGGCCCGGGCGCTGAGCTTCCAGCGGCCGCCCAGCGAACCGAAGCTGCTGCTGTTGGTTTCCAGGGGGGAATTGTCCAGCTGGATTTCCAGCTTGCCCAGGTTGACCGAGCCCTGGAGATAGAGCCGGTCGCCCCAGTAGCCGCTGATATTGAGGTCGCCGCTGCCCTGGATGTCCTGATTCAGGGTGTAGGTCAGGGTGGCGGTGGCGGTGTCCACCGAGAGGGTGGCCCCTTCCACCGGGTTGCCGTCGGCGTACAGGGCGAGGCTCAGGTTGTTCTGCACCCCGAGGGGCAGTTCCACCTGCTCACCTTCCAGGGTATGGGCTGTCATCTTATAGGTATGGCTGCCCTGACCGGTGGGCAGGGAGTAGACCCGCTGGCCGTCCTCGTAGAGGTTGATTTCCAGACCATAGGGCTGGAACTGGCTGACGCTGGGCCGGTCCGCAAAGGAGCCGTCGGTGCTCAGGATGCCGATGGTGTAGCGGTATGCCTGCTGGGTGTCAAAGTTGTACAGCGGCGGCATCTCGTTCAGGGTCAGGGTGAAGGAGCCGTTGTCGTTGTAGGCGATTTCAAACTCGCCGGTGTAGGGCTGGTTGTCCCGGTAGATCTGTACCTGATACTGGCAGCCCAGATCCCCCAGGCGGTAGTTGGTGTTGTTGTAGTAGACAGCGGGATACAGGGTCATGCTGCCCGTCTGCAGCCGTGTATCAAAGCCGTAGCCATCCTCGGTCTGGATCGAAATGTTCAGGCTGGCCGTGCCCAGGCTGATGCCGATGTACGGGATGCTCTGCATCTCGTTCTCCAGCTGGACGTTGAAGGAGGCGTAGCTGCTTTCGGGATTGATCAGGGTGATGTCCTTGAGGACCTCCACCCGCAGGGTGCCGCTCTCGGTGACCTGCACCTGGAGGTAGTCCTCCAGCGTTTCCCCTTCGCCCAGCTGGATGTAGCTGCTGGAGAGGGAAACCTGCCAGTCGCTGCCGGGGGTGATCAGGTTGTTGCCGTCGTAATCCCGGACCTGGCCCTCCTGGACGTTGCCGGCCTTGAGGCCCAGGCTGCTCAGAGGGGTGCCGGTGACAAATTCACCGCTGAGAGACTCCTTGCCGCAGGAGCTGGACAGCATCAGGTTGTACCCCTCGGTGCAGGGCACGGTGACCTCCAGCGTCCAGTCCAGATCCCGGTTTTCGGGCAGGGCGGCCGCCTTGACGATGACCGCATCCTGTTCGGCGTCATAGACGGCGGTGAGGCCGTCGGTGAAGGTGATGTCCTGGGTGCCGTCGTTGGCGACCAGGGCCGCGGAGACCTGGTCGGGGATCACGGTGCCGAAGTTGGACCAGCCGGTCAGGTACTCCCCGTTGATTTCCTGGCCGGGCAGGGCAATGGCGCCCTCCTCCGAGAGCAGCGACACCCAGGAGGGCATGATGCTGTTCCACCACAGCTGGGACTGGCCCACCGGGACCGAGATGAGGCCATCAAAGAAGACGTTGAGAACACTAACGCCCAGGAAGCCGCTGGCCTTCTTAAGGGTGACATCCTGCAGCACGGTGACGGTGAAGCTGTCGCCGCTCAGATCAACCCGGAAGTAGTCCTCCAGGGTCTTGCCTTCTTCCACCACAACCGAATCCCAGCTGTTATTGAGCTCCGCAGACCAGCTGTCGTCAAAGCTCATGGGAGAAAACTGGTCGTTCTCGGTGTCATAATATTCCAGGCTGCCGGTGTAGGTGGAACCGGCGCTCAGGCCCAGCGACAGCTGGGAGCTGGTCATGGTGAGACTCAGGCCGATGCGGGAGATGCCGGAAGGCTGGTACACCAGGGTATAGCCTTCGGCGCAGGGCACCCGGATGGTCAGCTGCCAGGCGACCGAGAGGTCCTCCGGCAGCTGGCTCAGCGAGACCAGGACGGCGTCCTGCCCGGCATCATAGGAGGCGGTCACGGTGCCGCTGTACACCGCGCTGCCCATGGGATCGGTCAGGGTTGCGGTGACCTGATCTGCCAGGACGGTGCCCATGTTGGACCAGTTCTCCAGTTTGTTCTGGCCGATCCAAATATAGGGTTGCTGGAAGGTCTGGCCGCCGTTGAGCAGGCGGTACCATTCGGGGGCGCCGCCCACGATATAGACCAACGCCTCGTCCCCGGGGACATAGCTCAACTGCTGATTGGCGCAGCTGATGGTGCCGTCGCTGTTCCGCATGTAGAACCACAGCACCGCCGGGGTTCCCTCCTGCCAGGAGGTCACCGTCTCGGGATAGCGGATGGTCAGGTTGCCCTGGTCATCGGGGCCGCTGACCACCTCCACATTCTGGCCATAAACCGCCAGGATGGTGCCGGCAGTTTCCACCGACAGGTCGGCGGTGCCGCCCACCGCCACCAGGGGGTTGGGCTCGGAGACCGAGAGGGAGTATTCCTGATCCTTCTTGTTGACCATCACCGAAGGTTTCTGGGCCGGCTCGCCCGTTCCCAGCACGATGGCGTGGCTGGACACGGTGGTCTCGCCGGCGGAAATCTCCTTGTATCCCAGATAGGCATCCTCGGAACTGGCCTCACCGGTCATGACAAAGAGCCAGTAGCTGCCGTCTTCCACCGCGACAACGTACTGGGCACCCTGGGCGGACCAGTAGAGGTAGTCGCCCGAAATCTCAATGGCACCCTCGGCGTTGGGCTCCACCGGCAGTCTGCCGTAGTAGACCCCGGCCTCGGCGTCATAGTACATGGTGATGACATCCTCACCCGCCAGCTGGGCCGGAACGGCCGGAGCGGTCTCGGTGGGCACCGCGGTGGCCTCCGGGGTGGGGGTCGGGGTGGCCGACGGAGTGGCCGTGGGGGCAGCCGTGGGGCTGGCCGACGGGGTCACCGTGGGGGTGGCCGTGGCGGGCACCTCGGTGGTTGCCGGGGTCTCCTCGACGGGAGCCTCGGTGGGCACAGGGGTCTCCTCGGCGGGAGCCTCGGTGGGCGCCGGGGTCTCCTCAGCGGGAGCCTCGGTGGGCGCCGGGGCCGCCTCGACGGTGGGCTCGGCGGGCACGGCAGGCTACTCGGCGGGGGCCGC
>CALWNP010000035.1 GCA_944382835.1 uncultured Gemmiger sp.
CTACTGCCAAGTCTGTAGTGGACTTTCACCACCAAGTTATTGCCCATGCCGGGCGCACTGCAAAAAACCAGGCTTCTCCTTTCGGCGAAGCTCAGCTTTGCTATACCCTTTTTTCGAGATTGCGCCGGAGTTTTTAACGAAATCTCCACGAAAACCCTTCCGGAATGGAGTTTTCAACAGAAATCGCCATGAAAATGGGGCTGCTGCTCAACTTTCGTTTTGCAACAGCCCCTTTTTGTTTTTCTTGTCAATCCAATCAGATCAGGCCGAAATGCCGCAGGGCTTTGGCAATGCCATCCTCCACATCCCTCGCCGTCACATAATCGGCAGCCGATTTGGCCGACTCCTTACCGTTGCCCATGGCAACCCCGATGCCCGCATAGCGCAGCATCTCGGCATCATTATCGCCGTCGCCAAAGGCTATGGCTTGTTCCGCCGTCCAGCCGTAATGAGCCAGCATCTTTTCCATACCACAGGGCTTTCTCCCGTCGGCCGGCAGAATGTCCGCGAAATCAGGGCTCCAGCGTACCGCCTTGCAGCCCGGGCAATGCTCCATGAAGCGCTCTTCCTCCGCCTCCGGCAGAAAGGCACTGAGCTGATAGGTGGGATGGGTCAGCGAGCGAATCGGATCGTCAATAGGCATTTCCATCTGGCGGCGAAACGCATCACTAAGCTGGTTGTTCCGGTTCAGGTATCCGTAATCCCGTTCCACAAAGGAAACCGCCAAATCGTTCCCCGCCAGATAGGGCACCAGCAATTCCAGTGCCTGCCGGGGCAGCGGCTTGGCATACACCACCCCTTCATCGTCGTAACAGTACTGTCCGTTCATCGTCACATATCCATCAAAGTGGATGTGATCAAAGGCGTGCAAGTGCGGCAGATGGACCGGCGGACGCCCTGTGGCCAGAAAGATACGGATTCCATTCTCCCGCAGCTGGTCCAGCGCCCTCCGCGTCCCCAAAGGGATCTCGGTGGCCTGGAACGGCAGAAGCGTCCCGTCAATGTCAAAAAAGGCAGCACGAATCTCGGGCATGCGCTTTCTCCCCTTTGCTGTGGTATTACTCCCGTTTGAGGTTCCGGCCCATCAAGGCGGCCAATGCGTTGCTGGCCGGCAGATCCCCCGACAGAATCTCCGCCACCGTGTTGACGATGGGCATCTCGACCTTATACTTTTTGGCCAGTTTGCGGGCAGCGGGCAAGGCGTTGATGCCTTCCACCACCTGGCCCACCTCTTTCTTGGCCTGGTCTGCACTCTCTCCCCTGCCAATCAGAATCCCGGCATGGAGATTCCGGCTGTGCAGGCTGGTACAGGTGACAATCAAATCCCCCATTCCGGAAAGCCCGGCAAAGGTTTCGGCACGGCAGCCCATGGCAACGCCCAGCCGGGACAATTCGGCATTGCCTCTGGTAATCAGGGCTGCTTTGGCGTTGTCACCATACCCCAATCCCATGGCAATCCCCACCGCCAGGGCCACCACATTCTTCACAGCTCCGCCCAGTTCCACGCCACGGCGGTCGGAATTGGTGTAGACACGGAAATTGGCACTGTTGAAAATCTTCTGCACCTTTTTGGCAGCCTGTTCATCCGGGCTGCTGGCCACAATCAGGGTGGGCATATCACATGCCACTTCCTCAGCATGGGTGGGGCCGGAAAGCGCAACCACCCTGCACTGTTCATGGCCGGGCACTGCAGCCAGGCAATCCTCGATCACCTCGGACATAGTCATCAAAGTTTTCTCCTCAATGCCCTTGGCCACATCCACAATCAGCTGGCCATTCGGGATAAAGGGTGCCGCTTTTTTGACGGTGGAGCGGACAAATACCGAGGGAACCGCAAAGACCAGCAGGTCCCGTCCGGTACAGATTTCCTCCATATCTGCGGTATAGTGCATCTCGCCCGGCAAAATCATACCCGGCAGGTTGGGGTGACGGTGGGTGGTACGAAGATTTTTCAACTCATCCGGCAAAGCACTCCACACCGTGACATCGTGGCCATTTACAGCCAACAGCCGGGCCAGGGCAATGCCCCAAGTTCCCGCGCCCAAAACACCAATCTTGATCATCTCGTTACTCTCCTGCTCTTTCCCGCCCGAAGTCACGGACGTATCATTATCGCACCATTCAGCGCCCCGCACGGTTCAGCCATCGCTGCAAAAAGCTTTCGCGGCGGCCCAGCGGGATTTCCCGGTCGGCCAGTTCCAGCACCACCCGATCATAGGCGTTGATGATCCGGGTGGGTCCATATTGATACTCCCGCTGAAGGTTTGCACCATAGTTCAGATGGATGTGCCCGTGCAGCATCAGCTCCGGTTTGTAGGTGTCCAGAACCTCCCGGAACACCGTAAATCCGCGGTGAGGCAGATCGCTGCCATCGCCATATCCATGCATCGGGGCATGGGTCACCAGGATGTCCACACCGCCCAGGCGGGTCAACTTACCATGCAGACGGCGGATCCGTTTTTTCATCTCTGCTTCGGTAAACTGCCAGGCGCCGGCACGATAGCGGCAACTGCCGCCCAAGCCCATAATCCGGATACCTTTATAGCAGTAGATATCATCGTCGATGCACAAGGCCCCGTCCGGCGGTTCCTGGTCATAGCTCTCATCGTGATTGCCATGGACATAGAGAACCGGAATCGGCGCAACGGTCGCCAGAAACTCCAGATACCGGCGATTGAGGTCCCCGCAGCCAATGATCAGATCAATGCCGCGCAGCTTTTCCGGCTCGTAATAATCCCAGAGATACTTGGACTCCTCATCAGCAACCGCCAGGATTTTCATAGGGAAGCTCCCTTCTCTGCGGGCAAACGATCCCGATGGATGCCCTGCATCCGATACATGGGCCGCGAAATCTCGGTCAGCTCGTCATATTCCGGAATATGTCCGTTGACCGCATCACACAGCCAATCCATGCGGAGGATCTGCTCCGGAGCAAACCCGTGCAATCCTTCATTTTTCAGGGTGCCGTCCTGTGCCACAATGTGGCAGGCAAAGGGGTCAACGGCACCGGAGGTAATGCCGCTGCGCAGGATTTCGGCCAGATGGCGCAGGTCGTGGGGCAGTTCCCGGCTGAGCAAAACGTCCATGACGCCGCTGTTCATCCCCCACCAATAGTTGACTGCCTTGCCATCAGTACCGGATTTGTCCCGGGACCAGGCCCCGTTGAGAACGCTGCGAACCACATTTTCATAAAACTGGCCCCAGTGCCAGAAGGGAGAGGCCAGGTCCTGCAATGCCCCGCCGGGCAGTACCATGAAGGTGCCAAATTCCCGCTGAGGGCGCCCCGCCATGGGGGTATCCCGGCCGGAAATCACGGTGATGCCCTTATCCATCAGATTTTCGATGGGGTGACCGGGCAGACAGGACCATTCCAGGTCCACCTGCACCCGCGGATTGACCATCCTGGCCCCCAGGGCAAAAGCATTGATGTTGGCCGGAACCCCGAAAATCGGGTAATCCGCCAGATATCCCACCCGGTTGCCGTCTGCCATGGCACCGGCAATGGCGCCGGTGATGAACTTGGCCTCATACACCCGGGTGTAGTAGGTGCGGATGCTGGCATAGGGCATATCCATGGAGCAGTTCAAGATCCGGACCTCGGGATGGCGCACCGCGGCACGCAGAGAGGCCCCCACCAACTGCGGACTGGTGGTAAAAACAATGTCGGCGCCTTCCTCAATGGCCTGTTCCACCAGTGCGTCGTCGTTGCTGCCGGGCACTGCGCCGTGGTAGGCCACCGTCTGGACCTGTCCTTCAAAGACCTGATCCAATTGGGTACGTCCAAATTCGTGCTGGTTGGTCCAGGTGCTGGTCTCGGGGGTGCGCTCATTGACAAAGGCCACCTTGAGATGATGAGGGGTGTTGGTCAGGATGTTGGGCAAAATGCGCTCCAGAAGCTTGGGCTGGTCCGGCTGGCTGGGCTCCACGCTGAGCTTGACCGGGTCCGGCCGGCCCAGGGCCAGCACATCATCCCAGACGGCATCGATGGATTTGGACAATTCATCGGGACTTTGGTTCTTGAGCTCCTGGAAAGGATACAGCCGCATCAACAACAGCAGCACATCACCGGCGGTGGTTTTCAGGGAACCGCCGCCATGGGCCAGATATGCCTTTCTGACCCAGTTGAACACCGAAAGAACATCGGCGCGGTCGTCATCGGTCCAGGATTCCCCGGGGGCCTTGCCAAGACTGGTCTGCAGCTTGGCAAAGCTGCCTTCCTGGGAGAAGGTAATGTTGTACAACTTGATCCGAGGATAATACTCCATGAACTCGTAGTACAAACGAATTTCGGGCGTATCGACATACTGCGGCACCATCCGGGTCACGTTGGCCGTCACACTGCTGGCGTCAAAATATTTGAGGACACTGACCCGCTTGTTGCCTTCCTGCACATAAAAACGTCCCATGTATTCGAAGCAGCGGATGGGATCCCGGATGCCTTCTTCCACATGAGAAACACAAAGGCTGATCCACTTGTTGCCAAACTCGCTTTTGGCTTCCAGCAATGGCATAAAGTTGGAAGCAAAGGCAGCGGTGCGTCCTGCGGTCTTGGTGCCAACCACCAGATCCAGCGGGACCTCAATGACCCCCAAGGGCAATTGACTTTCCACCCCGACATTCTCCAGCAGATCATCCAGCACCGGCAGATACGGATACTGACCACGGAGGGTTTTCTCCCGATAATCCCGCTGCCCCCGTTTTTGGGCACGATTATACTCTTCTATGGCTTCAATTCGCGTCATAATACCAACCTGCACTCTCCCTTGTTCAGCAATTTTGGGTCATGCGTTCCTACTCATTATAACATAGCTTTTGACCTGGAAAAAGGGGTTTATAAACAAAAACCCGACGCCCACAGGTCAAACCTGCAGACGCCGGGAAGCAACAAAATTACATTTGTTTGGCAACCTTGGCCTTCAGACGGCCACTGGCTTTAAAGCCCGGGATGGAAGTGGGCTGCAGCTGGCTGGTCACCTTGGTTTTGGGGTTGGTGAAGTTCTTGGTCTGGCGTTCCCGCATCTCAAAACGGCCAAACCCCGCGATGGTAACCTTATCCCCTTCCCGGAGAACATCACCAATGGTGCCGAAAATCCCATCCATCACCCGCTCCACCTCGGCAGCGGAGAGGTTGGTATCATTTGCAACTTTTGTAATCAACTGTGATCTTGTCATCGTTTTCCTTATCTCCTGTTGGTTCTGCGGCGGAGTCCTGATGCCCCGCACACCCCTCTATATGTTACCAATCAATTATAGAAAAAATATGGCGCAGAATCAAGAGATTCCAGCAAAACCACCATATCATTTACAAAAATTGGCATTTATGACAAAATTCGAGGCACAAGCCAGGAGTTTCTTTGTCATTCCGAGTTGTTTATCCAAAAGTTGTCAACAATTTCAGCTCCGGCCTTCTCCTGCGTCACGGTGCAGCGCTGCGATATCCACCAGTTCGATGCCGCTGATATCATGTTCACCCCGCAGCTCGTCCACGAGGACCCGGGCAGTGTCCAAAGCCGTGATGCAGGGGATGGACAATTCGGTCGCCTTACGGCGGAACTTGACCGAATCCCGGTGGGGATCACGGCCATGCGGGCTGGTGGAAATGATGTAATCCACCAAGCCGCTTTCCAGCAGATCAATCACGTTGGGCCGTTCGCCGCTCATCTGGCGCACCACACTGCAGGGAATCATCTGGCTGTTCAGATAGCGGGCCGTCTCAGCGGTGCCGTAAATCTTGTAGCCGTAATCATGCAGTTTCCAGGCCAGCTCCGCCGCCTCGGGCTTGTCGCTGTCCTTGACGGTGACAATGACGCAGGAACCGGGGCCGGGCACCTTGAACTGGTAGCCAGCTGCCACCAGGCCCTTCAGCATCGCCTCGTGGAAGGTGGGGGCAATGCCCAGCACCTCGCCGGTAGACTTCATCTCGGGTCCCAGCATGGTATCCACGCCATGCAGCTTTTCAAAGCTGAACACCGGGACCTTCACCGCGGTGTAGGGGCTCTTGCCGTTGCGCCACAGGCCGGTGCCATACCCCATATCCTTGAGCTTTTCGCCCAGGGTGCAGCGGACCGCCAGGTCCACCATGGGCACGCCGGTCACCTTGCTGATGTAGGGAACGGTACGGGAGGAACGGGGGTTCACCTCGATGACGTAAACCTTGCCGTCCTGAACAGCGTACTGGACGTTGACCAGGCCCACCACCTTGAGCTCCCGTGCAAACCGGCCGGTGTAATCCACCAGGGTGTCGATGACCTGCTGGGAGAAGTTGTAGGGCGGGTAAACACAGATGGAATCGCCCGAGTGCACGCCGGTGCGCTCCACCTGCTGCATGATGCCGGGTACCAGATAGTCGGTGCCATCGCAGATGGCATCCACTTCACATTCGGTGCCGTAGATGTACTTGTCCATCAGAACCGGGTGGGACATATCCACATGGGCGGTAATAACCCCCATGTACTCCACCACATCGGCGCTGTTGTAGGCGACAATCATGTTCTGGCCGCCCAGCACATAGCTGGGACGCATCAGAACCGGGTAACCAACCTCCTCAGCTGCCTTGAGCGCTTCATCCAGGGTGAAGACGGTGCGGCCCTCGGGACGGGGAATCCCGCAGCGCTCCAGCAATTCGTCAAAGCGCTCCCGGTCCTCGGCCTCGTCGATGGCGTCGGCAGGGGTGCCCAGGATGGGCAGGCCGATCTCGTCCATATGCTTGGCCAGCTTGATAGCGGTCTGTCCGCCGAACTGCACCAGACAGCCATCGGGCTTTTCGGTGGCGATGATGTTGTCCACACTCTCGGGGTTGAGGGGATCGAAATACAGACGGTCGCCGGTGTCAAAGTCGGTGGAAACGGTTTCGGGGTTGTTGTTGACCAGAACCGCCTCGCAGCCATGTTTTTTCAGGGTCCATACCGCGTGCACAGAGCAGTAGTCGAACTCGATGCCCTGCCCAATGCGGATGGGACCGGAACCGAAGACCAGGATCTTCTTCTTTTTGGGATCACTGCGCTCCGCGATGAACTGGACTGCCTCGTTGTCGGCGTCGTCGGTGGAGTAGAAATAGGGGGTGCGGGCCGCAAATTCGGCGGCGCAGGTATCCACCATCTTGAAGCCGGCGTGGTAGTTTTCCACCGGCATCTTTTCCACACCGGACAGCCGGCGGATGGTTTTGTCCAGGAATCCATACTTCTTGGCTTCCAGATACTTTTCCTTGGTCAGCGGGCCCTCTTTCAGGCCCAGCTCCAGGTTGGCCAGATGCTGCAGCTTGTCTAGGAACCACCAGTCAATCTTGGTGATATCATAGATGGTCTGGTGGGGAACCCCACGTTTGAGGGCCTCATAGACGCAGAAGGCGCGCTCGGAGTCCTGCACATGCAGATGTTCGATGACCTCCTCGGTGGTCAGTTTCTCGAAATCGGGCAGGGTCAGGGTATCCATCCCCAGCTCGATGGAGGAGACCGCCTTCATCATCGCATGCTCGAAGTTGTTGCCGATGGCCATGACCTCACCGGTGGCCATCATCTGGGTGCCCAGGGATTTGTCAGCATAGACAAACTTGTCAAAGGGCCATTTGGGGTACTTGACCACCACATAGTCCAACGCCGGCTCAAAGCAGGCGCAGGTTTCCCCGGTCACGTCGTTGGTGATCTCATCCAGGGTGTAGCCCAGAGCAATCTTGGTAGCCACCTTGGCAATGGGATAGCCGGTGGCCTTGGAAGCCAGTGCCGAGGAACGGGACACACGGGGGTTGACCTCGATGACCGCATACTCGAAGCTGTCCGGCTTGAGGGCAAACTGGCAGTTGCAGCCGCCCTCGATGCCCAGCTCGGTGATGATGTCCAGTGCCGCGGTGCGCAGCATCTGGTATTCCTTGTCCGAAAGGGTCTGGCTGGGGGCCACGACGATGGAGTCTCCGGTGTGAATGCCCACCGGGTCCAGGTTCTCCATGTTGCAGACGGTGATCACATTGCCCTTGTGGTCCCGCATGACCTCGTATTCGATCTCTTTCCAACCGGCAATGCACTTTTCCACCAGAATCTGGTGAATGGGAGAAAGGCGCAGGCCGTTGGTGGCGATCTCATGCAGTTTTTCCCGGTCCTCGCAGATGCCGCCGCCGGTACCGCCCATGGTGAAGGCGGGGCGGACAATGACCGGATAACCGATGACCTCGGCAAAATCCAGCGCGTCATCCAGGTCCTCCACAACCTTGGAGGGAATAATCGGCTGGTGCAGCTTCTCCATGGTATCCTTGAAGAGCTGCCGGTCCTCGGCACGGTCGATGGTATCCGGTCGGCAGGCCAGCAGGCGGACGCCGGAGCGGTCCAGATAGCCGGAACGGGCCAGCTCCATGCTCAGATTCAGGCCCATCTGACCGCCCAGGTTGGGCAGGATGGCGTCGGGATGCTCCTTTTCGATGATCCGCTCCACCACAGCGGCGGTCAGCGGCTCGATGTAGACGTGGTCGGCAATGTCCGGGTCGGTCATGATGGTGGCCGGGTTGGAGTTGACCAGCACCGTCTCGATTCCCTCGGATTTGAGGGCGCGGCAGGCCTGGGTGCCGGAGTAGTCAAATTCGGCGGCCTGACCGATGATGATGGGGCCGGAACCGATCACCAGAACTTTTTTGATATTTGGGTCTTTGGGCATGATCAGTGTTCCCCTTTCGATTGTTTGATGCGGTCGATGAAGCGGTCAAACAGGAATTCGGTATCCTTAGGGCCGCCGTTGGCCTCGGGATGGAACTGAACGGTAAAGCAATTCCAGCGGCTGTATTCGATGCCTTCGCAGGTCTTGTCGTTGGCATTCACATGGCTCACCTTGCCCACCTGTGTAGGAACAGTCTCCCCCACCACTGCGTAACCGTGGTTCTGGCTGGTGATGAAGGTGCGCCCGGTGGCAAAGTCGGTGGCGGGCTGGTTGGCGCCGCGGTGACCGTACTTGAGCTTGCAGGTCTGGGCGCCGGCGGCCAGGGCAGTGAGCTGGTGGCCCAGGCAGATTCCGAAAGCCGGGATGCCGGAATCCAGCATCTCACCGATGTTGCGGATGATTTCCACGTTTTCCGCCGGGTCTCCGGGGCCGTTGGAAAGCATCAGGCCATCGGGATGCAACTCGGCCAGCTCGGCAGCGGTGGTGTGCCCGGGCAGGACCGTCACCCGGCAGCCCCGCTTTTGCAGGCAGCGGATGATGTTGTTCTTGCAGCCCAGGTCCAGCAGGGCAATGTGCAGGGGTTCCTCCCCTTCTGCCACACCGGCGGTGGGCTCGTAGGTCTTGCGCTGGGTGCAAGTCACTGCATCCACAGCCCCGGTCACCGCATAGGACTGAATCTGGGGCATCAGGGCCTCCAGTGCCTGCTTGTCGGTGTTGGGATCAAACTCGGTGGTGATGGCACCGTTCATGACGCCGCTTTCCCGCAAAGTACGGGTCAGGCTGCGGGTGTCAATATCCTCGATGCCGATGATGCCCTGCTCCTTGAGGAAGGCATCCAAAGTGATTTCGCAGCGGAAGTTGCTGGGGGCCGTGCAGGCTTCCCGCACAATGTATCCCTTTGCCCAGATCTTGTCGCTTTCCTTGTCCTGGCTGTTCATACCGTAGTTGCCAATCAAAGGATAGGTCTGGGTGATGATCTGTCCATAATAGCTGGGGTCGGTCAGGGTCTCCTCAAAGCCGACCATACCGGTGGCAAAGACAACCTCTCCCACCGTGGTGCCCGGGCACCCGATGCTCTTTCCGGCAAACACCATGCCGTTTGCCAAAATCAGATATGCCTGCATTTCTTGCCTCGCAATCATATTTCGGTTTCCTGAAACAAGGCGGTTTTCCGCCGTGCGGGTCATTCCGCACAGAGATTCCGCCTTGCCTGTGATCTTTGTTGAGCCGCAGCGCCTTTTACATCGTCTGCTTGGCCTGTTCCTTCATCTTGCGGCTGCCCAGGTGCACCAGCGGCAGCTTGCCCTCCTTGCAGATGGGGCACTCTTCCGGTGTATAGTTGGGCAGGTCCAGCTTGAGGGCGCTGGCCAGAATGGGGATGGGCGAGGGAGCTTCCGGCCGGGTGCGGTCCACCACACAGGTGATGCCTAGGCAGACGCCGCCGGCTTCCTCGATCACCCGCTTGGTCTCCAGGCTGGAAACGCCGGTGGTGACCACGTCCTCGGCGATGATGCAGCGCTCGCCCGGATGGATGGCAAACCGCTTGAGGGTCATCACGTTGTCCACCCGCTCGGTAAAGATGGCACGCTTGCCCAGCTGACGGCCCAGCTCATAGGCATAGACGATGCCGCCCATAGCCGGTCCCACAATCACATCCACATCCAGATCCCGCAGCTGATCCGCCACGGTGGCCATGACTTCGGCGCACTTGTCGGGATACTGCTGCAGATAAGCCATCTGGCAGTATGCACCCGAGTGACGGCCGCTGGACAGCAGGAAGTGCCCCTCCAGGAACGCTTCACATTCCTTCAAAATTTCCTTTGCCTCTCTTGCCATGGTAGTTCCTCCCTTATAAATCTAACTCACTATACCATTTTCTGAATAATAATTCAATATTATTGCATATAAATTCATGCTCTGGCGCATCCGCGAATCTCATCCAGCGTCTGAACCCCGTGGGCGTCCATCCACTGGCCGATCTCCCGGGTGATCCGCACACAGGCGGTGGGGTCCAGGAAGTTGGCGGTGCCCACCTGAACAGCAGCGGCACCCGCCATGATAAACTCCAGCGCGTCCCGGCCGGTCATGATGCCGCCCAGCCCCACCACCGGGATCTGGACCGCACCCACAGCCTGCCAGACCATCCGCAGTGCGATTGGCCGGACCGCCGGGCCGGAGAGCCCTGCAAAGACATTGTCGAATACCGGACGGCGCTTTTCCAGGTCCACCGCGCAGGCCTGGAAGGTGTTGCAAAGGCTGATGGCATCGGCACCGGCCGCCTCCACCGCCTTGCACATCTCGGGGATGCTCTCCGCCTGGGGGCTTAGTTTGACGATCAGCGGGACGGTGCAGACCTTGCGCACCGCACTCACCACCTCGGAGGCGTCGGCAGCGCGGATTCCGAAGGCCAGACCGCCCTGCTTGACGTTGGGGCAGCTGATGTTCAGCTCGATGAAATCCACCCCGGCTGCGCAGAGCATCTGCACCCCCTGGACGTTTTCCTCGATGGTGTGGCCGCCCAGGTTGACCCAGACGCTGGTGCCAAGTTGCTTCATGGCGGGCAGCTCATGGTCGATGAAGTGCTGGACCCCGGGATTCTGCAGCCCGATGGAGTTCATCAGGCCGGAAGGAGTCTCGTACAGACGTTCCCCGGTGTTGCCGGGCTGTCCGTTGAGGGTCAGGCCCTTGCCGGAAATGCCGCCCAGCAGGCGCAGGTCCTCGATGCCGGCATACTCCGGCCCAAAGCCGAAGGTACCTGAAGCCGCAATCACCGGCCCGGCCAGGCGCTTGCCCAGAAAATCCACATGCAGATCACTCACAGGTCAAACACCTCCTCCGCTTTGAAGACCGGCCCATCCTTGCAGACCGTCTTGGGTCCCACCTTGGTGTGGCAGGTGCAGCCGAGGCAGGCCCCCAGGCCGCAGGCCATCTTGTTTTCCATACTCACCAAGCAAGGTGTGCCCTGCTCGGCACAAAGCCGGTAAACGCCCCGCATCATGACACCGGGGCCACAGGCCAGCACCACGGCATACTCCTGGGGGCGCAGCAGATCGGTCACCAGGCCATGGTGGCCCACCGCGCCGGTGTCGGTGGAGAGCTGGATTTTGCCGCAATAGGGCTGGAAGGCTTCCAGATTATAGGGCTGGTCCCGGAATCCCACAAAGAGATCCGGCTTGCAGCCCGCCGCGCACAGGCTCTTGCAGAGCAGCAGCAGCGGGGCGGTGCCAATACCGCCGCCCACCACCGCGATCCGGCCCAGCGAGGCCAGGGCAGCGGCATCAAAGCCATTGCCGCAGGGGCCAGTCACCGTCATGGTATCACCGGGCTTCAGGGCCGCCAGCTTGGCAGTGCCCTCCCCCTTGACCTGGTACAAAAAGGTCAGGGCGCCGGTGTCGGGATCAAAGTCATTGACGCTGATGGGCCGGGACAGCACCGGCTTTTCGTCCATGGCCCAGGCACGCAGCATAAAGAACTGGCCGGCATGGGGCGGACGGCTGGCATCCGGCCAGGCCACCACCAGTTTGCGGATGTCCGGGGCCAGCGTGCTCTGGCTCAGGACCTTGGCATTACAGCTTGTCACATTCACCCTGAATATCCTCCCTCATGCGCAGGCATTCCCGATAGGCGGCCTCGTCAAAACGGACGCCGGGCTGCTTTTTGTAGGCCAGCAAGATGCCTCGGCTGGAATTGACCACACCGCCGTTGCCCTTGTTCAGGTAGCGGGCGATGTCGGCCGCCTTGCCGCCCTGGGCACCGTAGCCGGGGATCAGGAAGAAGGTGTTGCGGTAGGCAGCGCGGATCTCGGAGGCCTCCTCGGTGTGGGTGCCGCCGATGACCAGGCCGATGCTGGAATAGCCGCTCTCGCCCATGTAATCCTTACCCAGTTCGGTCATGCTGTCTCCCACCAGGTCATAGACATGGCGGCCATCCGCCAGGCGCTGGTACTCGAAATCCTTGGCGCCGGGGTTGGAGGTCCGGCAGAGCACGAACAAGCCCTTGCCCTGCTCCTTGCAGTAGGGCAGATAGGGGCTGATGGAATCCAGGCCCATGTAGGGGGCCAGGGTCACGATATCCGCCTCAAAATCGCCGGTGAAATGTGCCTTGGCGTACATTTCGGCAGTTTTCGCAATGTCACCGCGCTTGATGTCGGCGATCACCGGCAGACCGGTGGCCCGCACCGCCTTGAGGGTTTCGGCGTAGGCGCGCAGCCCATCCAGGCCCTGGGATTCATAGTAGGCGATCTGTACCTTGTAGCAGCCTGCCACCTCCTTGGTGGCCTCGATCAGCGCCTTGTTGAAGGCCAGGATGTTCTCCCCCGCCGTCTTGGTGGTATCGGTCTCGGGCAGATAGCTGATCTCGGTGTCCAGCCCGACGCAGACCGGACCATTCTTGGCGACGCTCTCGTAGAGCTTGTCCATATTGGTCATCATTGTACATCTCTCCCTTTATGATACTGTGGTGTTATTCCCCGTCACTGTTGCGATAGGTGATCTTGCCGCCCTTGATGGTCAGCATGACCCGGCCATAGAAGGACTGACCGTCATAGGGGCAGTTCTTGCTCTTGCTGTGCAGCTTGTCGGCGTGGACGGTGTAGAGGTGGTCGATGTCCACCAGAACCAGGTCGGCATCATAGCCGGGCCGCAGCAGACCCTTGTGGTCGTCCAGCTGCATCACGGCAGCAGGGCCGGCGCTCATCAGGTAGCTCAGATGCTCCAGGGGCAGCCCCTCCATCCGGCAGAGCTTGGTATAGCAGACCGCAAAGGAGGTTTCCAGGCCCACCATACCGGCGGCTCCCTTGGCCTTGTCCTCGGCGCTGTGGGGGGCGTGATCGGTGCCGATGCAGGTCACCACACCGGCGCGGATGGCCCGCACCAGGGCCGCCACATCGTCCGCCTTGCGGATGGGCGGGTTGACCTTGTACTGGAGTTTGCTGTCGTCAAACCAGAGATGGTGGGGCGTCACCTCGCAGGTGATCCGGGCGCCCTTGGCCCGGCTGGCCGCGATGGCCTCGATGGCCTCCTTGGTGGAGACATGGCACATATGCAGCCGGGTGTCGTAGTATTCGGCCAGGTGGCAGTTGCGCACCGTTTCGATGTTTTCGGCCAGGCGGTAGTCCCAGGGGCTGATCTCCCGGTCCTCGGCATGGCTCATCACCGTGAGGTTGGCCCCCGAGGCAAAGGCGAAGACCCGGGCCATCACCGCGTTGTTCATGACCCCGTTGCCGTCCTCGGTGATGAACTTGATGTCATCGGGCAGCATGGCCAGGTGGTCAATGGTGACGCCGTCAAAGTTCTTGGTGATGGACACCGTCTGGTTGCAGTCGCACAGGCCGATCTCCTTGGCCTTGTTCTGCACCGCATAGACCGTCTCGGCATCGGAGCAGACCGGCTTGGTGTTGGGCATGAGGTTGACAAAGGTGTATCCGCCCGCCGCTGCGGCCGCCGACCCGGTGGCGATGTCCTCTTTGTATTCATAACCGGGGGTCCGCCAGTGGCAGTGGGTATCAATAAAAGCGGGCAGAACGGTCAGGCCCTTGGCGTCCAGGATTTCCTCCCCTTCGGGCTGGGGCAGATCGCAGCCGATGGCAGCAATTTTGCCGTCCCGCAGCCAGATATCAAACACACCGCCTTCGCAGTCTTTTGCATTTCGGATCAGCATTATTTTTCCTCCTCAGTGGGTGACGTTTGGGCAAAAAAAAACTTTTCCCCGAAAGGAAAAGTCAAAAAGGCACGCCGGATGCAGCGCGAAAGAAATACGCTGCACCGTGCATTTCATTCCCATAACCTGCGGCGGTTTTGTGGGCAAACATCGGCGGCGCTCCTTTCTCGGCACAATTTTTATTATTGTACCATGAACCCACTTTTCTGTCAACAAATGGACGGATGTGGCACAAAGAGGGATTTTTGCTGTTTTATGCAGCACTTTTGTTTATTTTGACAAATTGTCTCTGGTTGGCCTTATCAGGCACATTTCATTGCGATTTATTATAAAATGTGGTATTTTATAAAAAGGCAAGATCATGATGAACCAAACAGGAAACGGAGGGGCACATTCCATGGGCCTTTGGGAGGACGCGAAAAACATCCGGGACAAGGACCCCGCCGCTCGCAACGTAGCGGAGGTTATTATTTTGTATCCCGGTTTTCATGTGCTGGTCACCCATAAGCTGGCGCATTTTCTCTATCTGCATCATCGCTTTTTTCTGGCGCGGCTGGTCAGTCAGGTGGCCCGTCATCTGACAGGCATCGAGATTCATCCCGGCGCCAAGATCGGACACAAGCTTTTCATCGACCACGGAATGGGCATCGTCTTTGGCGAGACCACCGAGATTGGGGATAACTGCACCATCTATCATGGGGTCACCCTGGGCGGTACCGGCAAGGACACCGGCAAGCGGCACCCCACCCTGGGCAACAATGTTCTGGTGGGGGCCGGGGCCAAAATTCTGGGCCCTGTTTATATCGGGGACAACGTCCGGGTTGGCGCCGGCAGTGTGGTGCTGAAGAACCTGCCCGCCAACGCCACCGCCGTGGGTGTACCGGCCGAGATCGTGCGGGTGAACAACATCAAGTGCTGCCCCGCCGACGACCTGGACCAGCAGGCATTGCCCGACATCATGAATACCCGGATGCTGGAGCTGGAAGCCCGCCTGAGCCGGCTGGAAGCAGCCGCCCAGGGGGAGTATCCGCCGAACAAGCCGGTCAGCCGCTGATCTTTTTTACCGCACAACTTACATCAAAAAACGCCCGCACCGGGGTTCCCATCCGTAGAACCCCGGTGCAGGCGTTTTCTTTATTTCTTGGATTCTGTCTTGCCCAGTTCCAGCCGGCGGAAGCCCTCCCCCTGCACCTCATTGGCTTGGAGCATAATGATAAAGCTGCCGGGGTCCAGTCGCTTCATCGCTTTTTCGATGACGTAGAGCTGTTTGTTGCTGCAGGCACACAGCACCACATCCCGCTGGTCCTGCTTGTATCCACCGTATCCCCGCAGGATGGTGGAACCGCGGTCCACCGTCCGGTCAATCTCGGCGCAGGCGGCCCGGCCATCCTTGGTGACGATCAGTGCCATCATACAGGCGTTGAAGCCAAACATCATCCGGTTGATGATATAGGAGGCCAGGAAGTTGAGAATCAGGCCGTAGATGATGGAATCTACATCCCGGAAGACGAACCCGTTGGCCAGAATTACCACCAATGCCGCCCCGAAGGTCAGGTTGCCGAAGGGCATGTGAGGCCGCTTGACCTTGATGGCCATGGTGATAAAGTCCATGCCGCCGGTGCTGGTGTTCTGCATAT
This sequence comes from uncultured Gemmiger sp., assembly GCA_944382835.1. GTDB lineage: Bacteria > Bacillota > Clostridia > Oscillospirales > Ruminococcaceae > Gemmiger. The sequence goes on from CALWNP010000035.1 coordinate 15,936, forward strand.
AGATCAAAGCATCACCAATGCCCATGATTGCACCGCCGCACAGGGTGGCCAGCATCCGGTCCCCCGTATAGATGGGGAGCACCGGCAGGACAAAGTCACTGAATGCGGCAAAGAAGATCATGCACCGCACGCTGCGCAGAAAGAAGTCCCGTCCCAGATAGCGAAAACAAATCAGGACAATGGGGATGTTCAGCACAATGTTGGTGATGCCGATGGGCAGCCCCACCAACCGGTAGACAATGGCGCAGATGCCGGCCACACCGGTCACCGGCACCGCCGCCGCCACGGCAAAGGTATACACCCCCAGGGCCGAGAGAAAACAGCCCACAATTTCCAGCAAAAGATTCTTCCATTTATTATCGGTCATTCCGGGTCCTTTCCTTATTTGCGTTTGCGATAGGTTTCATGCTTGGTTTCTTCCATTTTGCGTCTGATAAAGAGCGCCGCCACCACCAAAACACAGACAACTACCAACCCACATCCCACATACAGCGGAATCCGGCTGCTGGTCTTGGCCAGATTTTCCTGCTTGGCAAGTTCCTCCGGGTCGGGCGTGGGCTCCGGCGTGGGTGAAGGTGTCGGGGTGGGTTCCAGGGTGGGAACCGGGGTTGCCCCCAGGATGGTGCCCGCCGTGGGGTCCTGGATAGGATTGGGGGTGGCTGTGGCGGTGGTTCCGCTGCCCTTGGCCGGGGCCTTGGTGGCCGACGGGGCCGCCGTGGGCGCCGCCGGGGCCGGAGTCGCCGAAGCCGCGCTGCTGTCATCCTGACCCCAGGTGCCCGCCGCAATCGCCGGGCCGATGTCGGGATGGGTGTCCCCCTGGTCCGGGGCCGGGGTGGCCACCGCGGCAGGGGTCCCACCGTTTCCAGAATTGTCCGGTGCAGCTGTGGTCGGCGTAACGGATTCGCCCAGGCAATCCGCCGGGATGGAGATCATCACCACCATGCCGGTGGCGGTTCCCACATAAGTAATGTTGCTGATGTAATAAGCCGGCTCCCCCGCCTTCAGGCGGACGGTATGGCTGCCGGGACTGAGGTTGTCCAGAATCAGGCTGCCGTTGGCATCGGTGTACCCCTGGACCTCCTGCCCATCCACCAGGCAACGGACTTTCCGGTTGGCGTTGGCCAGATCACTGAGCAGCATGGCGGAATACGGCTGGGCACTGGCCGGAAGAATCCGTCCCTGGCTGCCGCCGCGGGCCAGCAGCGCCGCCAGTGTCGCGGCATCGCAATTGCCGGCCAGCTTCTCCAGGGTATCATAGAGGCTCAGTGCCGTACCGGACAGTGCATCGGTATAGCCCGATTCCGCGGTCAGGCCATAGGAGGTCAGCAGGTCCGTGGGAATTGCCAGGGCAATCCGGGAAGAGTTGTCCGTCAGATCCAGCTCTTTGGCGTTGCCGCCATCCGGGTCGGTCAGCCAGGCCTGCTTGACGGTGGTCTCGTTATTGCTGGTCTGGTAGACAAAGCGCAGACCGCTGACCTGAAGGAAGTTGCCGAACCGCTCACTGCCGGAATCCAGCATCCCCACCAGACCCGCGTTGAGGATTTCCTGCAGCTTGGCCGGGGTCACCGTCACCAGTGCCAGTGTTCCATCGGTGAGTACATTTTGCAGGCTGTCCCGGTTGAGGGTTGTACCGGCTTCCAGCACGCCCTGGAAGCGGCCGCCGTTGACCACCGCCACCAGCGGCAGGGACGCCAGGCTTTGGTCCTGGCGATACCGGCTGTCATTGCGCACCCCGTAGAGAACGGCGTCAGCCACCAGGTCCCCGAAGTTGGTTTCCTCCCGGCTGGAAGCCCGCAGCAGGGTTCCGCTGTACAGAGTCACAGCCCCCCACTGGGTCTCGGTGAGCACTGCCTGCGCGGGAGCGGGTGTGGCGGTGGGCACTGCCGTGGGGGTCGGCGTCACCGAAGGTGCGGCTGTGGCGGCAGGCGCCGGCGTTCCGGTGGCCGCCGGCTCGGCGCTTGGGCTCGGCACTGGCGACTCGGAAGGTGTGGCGGAGGGAGAAGGGGTCACAGCAGCTTCGGGAGTGGCAGTTTCCGCCGTGGCCGTCTCGTCGGTGGCGCTCTCCCCTGTGGCTGTTTCGCCGGTCTGCATCGGCGCATCCCCTACAAACAGACGGAGCAGGTCCCCGATGAGCGGAACCTCCAGAAGTTCGTCCACAAGACCTGTTTTCTCGTTGCCGCCCGCATCCACCGAAATTTCAGCCGCCATGACAGGCGCTCCGGTGGATAGGGCCATGGACACCGACAACGCCAGTGCCGCCAGACGCAGTTTCCAGTTTTTCATCGGCAGATCCCTCCTGTTTTCACATCCGTTTTGTTGCAAAAAGCCGGGGGCGGCACGCACCGCTCCCGGCTATTGGCCGTCTGATTAGACATCCCGTTTGATCTTGGATGCCTTGTAGGTATTCATCGCGCTCTGATCCAGCGCCTGTTCCATCGAAGCGCCCAGCTCATAGAACCGATCCTGCAGTTCGTCATTCTTCATGGAAGACAGCAGGTCAAAATTGGTCTTCAGTTCGTCCAGAGTGTAGGACTCCATAGGATCAATGGCACGGACCACCAGGTAGGCGGTGCCGTTGTTGAGCTTGGTCCAGGTTCCCGGCTCCACCGCGTTCAGTGCGTCCACCATCGAGTTGTCCTCGCCGCTCTGGAAGCTGCTCAGATCATCCATGGTGTAGAGGCGGGACCCCACATAGTAGCCCAGCTGGCTGGTATCCAGCGTCGTTCCCAGCTGGCTGAACACCTGGGGCAGATAGTTGGCTGCCGTGCCGTACAGGTTGAGGTAGCCCTCCTGCACCGAGGTTTCCGGCGTTGCCGCATTCAGCTCAGCCACGCACTGGTCAGCCAGATCGCTGATGGCAGCATTCTGGTCGTCGGTGGCCATGGTGTAGGTGGTGTAATCCATCACCGGGAACTGGATGCTCTCGATGTAGTAGCAATCGTTGGCGATGTAATCCAGATATTCCTCATCGGTAACCGGCTCAGAGCCGTTTTCGCCGTAGATCAGATCCAGGCAGGCTTTGGCCTTCTCGGCGTTCAGCTCATAGTTTTCGACGGTGGATTTGCCAATGCCGTTGGCCTGGTAGACATCACTGTTGGACTCCCACAGGCTGTCCGCGTTGGAGGCCGCCTCAGCGGTGGCGGTGTCATCCAGGGTACCGCCCAGATCCGCAAAGGTCTTTTCCACAGCAGCGTAATACTGCAGGCTGCGCAGCGTCAGTTTGGCCACATAGTCCTTGCCGGTGGTGGTGACTTCCTCGTCCCCGATGGTGCCGGTGCACTCGGCTTTCAGCACCGCCTTGACATCCGAAGCCGTTTCACCGGTGGCCAGCTGCGCCACACCGGTGGTTGTGGAGTAGGCATTATACTGAGACAGCAGGTAGATGCCGGCCGGGATCTCAACCCCTCCGATGGAGCCGACGGTGGCAGGGGTAACAATATTGCAGCCGGTAGCGCCCAGCAGCATGGCCATTGCCATCCCCAGACCAGCAAACTTTTTGATCAGGTTCATGCAGGTGTTCTCTCCTTTATATACCGTTCAAAACACCTTTTTGATCTAAAAAGGCATTATGTAGCTGCTATTATACCGCGTTTGCAGGTTCTTTGCAAGCGATGGCAGACGGTGCAGCGCATTGTTTACAAAATCCCGCCGGGGACGGATCAGGCCGGTGCCTTGCCCGCCCCGGGCAGCAGTGCCACCGCATCCCGCAGCAGCACCAGCGAGTTTTCCCCACTGGCCACATGGAGGCTGATGTAGGGTCGTCCCACCGCGTTGAACATCACCCGGTGGGGCATCTGTTCCATCAGCGGACCCAGCTGGTTGGGTTTGACGATATCGGTGTAGAGAATCAGATTGTCACCGCGCTGGACGATCTCCACAATGCCCGCCCGGGCAGCAGTAACCCGCACCAGCGAGACGTCCACCAACCCCTGCACACACCGCGGCGGGTCGCCATAGCGGTCGATCAGTTCGTCAAGCACATCCTCGGCGTCGGCGTCGGTCTCGATGGCTGCAATCCGTTTGTAGGCCTCGATCCGGCCGGCGGTATCGGGGATATATTCCTCGGGCAGATAGGCGTCGGCGGTGATGTCCACCAGGCATTCGCTCTTGTCCGGCTCCGGGGCTTCTCCCCGGGCCGCCGCGATGGCCTGTCCCAACATCTTTACATAGAGGTCATAACCCACCGCCTCCATATGACCATGCTGGCTGTGGCCCAGCAGGCTGCCCGCCCCGCGGATCTGCAAATCCCGCATGGCGATGCGGAATCCCGAACCGAAGGCGGTGAATTCCCGGATGGCCGAAAGCCGCTTGGCCGCAATCTCGGTGAGGACCTTGTCCCGCTGGAAGGTAAAGTAGGCGTAAGCCTTGCGGGCGGAGCGCCCCACCCGTCCCCGGATCTGATAGAGCTGGGACAAGCCCATCCGGTCAGCATTTTCGATGATCAGGGTATTGCAGTTGCGCACATCCACCCCTGTCTCGATGAGGGTGGTACAGACCAGAATGTCGATCTCATTGTCCAGCAGCTGCTGCCACACCGAGGAGATCTGTTCCTCGGTCATCTTACCGTGGGCGATGCCGATGCGGGCGCCGGGCACCATCTTGCCCAGCCGGGCGGCACATTCCTCGATGTTTTCCACCCGGTTGTGCAGATAATACACCTGCCCGCCCCGGGCCAACTCCTTGCGGATGGCCTCCGAGACAATTCCCTCATCATATTCCAGCACATAGGTTTCCACCGGCTGGCGCTCAAAAGGAGGCTGTTCGATGGTGGACATATCCCGGATGCCCGACAGCGCCATGTTGAGAGTGCGGGGAATGGGGGTGGCCGAGAGGGTCAGCATATCTACCCCGATAAAGTTCTCCTTGAGCTTTTCCTTGTGCTTGACCCCGAAGCGCTGTTCCTCGTCGATGATGACCAGGCCCAGGTCCCTGAATTTCACATCATCCGACAGCAGCCGGTGAGTGCCCACCACAATGTCCACAGTGCCGTCTTTCAGACCGCGGAGGGTCTCCTTCTGCTCCTTGGCACTGCGATACCGGCTCAGCAGCCCGATGCGGATGGGGAACGCCTCCATCCGGGAGATGGCGGTGTTGAAATGCTGCCAGGCCAGGATGGTGGTGGGAGCCAGAATCGCGCACTGCTTGCCCCCCATCACGCATTTGAAGGCAGCCCGCAGCGCCACCTCGGTTTTGCCCACCCCCACATCGCCGCAGAGCAGCCGGTCCATGGGCCAGGGCTGTTCCATATCATGTTTGATGTCGGCGGTGCAGGTCAGCTGGTCGGCAGTTTCCTCATAGGCAAAGCGCTGCTCAAACTCCTCCTGCCAGGTGTCATCCGCCGGGAAAGCATAACCCCGGGCCTGCTTGCGGCGGGCATAGAGTTCGATCAGCTCCTTGGCCATGGCCTCGGTGGCGGCCTTCACCCGCTTGCGGGTCTTGGTCCAGTCGCTGCCGCCCAGCCGGCTCAGTTTGACCTTTTCGCTGTCGCCCGGGGCGGTATAGCGGCTCAGCAAATCCAGCTGGGTGACCGGCACATAGAGGACATCCTTTTTGTCATACTCGATGCGCAGGTAGTCTTTGGTCACCCCCTGCAGCTCCATCCGGCGGATGCCGGCATACCGGCCGATGCCGTGATTCTGGTGCACCACCAGATCCCCGGGGGTGATGTCGGTCAGACTGTTCAGGGCATCCTTGTTCCGCTTGGGCTTGCGCTGAGCTTTGCTGCTCTCCCCCAACGCCCGGCCGGTGATGAGGGCAAAGCCCGCAAAGGGAAATTCGCACCCGCCGGACAGATGCCCCGGCAGCAGCTGAACCAGGCCGGGTTCGGGTACCGCGGCGACGTCGGTGGTCACATGCAGCCCTTTGCCCCGCAGGTCCTGGGCCAGGCCGCTCACCGCGCGCTCGGTGCCAGCCAGCAGGGTCACCGCCATTTTGCGCTCGCACAGCGGTTTCAGGTCCTCCACCAGGGCCGCCACTTCCCCGTTCCAGGCAGGCAGGCTGTGGGCCGGGGCGTTGATGATCTCCTTGAGGGGCTGGTCCGGCATGCTGCGGGCAAAGTTTTCGGCGCAGATGGTCCGGCAACGGCCGGTCTGGGTCTGCCAGTATCCCTGGGGGGCATAGAGCTGATCCAGCCCGGCACAAAGCACCCCGTCCTGGATCAGCGCCTTGAGTTCCTCCCCCCGGCGGTAGGCCGTTGCCCGGTCTGCCTCTCGCACCGAAGCCGGTTCCTCAATCACCAGAATCGGGTCCTCAAAATAATCCAGCACCGTAGCCGGCCGGGGGTATCGGATGTTGAGATACTTGTCCATGGCCACCGGCAGGGCGCCACCATCCATCAGGTCCAGGTCCTGGGCCATACAGGCAGCCATGGCCGTCTTTTTTCGGCCGCGCTGTTTTTGCAGGTATGCCCGCAGCGCCGCTGCGGCATCGGCAGGTGCCCCAAAGAGCACCTCCCGCGCCGGGCTGAGGTAAAACTTCTCGATGGCATCCTCCCGCCGCTGGGTGGCGAGGTCAAAGGTGTGCAGGGTGTCAATCTCGTCCCCCCAGAACTCCAGACGCACCGGCTCCTTCATATCCGGGGCATAGATGTCCACAATATCGCCGCGGATGGAAAACTGACCCGGACCGTCCACCTGGGCACGGCGGGTATACCCTGCTCCGAACAGAAGGCTGGTCAGTTCCTCCCGCGGGATCTCATCGCCGGGGTGCATGGTGCGGGTGTTGGCGCAGAAATCCTCCCGCGGGGTGGTGTACTGGGTCAGCCCCTCGGAGGGAACGCAGACCGCCCGCAACCGTCCTCCCACCAGATCTCCCAGCACCGCCAGGCGCCGGTATTCATACTCCCGGGCGGTGCCTTCAATGGGGCGCAATACATAGTCCCGGGCCGGGAAAACCGCTGCCGCAATGCCTAAGGTATTCAGGTCCGCTGCGAACCGGGTGGCTTCCGCCTCGCCGGGGGTCACAATGCAAAGCGGCTTGTCCAGGCTGCGGCTCAGCGCCGCATACACCGCAGCCCGCCCCACTCCCGGTAAACCGAACAGGGCGCAGGCCCCTTTCCCCGAAAGGACATTGCGAAGTTTCTGGTATTCTTTTGTCTGGAGAAACAGTTGATCAAACATGAACGGCTCCTCTTTGCCCGCATTGTCCGGGCCATATCATAAGCCAAACACTCCCCGGCCGGTTGAACTGGGTGGAATGCGATGCTTTTTCCCAATTTTTCACAGGCCGGAGAGTGTCCTCTCAGTGGTTGAAATTGTTTTGTGCCTGCTGCAGTTTGCCGTCCATCAGCAGTCTGCAGGCTTGTTCGATATCCTGCCGCCGCCCCCGGATGAGCTTGGCGTCCTCGGGCGGAAACTTGCCCAGGACCCAGGCGGCCAGATCATATTCCGGGTTGGGCTTGGCTCCCACCCCAATGCGGATGCGGTAGAACACATCGCTGCCCAGGGAAGCGATGATGCTCTTCAGCCCGTTGTGTCCCCCTGCTGACCCCGACGGCCGGATCCGCAGATGACCCGGCTGCTGGGCGATATCGTCACACAGCACAATCACATGGTCATGGGGAATCTTGAAAAACTGCGCGGCCGGTGCGATGCTCTGCCCCGACAGATTCATATAGGTAAGCGGTTTGAGCAGCACCACCCGGTGGTCCCCCACCTGCGCGATGCCGTACAGCCCCTGCCATTTTGCCTTGGAAACACTGCACTGCCAGGTCTCAGCCAGATAATCCAGCGCCGCAAATCCTGTGTTGTGCCGGGTCCCGTCATATTTGGGTTCGGGATTGCCAAGACCCGCAATCAGCCAGTCTGCACTGCCGCCCATTCCAAACAAAGCCATAGCTTGATTCCATTCTCCTTTGCGGCCGGAGCGGCAGGGTCAGCCCTGCTCCGCCTCCAGCTTCTTCTTTTTCTCGATGTACTTGGTTAGCTTACGCTCTGCCCAGCCCTCGATGTTGGCCTGGTGACCGCGCTCGATGCCCAGGGCGCCTGCAGGTACCTCATCGCTGATGGTGGACCCCGCCGCCGTGAAGGCATGGTCCCCCACCGTCACCGGTGCCACCAGGTTGGTGTTGCATCCGATGAAGGCGTAATCCCCGATGGTGGTCCGGAACTTGCCCTCGCCGTCGTAGTTGCAGGTGACGGTGCCGCAGCCGAAGTTGCAGTACTTGCCCACATCCGCATCTCCGATATAGGTCAAATGGCTGACGGTGTTGCCCTTGGCAAAATTCACATTCTTGGTTTCCACATAGGCGCCCAGATGGGTCCCCGCACCGGTGACGGTGCCTGCCCGCACATGGGTAAAGGGACCGATCTTGTTGTTGGGGCCCAGGTGGCTCTGATAACACTGGCTGGCATTGACGGTGGTTCCCGCCTCCACTACAGTGTCCTCCAGCAGGGTGTTGGGGCCGATGACGCAGCCCTCCCCCACCACGGTCTTGCCCCGCAGGATGCAGCCGGGCAGGATGATAGCGCCGGGGGCAATCTCCACCTCGGGCTCGATGTACACCGCGTCACTGATAAAGTTGACGCCGTTTTCCAGATGTTTTTCAAAAGTTTCAGCATACCGCTTGCGCGCAGCCTGGTACAACTCTTTTGCATTGGACATAGTACAGTGCCTCCTTGCAATTCCATGAATCCGCCTCTCGGCCGATCAAGGGGTCCGGCATCGTCAGCCGGGCCATAACAATTCTCAGTTTATGCCGGGACCAGGTGCGGAACTTCGTACAAGAGCACTTTTCCGCTTTTGTCCCCGCAGCGGTACAAAACAGGCAATTTTGAAGATTTCCCAACTTTCTACCCATTATAATGTAGCGCTTTTTTAGTAAAAGTGCAAGAGGTATCGGCCAAAATTTCGTCATTTTTTCAGCAAAACTGTTAGGCATTTTTTTAACAACCCGCTGGAAATTCCCATCAGGGTCTGTTATAATGGACTGTGCAAACATTGGAATGTGTTGCATTGTGTGCGCGGCACACCAGGAAGAAACCGTAAATTTGGAGGTACGTATGAGTAAGAAGTATCTGTATCTGTTCAAAGAAGGCCATGACGCCTTCGGCGGTGACCAGACCACGATGAAGAACATCCTTGGCGGCAAGGGTGCCGGTCTGGCCGAAATGACCCATGCCGGCATGCCGGTTCCCCAGGGCTTCACCATCACCACCGAAGCCTGCACCCAGTATTATGCCGACGGCCGCGAGATCAATGATGAGATCAAGGCGGACATCTTCAAGTACATGGGCATCCTCGAAGAGCAGACTGGCAAAAAGTTTGGCGACATCGACAACCCGCTGCTGGTTTCCGTCCGTTCCGGCGCCCGTCAGTCCATGCCCGGCATGATGGACACCATCCTCAACCTGGGCTTGAACGATCAGGCTGTTGAGGGCCTGGCCAAGAAGACCTCCAACCCCCGTTTTGCTTACGACTGCTATCGTCGTTTCATCCAGATGTACTCCGACGTTGTCATGGAGCTGGGCAAGAGCTTCTTTGAGGAGCGCATCGACGAGATGAAGGCCGCCAAGGGCGTGACCCAGGATATCGACCTGAACGCCGACGACCTGAAGGAACTGGTCAACCAGTTCAAGGCCATCTATCTGGAGAAGCAGGGCAGCGAATTCCCGCAGGATCCCAAAGAGCAGCTGATCGGCGCCGTCAAGGCCGTCTTCCGTTCCTGGGACAACCCCCGCGCCAACGTTTATCGTAAGATGAACGA
>CALWNP010000036.1 GCA_944382835.1 uncultured Gemmiger sp.
GTCTCCTCGGCGGGGGCCTCGGTGGGCACAGGGGTCTCCTCGGCGGGGGCCTCGGTGGGCACAGGGGTCTCCTCGGCGGGGGCCTCGGTGGGCACAGGGGTCTCCTCGGCCGGAGCCTCGGTGGGCACAGGGGTCTCCTCGGCAGGGGCCTCGGTGGGGGCAGTCTCCTCGGCCGGAGTCTCCTCCGGCAGCGGAGTTTCCTCCGCCAGAGTCTGAACCTCCGGCTGGACCATCTCGATTGCGGGGTCCAGGGCCTGTTCCTGGGACGCGGCGGTTTCCTCCACAGAGGCCGCCGTCACCGGGAACTCCTCTGCCGCGCTGACCACTGTGGAAAAGCTGGAGAGCGCCACAGAGAAGCTGAGCACCAGAGACAACAATCTTTTCATCTGGAACCGTACCTCCTCTTTTTGCTGTTTGGGTACAAAAAGGAGGGAGAACTGCTCTCGCCGTCTGGGGCCAGATTGGTTCTCCCTCCTTTGGTTTCTGGATTGGGGGCTGATCTTACAAAATCTTTTTTACCGGTTCTTTTTGCGCAGCCGGACGGCGCACAGGCAGATGCCGCACAGGGAAGCGCCGAGCAGGGCAAAGAGCACCGCAAAGTTCATGGAATCGCCGGTGGCCGGGATTGCCGCAGCGGGTGCGGCGGTGGCGGTGGGCGCCGGGGTGGCGGTGTCACTGTCGCTGACCTCCACCGTGGTGGAAGCCGGGGCGGTGGTGGGCGCCGGGGTCGGTGCCGGAGCTGCCGGCGTGGGCTGGGTGGTGGGCTGAGCGGTGGGCTGGGCCGTAGGGGCCGGGCTGGGCTTCACCGTGGGCGCCGGGGTTTTCTCGGGCGCCGGGGTGGCGACGGCCAGCTCTTCCAGCTTGTCCACTGCCTTCTGGTAGGCGGTGTAGTTGTCACCCAGCGACTGCTTCAGCTGATCCTCGGTCAGGCCGTAGTCCTTGCGCAGCTGTTCCAGCTGGGCGGTGATCTCCTGCACCGCTGCCTCATTGTCCAGGGTGATGTCCTGAGGCAGGGCGGTCACCTTGTCGGTGATCTGCTGCAGCTGCTGGTCCACCGCCGCATCCTTGTCGGTGCTGGTGGTGTAGTCGGGGAAGGCCTCCTGGCGGGTGGCCTCGTCCTTGATGCCGTAGCGCTGGGCGGCCTGGTCCATCTGATCCCGCAGGGTGTCAAAGGGGGCGGTGTCGCCGTAGCTCCACTGCGCCAGGGCGTCGGTCATGGCGTTGTTCAGATCCTGCAGCTCCTGCTCCATCCGGTCCACCGCGCCGCCGAAGGTCTCGTAGCGGGTGTAGGCGTCGGTGAGGGCGGGGTCGGCCTCGCCCAGGCTGCCGATCTCGGTCTTGACATCACAGTCACGGTTTTCCAGGGCGGTGATCCGCTGCTGCAGATCCTCCCGGGTGGCCTTGTCGGAATACTGGACGGGGGTTTCCTCGCTGTTGGGGTCCTTGAGAGCAGTCATCTCTTCGGCCAAGGTCTTCACCTGGTCCTGCATCTCGGCAATGCCCTCCCGGGCCTGCTCCAGCTTGCCGGTCTCCTCGGCGGTGAAGCTGTCGCCCAGGGCAATCAGCTCCTGCATCTCGGTCTCGGTCTTGTCCAGCATGCCGCCGTCGGTGTATTTGACGGTGTCCCGGCCGGGCAGCTGGCTCACCGCGGTATGGGCGGCGGCGCTGCGGTCCTCCAGGACCTTCATCTCGCTCTCGGCCTCGGTGAGGTTCTGCAGTTCCTTCTCGGTGAAGGCGGCGCCCAGGTCTGCCAGTGCATCCGCCTCGGTGCGCAGGTCGGACAGCTTGTCCTTGTCCTCCTGCTTCAGGGTGACGTTGGGGGCGGTGGTCAGGGCGGCCACCAGGGTGTCACGGCGATCCTGCAGCTTGTTCAGGTCATCGCGGGCGGCGGTCAGGGTCTCCCGGCTGGTCTGCTGGGTCAGCACATCCAGACCGTTGCCGGCCAGCTGGTCCAGCAGCTCCTGGGCCTGGGTGATGGCCTCCTCGCTGTCAAAGCGGATCTGCTCGGGCAGGTCGGACACCGCCAGGTCGAAGGCCTGAATCCGGCCCTTCCAGACCTGGACGGCGGTATAGCCTTCGGAATACCGGTCATAGCCGGCGATCTCGCCGGTGGGCACGGCCTTTTTCTGCAGGGCTTCCATCTGGGCCTGGAGGGCATCCATGGTCTGGATGTCGTCGGGGTCCACGGTCTCCATCTGGATGTCCAGGGTGGACAGGGCGGTCTCCATGGCGTCCTTGGCGGTCTGGATTGCGGTGATGGCATCCTGGGCAGCCGTCACCTTGGCATTTTCCTCGTTGGTGAAGCTGTCGCCCAGGGCGACCAGGTCATTCATCTCTTTGGCCAGCTCGGCGATCTCGTTCTTTTGGGTGTAGAGAATGTTCTCAGCGGCAGCCAGCTCTTCCACCGCGGTATGGGTGGCAGCGCTGCGGGTCTCCAGGTCGGCCAGGGCGGCCTCGGCGTCGGTGAGGTTCTTCAGTTCCGCCTCGGTGAAGGCGGCGCCCAGGGCTTCCAGCTCATCCGCCTCTTTGCGCAGGGCAGACAGCTTGTCCTTGTCCTCCTGCTTCAGGGTGACGGTGGGGACGGTGGCTACCAGGGTGGCACGGCGGGCCTGGAGCGCATCCAGGTCACCGCGGGCCTTTTCCAGGGCCTGCCGGCCGGCCTGGGCGACCAGATCGGTCAGGCCTTGGTCATCCAGCTCTTTCAGCAGGGTCTCGGCCTGGGTGATGGCAGTCTCGCTGTCAAAGCGGATTTCGGCGGGCAGATTGGTCACGGCGGTTTCAAAGGCGTCCACCTTGTCGGTCCAGACCTTCACCGCAGCCTGGGCGGCGGTAAAGGTCTCATAGCCAGCGATGTCTTCGGCGGGCACAGCCTTGGCCAGCAGGTCGTTCACCTGGTTTTCCAGGCTGCTCACCTGCTCGATGTCGGCGGCGCTCACCTTGTCCTGCTGGATGTTCAGCGCTCCAAGGGCGGTTTCCAGATTGCTCTTGGCGGTCAGGATGTCGGAGATGGCATTCTGGGCCTCCTCCACCTTGGTCTTTTCCGGATCGGAGAATGTATCGCCCAGGTCGATCAGATCACTCATCTCTTTGGCGACGGTGGCGACCTTCTCCTGGTCGGTGTAGAGGGTTTCCTCGTAGGTGGGCAGGGCAGCCACATCCTCATGGGCGGCGGCGCTGCGGGCCTTCAGTTCGGCCAGGTCGGTCTCGGCGTCGGCGAGTTTTTGCAGTTCGCCCTCGGTGAAGGTGGCGCCGCGCTCCTGCATTTCGGTTACCGCCTCGCGCAGATCGGTGATGACCTTCTCATCGTCGGCGGACAGGGTGATCCGGAAGGTGGTATCGGCGATCTGCCGCACCAGGGCATCCCGTTCCTGATCCAGGGCGGCCAGGGCTTCCTGGACGTCGTTCAGGGTAGCTGCCCCCACCATCTGGTTGATGGCCTCGATGTCGTTGGAATACTTGGCCTGCAGAGCCTTCAGGGCCTGGTCCGCGGCCTCGATGGCGGCACGGTCGCCGTAGCCCACCTTGTCGGCGGCGGGCAGGGCGTCAATCAGTGCCTTGACCGCGTCCACCTCGGCCTTCACCCCTTCCAGCTTTTCGCAGGCGGCGGCGTAGGTGTCGTAGCCGATGATATCATCGGTGGTCACGGCCTTTTCTGCCAGGGCGTCGAGCTGATCGGCAATGTCATTGAGGTCTGCCACATTGGCCAGGACCAGATCCTCCGGGGCGGGCAGGTTGGCGATGGCAGTTTCCACCGCGGCCTTGTCGTCCTTGATGGTCTGCAGCGCCTTTTCTGCATTCTGGATGATCTGGGCGGCATCGGCCAGCTTTGCCTTGGCCGCAGCGTCGGTGACGGCGGCCAGCTTGACCACGGCGTCCTGCACCTGGGCTTCGTCGGTGTAGAGGATGGTATCGGGCAGGGCCTCGGCAGCGGCCACGGCGGCGTCATAGGCGGCGGAATCCACCGTGACGGTCAGGGTGGTCTGGTTGCCCCGGTTGTCGGTGGCCACCAGGGTGCCGCCCTTGGTGATGGAATCGGTCACCAGGCTGCCATCCAGGGTGATGGAAGCCACACCGCTGCCCTCGTCAGAGGCGACGACGGGGACGGGCTGATAGTAGAAGGTGGTTTCGGTGCCGCCGTCCAGGGTGATCACAGGGCCCTGGGTGTCCACCTGCAGGGTGGTGTCGGTGGTGGCGCTGGGGTCCACCTGGGTCTGGGCAGAGTGGCCCAGATCCATCCGCTCGGCAAAGAGGAAGGCCTGTTCCTCCAGCGAGACCGAGGCGGTGCCCTCGGTCACCGGCATATCCTCGGCGGCCACCATCTGCCAGACCAGGAAGGGGGTCTTTTCGGCAGGCATGGAAACCTCCGGCACGTCGTCGTTGATCAGTTCCAGCGTCAGATGCAGCCGGCCGGTGGTGTTGACCGTTGCCTGGCTGGCCTTGGTGGCGGCGTTGTCCGAGATGACATAGGCGTTTTTCAGGTCCGGCAGGGTGTCCACCGCGCAGGAGCCGTAGTTGGTCACCGCGGTGCTGCCGCCGGTGACCTGCAGCACGGCAGGGTCAAACACCAGCACGAACTCGGCGCCCACCAACCGCATCTGGTTGGCCACGGTGGCCCAGTCCATCCCCGAGGCGGAGACCGTCACGGTGACGGTCTCGCCGGCATCCAGGTAGCCGTCGCCGTTGGCATCGGCGAGGTCCACCGTCAGGTCAAAGCCGTAGTCCTGGGCGGGGTCGGCGGCAAAGGCCTGGACCGGGAACAGACTGACCAGCATGGCCGCCGCACAGGCCGCGGATAAGATCCGTTTTTTCATATCCTCACGCACACTTTCTTTTTTGTTGGCTTTTGAGAAGGATTTGTGATTGACAAAGGGTGCTTGTTGGTCTTACAGTAAAGAAAACTTCCTGGTTTTCTTCACACCTGTAAACGAACTGCGTAAAAAATAAAATCGGTGTTTCGGGCCGCAGGTCAGATTGGCACTGGCTTACCGAAATATCCAATCGTATTCCTAATTATATTCGTGTTTTTGGGTTGCGGCAAGCTGTGGCACGGCCTGCGGCGTCATGTGTTTCAGTATGCCACACACCAAAATTTCACATTCTCTGCATTTTTTTATCAAAAACAGACCAACCGGAGGATTCATCATGAGTAGACTGAGCGAGGAGATCAAGCGGCTGGTCCAGGACTATCCGGGTTCCACCGCCGAGCTGGCGCGGCGGTGCGGGATTGACCGCTCCACCCTGTACAAGATCTTCAGCGGCCAGCGCCAGCCCACCCCGGCCCAGCTGCAAAGCCTGCTGGAGGTGCTGCAGCTGCCGGCGCGGCAGTCTGCCGCCCTGACGGGTCTGCTGCGCAGCAGCCGGGAGAGCCAGGGGGACCGGGCGCTGCACCGGGCGGTTTCGGGGCTGGTGACCGGGCTGTTCCGGGTGCAGCAGGCGCTGGCCGACGCCCACACCCTGCGGGATGCGGCGCTGCCCCCCTTGCAGGGGGAGCCCCCGGCCTTTCTGGCCGACAGCGCCCTGCAGCGGCGTTGGGTGCTGCAGGCGCTGTGCCGGTACCTGGAGAGCGGGGACACCCGGCCGCTGATGCTCTCCCCCACCCTGCCGCCGCTGCTGCGGGAGCTGCTGCTCCAGGCCTTTTGCCGCAGCGAGGGTCCGGCCAGGGAGGTGTGGCAGCTCTTTCTCTTTGCCCGCACCGGGGAGCCGGAACAGGATCTGTGCCGCAACCTGGAGCTGCTGCGGCAGTACCTGCCGCTGTTGTTTGTGGACCGGATGAACTGCCAGGGGCGGCTGTGCTACACCGCCGCCCTGCCGCCGCTGCCCGGCAGTTTGCTGAGCGCCTGCCTGCTGCTGCCCGACACCGCCTTTTTGACCGATCCCGAAACCCGGGGATTGCTCTGCATCCGGGACCCCCAGGCGGTGGAGTTTCTGCGGCTGCAGTACAACCGCCACTACCGTCAGGCCACCCTGCCCGACTTTCTGGACACCCGGAGCCACGCCGCCCTGCCGCCGGAGGAGGGGATGTTCTGCCTGGGGGCGCAGCCGCCGCTGCACCTGCTGACCCTGGCGGACGCCCCGCTGCCCAACGGCTATTTCACCGAGCAGGGTCTGGTGGAGTTCATCCGCACCGGGGTGCTGGAAGCCGCCCCCGCCGCTCCCCTGCCCCCGGAGGAGCGATTGGCATTGGTTCGGCGGCTGCGGGAAGCCTGTTCCCGGGCCACCCTGCGGCTGGTGGAGGACCGGCTGCTGCCGCCGGGGCTGTGGATGGAGGCCCATCCCCGGCGCGGGCTGCTGCTGCGCCGCACCGTTTCGGGGCATAGCCGTCAGGTGCTGCTGCAGGAGCCCCAGCTTGCCCACGCCGTCTGCCGGGACCTGGAACAGAGCCGGACCGAAAGCCTCATCCTCTCCCAGAAATCCACCCTGGAGTTTCTGGACTACTGCATCGCCCACGGCGCCACCATCACCGGATAACAAAACCGGGCCGCCCTCAAAAGAGGACGGCCCGGTCAATTCTTTTTATAGAGAATCAAGGGGGCAGGGGCCCCCCGAAACTTTTATCTGATCGGGGAGGCGAAGCCTCCCCCTTCCGAACTTTTGGCCCCCGTCCGCGGTGGGGGCCAAAAGGGGTCCAGGGTCAAAGACCCTGGTCGGGCGTCCACCGCCTCGAAACGGTGGAACTTTTTGTGCCTGAGCAGCTATGCTGCGCAATCGCGCCAAAGCGCGATGCACAAACCAACGCGCAGCGTTGGTTCCGAAATGGGTGTTCCGCGTCTCGCGCGGAACTGTATGGTAGGCAGAAACACCACCTTACCGCGGTCACAAAAAGGAACAACCCTTCGGCAGGCAGCCGCCTTCGTGAAGGTCCTCCCTCCCAAACAAAGGAGGAGGGAGGAAGGCGAGGCCCCGGGAGCCCCTCTCTCCCGGGCCGCCTCACCCCCTCCGGTGGAGGAAATACTCCACCGCCCCCACCAGCCCGGCGTCGTTGCGCAGCGCCGCAGCCCGCAGCTGCAACCCTTGGGCAAACGCCGGCATGACGGCGGCCTTGACCTTGGCCTCCAGCGGCCGGATCAGCAGCGCCTCCTGGGCGCTGACCCCGCCGCCCACCAGAATCAACTGGGGGTTGAAGATGTGCACCATTCCCGCCAGACCCTGGGCGATTTCCTCCATCCAGCGGTCCAGCAGGGCCAGGACCTCCCGGTCCCCCGCCTCGGCGGCGGCAAAGATGGCCCGGCCATCGGTGAAGGCGGGGTTCTGGGCCCGGGCCGCCCGCACCAGGGCGGTGGTGGAGGCGTACCGCTCCCAGCAGCCCCGGGCGCCGCAGGTACAGGGCACCCCGTCCACCGCATGGGTGCGGTAATGCCCCATCTCGCCGCCCAGGCCCCGGGCGCCCTCCAGCAGCCGGCCCCCGGTGAGGATGCCCCCGCCGATGCCGGTGCCGATGGTGATGCCGATGACATCGGTGTAACCCTTGGCGCCCCCCACCCAGGCTTCGCCCAGGCACATGCAGTTGGCGTCGTTGGCCACCGTCACCGGCTTGCCCAGGGCGGCCTCCAGCCGATCCCGGATGGGAGCCCCCACCCAGCCCGGCAGGCTGCCGCAGGTGCCGGCCACAATGCCCCGGCGGCTGTCGATCTGGCCGGTGGCCGACACCCCCACCCCGGCAAAATCCGGGTGGCGGGCGGCAAAGTCCCGGGCGGCGGCCTCCACCGTGTCCAGAATGGGGGTGCGGTAGTCGTCAAAGCTGACGCTGCGCTCGGCCCGGTCCAGGACCCGGCCTTCCCCGTCCACCAGACCCAGCTTGACCGCGGTGCCGCCGATGTCGATGCCCAGATAGTTTGTCATGGCCCCCTCCTTACCGCTTCAGGTCCCGGATGGCCGCGGTGAACCGGGCGGTGATCTCGGCGGGACGGGTGATGGCGCCCCCCACCACCAGGGCGTAGGCCCCGGCCTCCAGGGCGCGGCGGGCCTGCTCGGGGTAGTGGATGTGGCCCTCGGCAATCACCTTGGCCGGGCACTCCTTGGCCAGCTGGGCCACAAAGTCAAAATCAATGTCGTTGATGCCGGTGGTCTCGGGGGTGTAGCCCCGCATGGTGGTGCCCACAAAGTCCGCCCCCGCCTCGGCACAGGCCATGGCCTCCTCCACCGTGGCGATGTCGGCCATCAGCAGCTGGTCGGGGTACTTCTCCTTCACCTGCCGGATGAACTGGGCCGCCGTGCTGCCGTCGGGGCGCAGGGCACTGGTGCCCTGCACCGCCAGGATGTCCACCCCGCAGTTTACCAGGGCGTCCACCTCGGCCATGGTCACCGTGATGTACATGGGAGTGCCGGGATAGTCCTTTTTGATAATGCCGATCACCGGCAGGTCCACCACCTCCTTGATCTGGGTGATGTCCCGCACCGTGTTGGCCCGGATGCCCACCGCCCCGCTCATGGCGGCGGCCTTGGCCATCAGCGGCATGATGCCGCCCTCCGGCCGGTAGAGGGGCTCGGTCTCCAGCGCCTGGCAGGAGACGATGAGCCCGCCGTGTATCTGATTGAAAATCTGTTGCCGATCCATTTTTTTCTCCTTTCGGGTGGGTCAGAGCTCGATCTTGACCACCGCTTTGTGCAGCCGGGTGCAGTCCCCCGCCCGGCAGCTGGGCTTGTGGGGCTCGCCGGGGAAAAAGAGGACAAACCGCCCCTCCCCCAGCACCCCCGAAGCCTGCTCGGGGCCGGACACAAAGCCCACATCCGCCGCCGGGTCAAAGGGGGCATCTTCACGGCCCGCCGGGGTCCAGCCCCAGTGCTCCCCGCCGGTCAGGTCGATCTGGAGGTCGGCGTAGCGGCGGTGGTATTCAAAGGTAGCCCCCTCGGCCTCCCGCAGGTCGGCGTCCATCACGTTGATGAAGACCTTCTCCCCGTCCACCGTGTGGCGGCCGTTGGGCAGGGCGGCCAGGTCGTGGGTGGCCAGCCAGCGGATGGCGGTGTCCAGGTTGGGATGCAGGCCGCGGTAGCGGTCCAGGTGTTGCAGGGTATCGCAGATCATGGGTGTTCCTTTCCGGGGTCTGGCCCCAAACAAACACAGGCTCCCCTGCCGGGGAGCCTGCTGTGGTTGTTATAACGCCTGGATCTCCCCGATGGCGTCCTGGATCATGGTCTGGGCCGCAGCCACCACCGCCTCGTCGGCGGGGATCAGGTTGGGCAGCGGCGGGCGGACACCGCCCAGCTCCAGGCCGTACATCCGGCGCAGAATCTCCTTCTGCACCGCATAGAGGTTGCCGTGGGCCTCGCACATTTTGTAGATGATGCGGTCGGCCAGGTACTGGACATGGCGGGCCTTGGCCACCTGGCCCTGCTCCACCAGCTCATTCATCTTGAGGAAGAGCTCGGGCATGACGGCGTAGGTGCCGCCGATGCCGCCGTCCGCCCCCATCATCCGGCCCGAGACAAACTGCTCGTCGGGGCCGTTGAAGACCGCGAAGCCCTCCTCGCCCCGGGCGGTGATGCCGGCATCCTTGAACATCTGGATGTCCTGCACCGGCATGGAGGAGTTCTTCACCGCGATGACGTTGAGGTTTTTGAGCATCTCCCGCAGCAGCGGCAGGGTGAGGGCGGTGCCGGCCAGCTGGGGGATGTTGTAGATCACAAACTCGGTGTGGGGAGCCGCGGCGCTCATGGCATTCCAGTAGTCGGCGATGGCGTAGTCCGGCAGGTGGAAGTAGATGGGCGGGATGGCCGCGATGGCATCCACCCCGCAGCCTTCGGCATGGGCGGCCAGCTCGGCGCTGTCGGCGGTGTTGTTGCAGGCGATGTGGGCAATGACGGTGATCTTGCCCTTTGCCTCCTCCATCACCGCTTCCAGGATGGCCTTGCGCTCGGCCACGCTCTGGTAGATGCACTCGCCGGAGGAGCCGCCCACATAGACCCCCTTGACCCCCTTGCCGATCAGGTGGCGGGCCAGCGCCTTGGCGCCCTGGGGAGAGACCGCCCCCGTCTTGTCGTAGCAGGCGTAGAATGCCGGAATTACGCCGCGGTATTTGTTGATGTCTTTCATAAACGCCAGATTCTCCTTCCTAAAAATCACAGAGCGTCAAAATTTTGGCGTATCGCGGGATCAGCCCTTGACCGCGCCCATGGCGATGCCCTGGGTGAAGTATTTCTGGAACGCCAGGAACACCGCGATGATGGGGATGGCCGCCAGGGCGGCGCCCGCCATAATCAGGCCGTAGTCGTTGGACATCTCGGCCTGGATCTTGGCGATGCCCAGGGAGATGGTCAGGCTGTTGCGGGAGTTGAGCATGATGAGCTGGAGGAAGTAGTCGTTCCAGCTGTTGATGAAGGTGAAGATGGCCAGCGCGCCCAGACCCGGGGTGACCATGGGCAGGATGATGCTCACAAAGGTGCGTATCTCGCCGGCGCCGTCGATGCGGGCGGCCTCAATCATCTCGCCGGGGATGGTCTCGCTGAACTGTTTCATCAGGAAGATGCCGAAGGGCCAGCCCACGGTGGGCAGGATCACCGCCCAGAGGGTGTCGTGCAGGCCCAGGAAGCTCATCTCCTTGAGCAGGGGGATCAGGATGACCTGCTTGGGCAGGGCCATGGCGCAGATCATGATGCTGAAGATCAGCGCCCGGCCGGGGAACCGCTTTTTGGCCAGGACATAGCCGGCCATGGCGGCGGTGAGGCAGGTCAGGGCCATGGCAGCCACCGCCATCAGGACGGTGTTGCCCAGCCAGAGCAGGGCGGGGTTGTCAAACAGACGCTGGTAGTTGTCCAGGGTGGGAGCGGTGGGGAACCACACCGGCGGGTTGGCGTTGACCGCCACCCGGTCCTTGAAGGAGCCGGTGATGATCCAGTAGAGCGGGAAGATGAAGAACACCGCCAGCAGGAAGAGCACGATGTCCACTGCCACCTTGCCGGGGGTCAGCTTTTTGCTTTTGACCGATGTTTCCATTGCGCAAACCTCCTCAGTCGGTGGCACCGGAGCCGGTGACCTTGAACTGGATGGCGGACAGCACCGCGATGATGATGGCCAGAACCACACCCATGGCGTCGCCGTATCCGTAGTCGTTGAGCTTGAATGCCTGGTAGTAGATGTAGTACATGATGGTGTCGGTGGCGTGGTTGGGGCCGCCGCTGGTCAACAGCTGGATCAGCGCGTAGCACTGGAAGGTGTTGATGGTGGTGATGACCAGGATGTACAGGGTGGTGGGCATGATCTGGGGCCACTTGATCTGCCAGAAGACCTGGAAGTTGTTGGCGCCGTCCACCTCGGCGGCATCAATCAGGGAGGGGTCCACGTTGCCCAGCGCCGCGATGTAGAGGACGATGGGCTGGCCGATGGAGGTGGTGAAGAGGATCAGGATGATGCAGCCCAGGGCAAACCGGGCATCGCCCAGCCAGCTGATGTTCTCGTGGATGATGCCGGTGGCGCCCAGCACATAGTTGATCAGGCCGGTGTACTTGTTGAACATCCACTTCCAGACCACTGCCACCGCCACGGTGCCGGTGACCACCGGCAGGTAGAAGATGCAGCGGAAGAAGGACCGCTTGAAGGCGCTGAACTGGTAGACCACCGACGAGACCCACAGCGAGAAGGCTGTGACCGCCGGCACCGCCACAATGACCAGGATGAAGGTGTTCTGCAGCGCCTTGAGGAAGGTGGGGTCCTGGAACATCTTGACATACTGGGCCAGACCCACGAAGGTCAGGGGCTTGCCCATCCGGTAGTCAAAGAAGCTGGTCACCAGGCACATCACCATCGGAACCACAACAAAGAGTACAAAGAAGAAGAGTGCGGGCAGCATAAAGAGGTAGGCAGCCAGGGTCTGCTGCCGCACCAGAGCGGAATTGCGGAAGGTGCCCTGGTTGTAGGTGAGCACCTCGCCGCCTTTGGCGGCGGCCGCTTTGGTTTTCGAGGCCATAGAAAGGCCCTCCTTTCCGATGATCCGATGGCGGGGCGTCCGGCGGAAACCGCCGTCTGCCCGGTCCGGGGGTGCATGTTGACAAAATGAGGGCCCCCGCTCCATGTCCCGATGGAACGAGGGCGCTCACTCCTTTCTGAACCGGTCAGTGGATGCCGGGCAGGTCAGTGGGCCGCGGGGCGGATAAGAGACCGGGGATCAGGCAGAGGCCGACGCGAGAGCGGCGTTGCTGGTCTCGGTGTAGGTGGCCACCGCGTCGTCCACGCTGGTGCCGGTAAAGATCTGCTGGAGCATGTTCCACCAGGCGGTGCGCTGCTCGGCCCAGCCGGCGGTGACGGGATAGTAGTCACCCAGGAACTGCATGAAGCCGGCAAACTCGGCCATCCGGGCCTCGTCCTCGGTGCCGGTGTAGACATCGCCGAAGGAGGCGCGCACCGGGAAGAAACCGGTCAGACGGACGCTCTCGGGGCCCTGGGTCTCGTCGTCGCAGAGGAACTTGATGAACTCCTTGGCGGCAGCGGCCTTGTTGTCGTCGCCGTTGTTGAAGATGCCGAAGCCCCAGATGCCGCCGCACAGCTCAGGCACGCCGTCGTCGGAGGGGAAGGCCACCGCCATGGGGGTGAAGGTGACAGAGGAGGCGTACTGGGCCTGGTTGGAGGCGTTCCAGCACAGGGTCATGGCGATGGTGCCGTTGGCAAAGAGCTGGAGCTCGTCGCTGGCCTGGGCGGCCGCGTCGTAGCTGATGAGGCCTTCGTTGGACCAATCCAGCAGCTGCTGCAGCGCCTTCTTGTTGGCGTCGCTGTCGGTGGTGTAGGCGGTGTGGTCGGGGTTGGTGAACTGGCCGCTGTACAGGTTGTTGACCAGTGCCCGGGTGCCCTGGTCACCGCCCTGGCCGCCGCAGTAGACGATCATGGTGGTGTCCACGCCGGAATCCTTCAGGGCCTGCAGGGCCTTCTGGAAGTTCTCGGTGGTCCAGGTGCCGTCCTCGTTGATGTACTGCAGGGCGTCGGCTGCCTCAAAGAGGTCCTTGTTGATGGCCATGGTGTGGGTGGTCATGCACAGGGGATACTCGTAGTAGTTGCCGTCCGCTCCCTTGCAGGCGTTGACCACAGACTGGCTGACCCCGGCGATGTCGGCGGTGGCCTCTTCGGTCCACAGATCGCTCAGATCCAGCATCTTGCCCTTGGCGCCCCAGTTGGAGACCAGGCGCTCGGGGCCTTCCATGACGATGTCGGGGGTGGTGCCGGCCTCGATGGCGGCGGTCACCTGGTCATCGCCGTTGGTGTAGTCCAGGTATTCCACCGTGACGTTGATGCCGGGGTTGGTCTCCTGGAACTTGGAGATGATGCTGTTGACGGTTTCGGCGTCGCCGAACTTGCCGATGGGGTAGGTCCACATGGTGATGTCGGCGGTGAGGCCGTCACCCGAAGCCGTGGTGCTCTCGGCGGTGGCTTCCGCGGTAGAGGTCGCGGTGCTGGCCGAGGAGGAGTCGGTGGCAGTGGAGCTGGTTCCTCCACCGCATCCCGCCAACAGGCTGGCCGCCATGCCCGCGGCCAGAAGCAAAGACAACTGCTTTTTCATGGTTTTCTCCTTTTGTGTGTGGGTGGTTTTCATTTTGGAGGACCTTGCGCTGTGTCCTCCTGACATTTTCCATTTTAGAAAATTATTTCCATTTTGTCTAGGTGCGTTTTCACCAAGGTTTCACATCTTTTCTGTGTAATTTGTACAGGAAATTTTCAACATTCTCGTTTTTGTTGCCTATTTGTAACGGTTCGTTGAATTTTCAATGATTTTTCAAAAATGAAAAAGTGAAATCATTGAAAAACATACACGAAAAACATTTTCTATTTCTTCCTTTTTTCGTCGGGATTCGACGGGATTTTGCCGGCCGGCCCGGCAAGACGGAAAAAAACCGCCGGTGAAACAATGCTTCAGTGCGGCAAAGCATTTTTGACCTGTACAGGTCATCCTTGTGAAGAATCGCCAAAGAGAAAAAGATATTTGTAGGGATTCCGGACACTTGCAAAGTCCCGGAATATCTTTTATACTAGAAACAGGAAAAAATCTTTCATTCTTGCTTCCAATTGGGGAACGAAGGGTATGGGAAAGATTTTGGTAGAATGGGAAAGGACGAAAGCAAATGACAGGCCAGAATTTTTGGGAGCTGGTACACGAAAAGTACAACGACCTGACGAGGTCGGGGCGTGTGGTGGCGGATTATCTTTCGCAGCACGCCGAGGAGGCGCAGTATCTGTCCATTTCCTCGCTGGGGGACGCCTGCGGCGTGGCGGAGGCGACGATCTTCCGTTTCTGCCGCCAGCTGGGCTTTGACGGATATAATGAAATGAAGATTGCGCTGGCCCAGGCCAACGCGATCCCGGCGCCGGCGGGCACCTACAAGCTGGAGCCGGGCACCGACACCCCCACCCTGTGCACCCACGCCAGCGCGGTGGCGGTGGAGGCGATCAACGGAACCCGCACGGCGCTGGACCCCGCGGCGCTGGACCAGGCCGCCACCCTGCTGCAGCGGGCGCGGCAGGTGTTCTGTTTCGGGCAGGGGGGCAGCCAGCTGCTGGCCAACGACATCTGGGCGCGGTTTGCCACCGTCTCCACCAAGTTCCGCACCGCCGGGGACAGCCACATGCAGGCGCTGACGGCCAGCCTGATGAGTTCGGAGGATGCGCTGCTGTTTATCTCCTACTCGGGGTCCACCCGGGACATGATGGAGACGCTGCGCCTTGCCAAGGAGAACGGGGCGAAGATCATTCTGCTGACCCACTATGCCGATGCGCCGGGCACGGCGCTGGCGGACGTGGTGCTGTTGTGCGGCGCCCAGGAGAGCCCCCTGGACGGGGGGAGCATCCCGGCGAAGATTGCGGTTTTGTTTGTGGCGGAGGTGCTGGTGCTGCGGTATTCGCTGGACAACCAGGAGCTGGCCACCATTTCCAGGGAGAGAACCAGCAAGGCGCTGGCTTCTAAACTGCTTTGATTTTAACGGCAGGCTGCCGTTAGGCCCGACGGGGGACGGATGTTTCTCACCGGTTTTGTCGGGGTGGACCACCCCGAAGGCGGCATCCTCCCGAAAGCGTTCCTTTTTTGTAACCAAAAAAGGAACCGAAAAAAGTTCCACCGTTTCGAGGCGGTGGACGCCCGACCAGGGTTTTCAACCCTGGACCCCTCAAAGGGTCCACCGCGGACGGACCCTTTGAGCAAGGAATGGATTAGAGAAAGGGCTTCGCCCTTTTCAAACCTTCTCTATAATCCACCACCTACGGAGGCTCCTCCGTTACCGGAATCCAAACCTAGAGGAAGGGCTTTAGAAAACACTTCCGAAAGGACTAACACAAAAAGATAAGCCAGAAACAACCGAAAGGCCACACGCCTTTCCATTGTTTCTGGCTTTCTTTTTATAGAGAAGGATTATCAAGGGCGAAGCCCTTGATTCTCAATCCACACCTTGCTCAAGGCCCCCGTCAGGGGTGGGGGCCTTGAGGAGTCCAGGGCTTACAGCCCTGGCCGTGCGTCCACCGCATCGGAACGGTGGGACTTTTTCGGTTCCTTTTTGGTCACAAAAAGGAACGCTTTCCGGCAGCAGCCGGCTTCGTGGAGGTCATCGACCTCCAACCCGCACCGGGCCTACGGTCCCCGTCGGGCCTATCGGAAGGCACCCGTCCCCCGAAGAAATCAGAGCTTTTTCCGCAGGAACCAATCCCGCAAAAACCAAAGATACGGCAGCCAATCCCTCCGCAGGGTTTCCAGCTTCCGGTCCAGGGGCCCCTCTCCCCTGGCGTCCCGTTTCACCGCCGCAACATCAAAGAACCGCCGCTTGTCCAGCACCTGGATCTTCACAGGAAAGGGCATCCGCCACCCCTCGGGGTACCAGTACGCCGGGCTCAGCAACCGGTAGTCGCTGCGCTCCGCCGCATAGCGGTTCAGCTGGCTCTCGTCGTGCCAGCGGGCGATCACCCCGTGGGCCAGGTCCTCCTCGGTGCGGGCCTCCAGCTCGTGGCAGAGCGCCAGGAAGGCCGGGGTGGTGCCGCCGTTCAGCCCGCCCGAGACATAGTCCTTGCCGCAGTTGTAGGGGATGTAGGCCCGGCTTTTGGGGTTGCGGTCGTAGGTGTAGAACAGCGGCTTCTTGTTCCAGAACCCCGGCTGCTGCACCAGCAGCAGGTTTTCCCCCCGCTCCGGCCGGGGCAGGAACTCCTCGGGGGTAATCCGCTCCCGGCAGACCAGGTTGGCGTTGCAGAAAAAGAGATAGTCGGTCTTTTGCAGCGCCTCTTCCGCCGTGAGAAAGATGGAAAACCGCTTGAGGGTGCTGTAGGGCCAGCGCAGCGCCTCCTGGTGGATGCGGTGGACGTTGTCCTGCTCCTCCCCCTCGATGTGCTCCGCGTCGGTGAAGACAAAGAACTCCCGCCGCAGCTCGGGCAGGAAGTTGGCCGAAAAGCTGCGGTAAAATTCCGGCCAGAACACCGCGTACTTGCCGGTACAGATGTAGAGGATTCCCACCGTTTTCATCCTTGGCCTCCTTTGCGCAGGGCGCGCAGCTTGTGCAGGGCGGTCTTGGCCCGCTCCCGCAGATAGGCGGCGTCGGAGGTCCAGCCGTAGGCCGCCAGGTTCACCCCGTTGGGGATCAGGCAGACCAGCCCCCCCTGGGCGATCAGCCCCAGCCAGCCGCCGGGCATGGCGGCGCAGGCCGCCCGGGTCAGGCCGTAGCCCAGCCCCAGGGTGGCCAGGTGGGCGATCTGGATGCCCAGATACCGCCAGCCGCACCCCGGCAGGTAGTGGCGGATCACCACCCGGGCCCGGCCGGTCCACATGATGAGGTGGGCCACCACGGTGGCCGCAATGACCCCCGCCAGCCCCAGGGGCAGGATCAGGGCAAAGCTGAGCACCAGGTTGAGCACCGCCGCCGCCACCATATACCACTGGTCCTCCTCGAACCGGCCCAGCACCGCCCGGTAGGACCCCACCATCCGGTGGTTCCAGCCGATGTACTCGTTGAAGGAAAAGAGCAGCACATACCCCATGGGCAGCAGCCACCGGTCCCCCATCCAGAGGGTGATGAAGGGCTGGAAGAGGCAGGCGTAAGCCACCGCCACAAAGCTGCCGAAGAGATAGCTGAAGAGGTCCATGCTCCAGAAGACCGCCCGGTCGTGGCCGGAGGCGGCGGCGTCCTTATCATAGACGATGCTGCCGATGGCGGCGGCAAAGCTGTCCATGATCTTGTTGCAGACGTTGGTGACGCTGGTGGAGACGGTGGAATAGTTGCCGGTGAGGGTCACCGTCTCGGCCCCCCGCATCCGGGTGATGACCAGGTTGTCGGAACTGCCGTAGATGGTGTTGGACAGCCGGTGGACCAGATAGTACCGCAGATCGTGGAAGACCCCCAGCTCCTTGAAATCCCGCAGGCTGACCTTGGCCTCGTGGACTTCGGGGAAGTCCTTGCGGTAGCGCAGCGCCACCGTCAGGTTGGCCAGGGTGTTGAAGAGGATGGTCACCCCGAAATAGAGCAGGTAGTTGGGCCAGAGCAAGGCGATGGCAATGCGGGCCAGGCTGGTGGCAATGTTGTAGAAGAGGTCGATCCGGGTACAGATGTAGCCCTGTTGGGTACAGGTGTAGAGCAGCCGCCGGGTGACCAGGAAATAGCTGGAGAGGGTGGACAGGGCCTGAAGGGCATAGATCAGATAGACGGTGGTCCAGTCGATGTCCTCTCCCACCACCAGCAGGGGCAGGAAGAAGACGCAGACCACCGCCATGGCCCCGATGACCAGCCCGATGACCCGGTAGGCCCACTTGTACAGCGCCATATACCGGCTGATCTGCTCCACATCCCGGGCGGCGATCTGCTCGTAAAGGCGGTAGGAGATGACACTGCCCACCCCGAACTCGGCCACCGAGAAGAAGGTGAAGAGGCTGGCGATGGTGTCGGAGTAGCCGGGGATGAAGGCGTCGAAGTTGGTGACAAAGAGGCTGCGGGTGACCAGGCCCAGCAGCATGAGCACCAGGCTGGAGCCCAGGGTGTAGAGCAGGTTGACGATGGTACGACTGGTTCGCATGGCGTTCCTTTCTGTCTGGGAAATTAACCTTTGAGCCGGGCGGCCAGCCAGAGCCCCGCCGGGGCGCCCAGCAGCTTGAGCATCCAGCGGAAGGCCACCCAATCGGCGCGGCCGCGGCACTGGTCGCCGAAATCGTAGAGGGGGCGGCAGCGGGCCACCCCGGGGGTGCAGGCCCGGCGCAGCTCCCGGTCCCGGGCGGCGGCGGCCCGGGCCTCGGGCCAGAAGGCGTTGGCCACCCGGCGCCAGACCTCGGCCTGTTCCGCCGGGGTGAAGACCAGCAGGTCGTTCTCCTCCCCCGCCCCGGCAAAGAGCCGGGCAAAGCCCTGCTGGGCGGCCAGAATCCCCTCGAAGTGATGGGGCAGGTTGCTGTTGACCAGACTGCCCGCCCGGTTGGCCCGGTAGACAGTCATCTGATGGTCCACAAAGCAGATGCGGCGGCAGGCCTTGAGCAGAAGCAGGTCGTAGGGGTAGTCCTCGGCCCAGCGGACCTCGGGCCAGAAGCGGATGCCCGCCCGCTGCAGAAAGGACCGGCGCAGACAGTACTTCCACACCGCCCAGTGGCCGCAGCGGTAGAGCCGCTCCACCCGGTCGGCGTAACTCTCGCTCTCCTCCACACCGGGGACAAACTCCACCGCCCCCGGCTCGGTGATGCTGCCGTCGGGGTTGAGCTCTTGGTAGCGCCCCACATACCAGTCAAACCCCGGCTGGGCCGCCAGAATCTCCCGCAGCCCCGCCAGCATCCCGTCGGGCCAGAGGTCGTCGCTGTCCAGATAGAGAATCCACTGACCCCGGGCGGCCTCCACCCCGGTGTTGCGGGCCCCGGCCAGCCCCTGGTTGGCCTGGTGAATGACCCGCACGCCGGGACATTCGGCGGCAAAGAAATCGCAGATTTTGCCGCTGGTGTCGGTGGACCCGTCATCCACCAGAATGCACTCCCAATCCCGGGGTCCCTCCTGCTCCACCACACTCTTGAGGCAGGCGGAGAGATAGTTTTCCACATTGTACACCGGCACAATCACGCTGAATAAAAGGTCGGCCATAACACTTCCTCCATAGAGAAGGATTATAAAGGGCGAAGCCCTTTATTCTCAAAAAAATCTTCCTTGCTCAAGGCCCCCGTCAGGGGTGGGGGCCTTGAGGGGTCCAGGGTCAAAGACCCTGGTCGGGCGTCCACCGCGTCGAAACGGTGGGACTTTTTCGGTTCCTTTTTGGTCACAAAAAGGAACAACACTTCGGCAGGCAGCCGCCCCCGCGGCGGTCATCCCTCCCGAACAATCTCCCAGGAGGAGGCCTCCTCCAGCAAGGCAGAAACCTTCCCGTTGGCATACCACCGACAAGGCCCAAACACCCGTTTGCCAGAGAAGTCCCCCAGATACTGGGCCCACCAGCTGAAGGTGGAATTGCTGAGAATGAAGTGATGGCAGAGCTGCATCAGGGCCAGATCCTCGGCCGCCGGATGCACCGCCGCCGGGTGTACCGGCAGCCCCGCCGGGTCCAGATGGGCCAGCGCCCACTCCGGCTCGTCGGAGAAGAGGAAAATCTCCGCCCCCGACAGCGCTTCGGCCACCCGGCGGCAGGCCGCCGCATAGTAGGCGGGGGTGCAGACCTGGAGAGCAGCGTTCTCGGGCCGGCGGTAGTCCCCGCACCGCCAGTGAAGACAGACCGGACAGGCCGACGCCCGGATGGCATCGGCAAATTCCTCCCCCTCGGGGGAGAGCGGCCCCCGGGTGCGCAGCTCCCGCCGGATCACCGGGGCCTGGTCGGCAAAATAGCCCTCGGCCTGGAAATACCCCCAGGCCAGGAAATCCCGGGGCCACCGCCCCCGCCGGGCGGGGATGCAGCCCTCGGTGACAAAGTGCAGCCCCAGCCGGTTGAGCAGCGGGGCCATCCGGGCCTCGAAGGGCCGCCAGTCCTGGCTCTGCATCCCGCCGCGCTGCTCGTGCTTGATCATCAGGGTCTTGGCGGCGTTCTGCAGCGGCAGATGGTGCTTGGCAAAGCCGGGCTCGGCGCAGATGGTCACTTCGGGGCTGATGCAGAGGGCCTCCAGCCCGCAGCGGGTGTGGGCGGGGGCGCCGTCCCGCCAGTCCTGCCGGTCCAGCAGGGTCACCGGCTCGCCGCAGCGCAGCCCCAGCGCCCGGGCAAAGGCGTAGAGGAACATCTGGTTGCCCAGCCCCCCGGTCAGTTCGGCGTAGATCATCGGCCCTGCCCCCCTGCCAGACGGTCGTAGAGTTCCGCCATCCGGTCGGCGGCGGTCTGCTGCTCGTAGCCGGCGGCGGCCAGCTCGGCCCAGCGGTCAGGATGGGCGCCGCCCACCGCCGCCCGGTCCGCCTCGGCCGCCCATTGGGACAGCGGGGCATCCAGGGGCAGGAACCGCACCAGGTCGGTCACCGCCCCGTCGTCCGGCACATTGGTGGAGGCCAGACAGGGCACCCCGCAGCCCTGGGCTTCCACCAGGGTGATGGGGCTGCCCTCGAAGTTGCTGGGCAGCAGAAAGAGGTCAAAAGCGTTCATGAAGGCCGGGATGTCGTCCTGGACGCCGGGCTGGATCACCCGGTCCCCCAGCCCCAGGGCGGCGATCTTTTCGTCCACCTTGGGCCGGTCCTCCCCGCCCCCCACCAGCATCAGACGCCAGCGGGGGTCGGCGGCGGCCATCGCCCCGAAGACCTCCAGCAGAAAGAGAAGGTTTTTCTGGTGGTTGTACCGCCCCACAAAGCCGCAGAGCCGCTCCCCCGCCCCGATGCCGTAGGCGGCCCGGACCCGGTCCCGGGCGGCGGCGTCGGGGTGAAAGCGGCTGCGGTCCACCGCGTTGCAGGCCACCGCAAAGTTGGGTTTGCGGTCGATGCGGGGGCCGAAGACAAACCGGCCCGCCGCCACCCCGCAGCCCAGGAAGTAGTCCGCCGTGGCCTGGTAGAGCAGGTGGGCCATCCGCCAGACCAGGGTGGTGGGCGGGTAGACGATATGGCTGTGAACGATGAGTTTGGCCCGGGGGCAGAGGGCCCGGATCATCAGGCAGGCCAGGGCGTTGACCTTGCTGGTGGTGTGAAAATGGATGATGTCGTAGTCCCGATGGGTGCGCAGATGCCGCCACAGCGCCGGGATGCGGCGCTTGTCGTCGTCGGGGCCGGGGATGATCCGCACCCCGGCCGCCGTCAGGGCGGGGCCGGTGCTGTCCTGGCCGGGCGGACAGTCCCCCACAAAGAGGTCCACCCGATACCGGCGCAGGTCCAGGTGGAGCAGCAGGTTCTGGACGTACCGCTGCACCCCGCTCTGGATGCCCAGGTTGTTGGCGATCATCAGAATCTTCATAGCCAGAAACTCCTTACCAGTAACTGCCGCCCTCCACCCTGTCGCTGTTGGCGGGCTGTTCGCCGGGGGCGGGGCGGACCCAGGCGTCGTTGTAGAACCTGGAGATCACCGGGTGGCGGTCCCACCGCTTGCCCTTGATGCCGAAGAGCAGCTGGGTGGCGCCGCCCATCTGGATGGCCATGTGGCCGGTGGCCCGGGCGTGGGCGGCCAGGGGCAGGCCGTAGGCCCCCGCCCCGATGATGGCCACGTCGTAGTCGGCGGCGTCCATCTCGTTCTGCATGGCGCTGAGGGCCACAAACCAGTTGGGGTAGCCGGTCTCCTGCCCGGCCAGCCCCTGCACCGCCTGGACCACCCGCAGCGAGGCAAATTCCGGCAGGATCCGGGTGCCGGGGAAGAGCTCCTCCCGCCGGGCGTACTGGGCCAGGATGCTCTCCTTGAAGGGATGGACCACCAGCACCCGTTTGCCGGCCAGGGCGGCGCTCCAGGGCTGGGGATGGTAGTAGGGTTCCAGCGCCCGCAGCCGGGTGAAGGTGGTGTTGCAGCAGCCCGACACCGCCCGGCGCTCCGCCCCCACATCCCACAGGGCCAGGATGTCGGCGTCGTGGATGCTGTGGAGGTAGTATTCGCAGAAGCTGCGCAGGGTCTCGTTGTCGGTGGGAAAGACCCCCGACAGGTTGTGGATTTCGCTGCGGATCTTGTCGCTGAACTCCCGGCCGCTGTTCTGGTAGTATTCGGCCACGGTGCGCATCTCGGTGGCGCCGCAGCGGGCCACCAGGAAGGGCAGCCCCCGCTGGAGCTTTTCGGCAATCAGATCATTGCCCTCGGCGGCGGTGAGCACATGGAGGTCCCGGTAGATCCACCTAAACCGCAGCCCCTTGTAGAGATTGTGGGCCAGTTCCCACAGTCCGTTGTCGTTGTCCATTTATCGTCCTTCCTTTCCGGGCCGTCCAACGCCCTGCCCGGCCAGCATGGCCAGGGCGGTTTCGGCGCTGTTGGACCACAAGAAGTGTTCGTTGATCCGTTTTTGTGCCGCCGGTCCCAGGTTGGGGTCCAGGGCGGCGGTCTGGACGGCGGCGGCGATGGCGTCGGTGTCCTCGCCGGTGAGCAGACCGCTGACCCCGTCCTCAATCAGCATATCGGGGCCGGGGGCGTGGCGGGCCACCGGCGGGCAGCCGGCGTACATGGCCTCCATCAGGCTCATGCCGAAGATTTCCCGGTCGTTGAGGTTGAGAAAGACATCGCAGGCGTGGTAGTAGACCTGCACCGCGGTGTTGCCCAGCCGGCGGATGCGGCGGCAGCGGGATTCCAGCCCCGCGGTGCGCAGCCGGTCCTCCAGAGCCTTTGCCAGGGTGCCGTCCCCGATGACCACCGCCTTCCAGGAGGCGGGCAGGGCGGCCAGCACCGGCACCAGGTCCAGCGGCCGCTTGTAGCTGTCCAGCCTCCCCACAAAGAGGAGGTAGTTGCTGCTGCGGTCCAGCCCCAGGGCGGCCCGGGCCTCCTGCCGGGAGACCATGAGGGTGGGGATGATGGCGGTGTCCAGCCCCACCGGCATGACCCCGGCGCAGTGCACCCCCAGCTGTTCCAGTTCCCTGGCCACAGCGGGGGTTTTGGCGTAAGTAGGGGTGCGGCGGTAGATGGCCAGGTTGCGTGTGCAGAGCAGGTTGCTGATCATCCGGGCCAGGGGATTTTCCGAGCTGCTGCGCAGTACCCCCAGCTGGCTGTAAAAGAAGATGTGATGCCGCCGGCAGAAGCGGTAGAGCCCCGGCACCGCCAGGGAGTTGTCCCCCATGAGGTGGACGGCGCTGACCCGTTCCCGGAGCAAAATCTGCCAGGAGCGGTAGAAGGCGTTGACCCCCACCGCCCGGGCGGGGCAGTAGTAGACCCGCACCCCGGGTTCCAGGTCCTCCACCTCGGGGGATTCCAGCCGGGGGTCGGGGTAGAGGACCACCGCCCGGGCCCCCAGCGAGGCGAAGGCCCGGGCCAGGCCGACTTCCTGACGGTTATAAGCGCCCTTTTGGCCGGACGCACCGCAGTAGAGCTGCGGGATGGCAATTGTGAGCATTGCTGGCTCCTTTGGATTCTTCTTTGGTCGGCCCGGGGCCGACGGGGGGACGGCAGGCTGCCGTTAGGCCCGTCGGGGGACGGGGGCTTCTCGCGGTTTTGTCGGGGTGGACCACCCCGAAGACGGTCCTCCCCCGAAGGCGTTCCTTTTTTGTAACCAAAAAAGGAACCGAAAAAAGTTCCACCGTTTCGAGGCGGTGGACGCCCGACCAGGGTTTTCAACCCTGGACCCCTTTTGGCCCCCACCGCGGACGGGGGCCAAAAGTTCGGAAGGGGGAGGCTTCGCCTCCCCGATCAG
>CALWNP010000037.1 GCA_944382835.1 uncultured Gemmiger sp.
AGCAGTTGGTCTTTAATTAAGAAAAGTCCCTATTCAAGCATTTGAAAATGCTTTAGTGCCTCCATAATTGCAGCTTCTTTTTCCGGTGGACACTGCGGCACTTTGGCATCTTCCTTCTTCGACAAATTATAGTTTTGACCAACTTCCAGACCGCATTTCCTCTTGACCTGGGAGATATACAGGGAAGATACCTTCAGACCGGTATGTTCCAGCACATACGCTTTAATCTGCTCATAGGTCGCGCCCTTCTGGAACACGGACATATCCATATCCTCCAATGAGAACTCCACACGCACTCTCTTCGAGTCGATTTCACCCTTGGAAAGCAAGACAACCGCCTCGACATGCACAGCACAAGTACGAGTATACAAAAAAGATTTAAGCGCAGATTGTTTGCAATAATCACTTTGACTTTGAAAAACTTCACTTTCCCACTTATTGACTATCGGGGTAGACACACCAAAGTAATTCGCCACCTGCTCCTGTGTCAGGCTTACCTTATTCCGATTTTCCCGGATTTGTTCGTTCAATTTCATGGCTTATCCCTTTTTGTGACTGCTCACATTAGACCGTTTCTTTTCCCGAGAAACAATTGAGCTGTACATCAATCGAATTCACAAGAATTAACCGGAAGTCAAACAGCAAAAAAGTAGTGCGATATGGTTTATCAGCCATGTCACACCTTTTTTTCACGTTGCAGCATTAATATATACGTTTACTATGTACTGCCTGTCGCACGTCGGATTACCCTTCATTCGGTCTAAACCGACGTTGAATCGATATCTTGTATTTTATTCAATTAACATACTTGAAATCACTATGTGGTAAGACTGTTACATGGATTAGCCCCTTGCGCTCCCTCTTCTTTGCATATTCGAGAAGATCTTTTGCATTGCTGGCGGGGTGCCAAGCATAGGCAATGAGGAAATCAGCATGATCGACCACATACCGATTTGCCCGAACAATGGCAATCTTTCGGGGTACGCTTTCCATGCCTGGAGGATAGTAGGTACTATCAAACCAATCTGGTACAGGAATAGAACGCTCTGCTGGATGGTAAGGTACCAATAAGGTCAGTTTGACTTCTGGATAGTTTTGTTTTGCGGTTTTTACAGCTTTTGCCGCAAGACTGTCAAAACCTCCATAACGGCCAACAATAAATTCAGTAACACCATAGTGGATTATATGAGCTTCAACAGCGGCGTAAAGTGATGGATAAATTTCTTCCGATGTTTCTCTATGTCCAATAAAAAAACAACTCTTCCTGCTCATTGCAATCAACTCTCCATAGTTGTTTATATCGTTAAAATTATACGATTAAAATTATTAAAAGGCAACGACAAACACAAGTATAATTTACGAAGAATATAAGCAAAGAGGTGATGCAAGTGAAGGATATCCTTTCTGCCATAACCGTATATCGAGAGGAGCGGGGCTGGACGGAGTATCAGCTTGCAGAACGCTCTGGTTTGCCTCAATCCACGATCTCCTCGTGGTACCGCAAAAATATGGTTCCCACCATCCCGTCATTGGAAAAAATCTGCACGGCTTTTGGTATCACGCTTTCTCAGCTATTTGCAGAAGAAGGTTCACCGGTTTCTCTGACTGATTCACAAAGGAAACTCTTGGAACGATGGTCGAGATTGAATGAAGAGCAACAAGCTGTAGTATTTGCTTTGATTGACAAAATGTAAAAAGCCGCCAGAAGCAACATCTCATAGATGGGTCTCTGACGGCTCTGCTTATTAGTCGAAATCTAACTGTGGAATGTCGCATTACGGTTAGCATGTCTTCTTCCGGATTTCCATTCTAAATCAATTCCACATAAGATAGCGGATCGTTTATAGATGAACCAGCCTAGTTTTGACCGCAGGAAACTGCTATTGGTCACCTGCTCCTGTGTCAGACCTACCTTCTTCCGTCGTATTTTTTCATTCAATTTCATGGCGTATCCTTTCTTGATACGCTCCCGTTAGACCTTTCCTTTCCCCGAGGAACAATGGTGCCCGTATTTCAATCAGGAGGCACAATAATTAACCGGAAGTCAAACAACAAAAAAGCAGGGCAGCGTGGTTTTTCAGCCATGCTGCCCTGCTTTTTTCACGTTGTAACGTTAAGATGTACGTCCACTATGTACTTTCGGTCACCCAATGGATTACCCTTCATTCGGCCCAAACCGACGTTAAATCGATATCTTGTATTTTGTGCAATTAACATATATCTACGTAAGTGTCAAGAACCTGGCCCAGCTGACCAGCGAAGGAGAGGATTTCTCCGGTTCGGAAAGTGCCGGGGCCTGGCCTGGCGTGGTGCTGCGGCGGGGGTCCAGCGGACGGGATGTGGAGCAGGTGCAGTTCTGGTTGTCCAGCCTGGCCCAGTTTGACAGCTCCCTGCCCACCATCTCGGTGGATGGCAGTTTCGGCGCCGCCACCGAAAACGCCGTCAAGGCCTTCCAGCGGGAGTACAATCTGACCGCCGACGGGGTGGTGGGGCAGGCCACCTGGGAGGCACTCTATGCCGCTTGGGTCAGCGCCCAGAGTGATGTGGGCGGCACCGCCTATCCCGGCACCGCATTGCGCAGCGGCAGCAAGGGCAACGAGGTACGGCTGGTGCAGTTCTGGCTGCGGATGGCCGCCGACAATTACAGCGCCCTGAGCAGCGTGACGGTGGACGGAAGCTACGGCAGTGCCACCGTCAACGCGGTCACCGCCTTCCAGCAGTACTTCGGGCTGACTGCCGACGGCATTGTGGGACGGACTACCTGGAACAAGCTGCGGGAGGTTGCCCTGGCGGTGGCCAACGGCATTGTGGACCCCGATGTGGCCCCCGGCCAGTTCACCACCACCCTGCGGGAGGGCAGCAGCGGCACCGCGGTGCGGGCCCTGCAATATTATCTGCGGCTGCTTTCCGCCTATTACAGCGACATTCCCTCGGTGAAGGTGGACGACATCTTCGGCGCGGCCACCCGCACCGCCGTCATCGCCTGGCAGAACCACGCCGGGCTGACCGCCGACGGGGTGGTGGGGCCGGTGACCTGGAAGAGCATCTACACCGCCGCCACCCAGTCCTCCGCCAGCGGCCCAGTGGCGACACTGGCCGCGCTGCCCGCGCCTACCGTCACGTTGGCGCCCGGCGACAGCGGCGAAGAGGTGCTCCTCCTCAGCCGCCTCATGGCCTTCTTGGGCCAGTGGCTGCCGGATCTGCCGCCGGTGACGGTGGGACCCACCTACGATACCGCCCTGGAAAACAGCGTCAAGGCGGCCCAGCGGCTCTTTGGCCTGCCCATCACCGGGAAGGTCTCCCCCAGCGATTGGAACACCTTTACCGCTGCGGCTTCCGCCCTCTACACCGTCACCCCGGCTG
Source organism: uncultured Gemmiger sp. (assembly GCA_944382835.1). Classification (GTDB taxonomy): domain Bacteria; phylum Bacillota; class Clostridia; order Oscillospirales; family Ruminococcaceae; genus Gemmiger. The sequence goes on from CALWNP010000037.1 coordinate 3,364, forward strand.
CGGCCGCCCCACAGCCGGAGGGCGTCTGGCCCGGCTACGCCCTGACCCAGGGTTCGGCCGGTCCGGCCGTGCTCCAGGTCCAGCGCTGGCTCAACGCACTGGGCACCGTCTACTGCGGGTCGGATTTCGTGGCCGAGACCGGAACGCTGGACGCGGCCACCACCCAGGTGCTGGAGCAATACCAGATTGCCGCCGGGCTGACCCCGCTGGGGTTGGTGGACGACGCCACCTGGGAAAGCCTGCGCAATGCCGCCGAACCCTTTATCACCGACACGGAGGTGGGAGACAATGGCTAAAATTTTGATCTATGACGCCTACAACAACCGTTTTTTGAGCTACAACCTCAGCGAAAACGATCCCATGCCTTACAGCTACAACAACACCCTGCGGGTGCGGGAGTTCCGGGGTTCCTCCGGCTCCAATGTGCTCTGGACCACCACCGCCGCCATGGAAGCCTGGAATCTGACCCGCCGCAGCTACGGCGCCGGCATCCCGGTGGGCTACGCCTTCAAGCGGATCTGGGAGGGCGGTCACGGTACCGCCAGCCAGCACTACGCCGGGGTGGCCTTCGACGTGGGGCAGGGCACCTCCAGTTCCATCCGCAAACGCATCTACAACGCCGCTATGGCCACCAAGGCCTGGGGCTATGTGGAGCCTCTCTCCATGACCCCCACCTGGGTCCACTTTGACCGGCGCTACGGCACCCCTGCCTGTTCCGGCACCACCTCGGGCTATCCCACCGTCCGCAAGGGCAGCCGCAGCACCTATGTGCTGGTGCTGCAGGACGCCCTGAACGCCCTGGGGTACAGTGCCGGCGGGCTGGATGGCATCTTTGGCAGCAACACCGAAAACGCCGTCAAGGCGGCCCAGCGCAGTTTCGGGCTGACCGCCGACGGCATCTGCGGCTGCAACACCTGGAAAAAGCTGACCGCCGCCTCGGTGGGCATCGGCAAAACCAAGACCGTCGTTGATTCCTGATTGCCGCCGCGGTATAATGGAAAAAACGAAAGGATGTGTTTCCCGATGGAGATGCTGGAATTTTTGCGCAGCCGCCGCACCTACCGGCGGTTTGAACAGCGGCCGGTGGAAGAGAATGTGGTGCGGGAGATTTTGGAGGCGGCCCGGATCGCCAGCTGCGGCGCCAACCGCCAGACCCTGAAATATGCGGTGGTCCAAAGCCCCGAGATGGTGGCCAAAATGAACGCCCTGGTGCACTGGGCGGCCTACCTGCCTCCCGAGCAGGGCACCCCCAAGGTCGGGGAACAGCCGGTACTCTTTGTGGCGGTCTGCCAAGACGAGAGTCTGCCCGGCGCCAACGACACCGATGCCGGCCTGGCCCTGGGCAGCATGACCGCCGTAGCCTGGTCCCACGGGGTGGGCAGCTGCATCATGGGGGCCATCGACCGCCCCGCCATCAAGGAGCTGCTGCATCTGGGTGACAGCCTGCGGCTGCACAGTGTGGTGGCCTTCGGCTATCCCACCCACAAGAGCCGGGTGGTGGAGATGCAGGACGGGGATGTCAAATATTATCTGGATGAGGCCCGGGACTACTGTGTTCCCAAACGCCCCATGGAAGAGATCCTTCTCGAAACCGTCTGATAACAAAAAGTCCCGTCCGGGCTTTCCCGGGCGGGACTTTTGTATTGTCAGAGAGTACGCCGACGGTCGGGTTTGATCCGCAGCGCATTGTAGGCACGGATCATCAGGATGGTAAACCAGAGCATCCCGAGGGAGTAAACCACAAACAGCACCGCCACCGCGGTCTGGAAGAGTGCTGTCTGGGGTTGGAGCAGCGCCCCGATCTGGGCGGCACTAAAGAGCCCCAGCAGCACAGCCGCTGCCACCGGCATCCGCCGGGCAGACCGGGCAAGGGCCGGGGCCATGTCGGCAGCCTGACGCAACAGCAGGGTGGCACAGCCTGTCATCAGCCACAGGTCCACCAGACGGAGCAGCGGCGCACCCCAGACCCAGAGGCCGCCAATCTGCACCTGGCTGCCGCAGAGCAGCAGCTCCAACACCAGCCCCACCGTAATGCAGCCCAAAGCGGGCAGGCCCTTGCGCCCCAACACCAGGCAGCCCACCAGGATCAGTACGGTGAGGGTCGTTTCAAACATTGAGACCCCTTCGGGAACGGCCAGCAGGGCACGGCCGGCCACCCCCAGCCCCGCCAGCAGAAAGCCCAACGCCGGACGGTTGCGTTTGTCCATCCTTCTCTCCCCTTTTTCTTGCAATGAAGCCATTGTAGCACGCAGGACCGATGGTTGCAAGGGCGGGGGCCCTTGCACATCCCGGCACGACCTGCTAAAATGGGAAAGATATCGAACGTTGTAACAAAGAGGTGCATTTGGGGAATGGAGTTTTCCAAACGATTGGATCTGTTCGGTCCCGAAATTTTTGCGGCGCTGAACGATAAAAAGGTAGCTCTGGAAGAGCAGGGCAAAAAGCTGTTCAACCTTTCAGTGGGCACGCCGGACTTTCCGACGCCGCCCCACATCAAGCAGGCGCTTCTGGACGCTGCCCAGGACGACGAGAACTGGAAGTATTCGCTGCGGGATCTGCCCGAGATGCTGGATGCCGTCTGCCAGTATTACCACCGCCGTTTCGGGGTAGAGGGCATCACCCACGAGATGGTTATGAGTTTTTCCGGCAGCCAGGACGGCATCGGTCATCTGGGACTGGCCCTGTGCAACGACGGGGACACGGTGCTTCTGCCCGATCCCTGCTACCCCGTTTTCATGACCGGCTCGCTGCTGGGGGGCGCGGTTCCCTACTACTACCATCTGACCAAGGAAAACAACTTTCTGCCCAATGTGGCGGAAATTCCCGAGGAGGTTGCCCGCAAGGCCAAGTACATGCTGGTCTCGCTGCCGGCCAACCCGGTGGGCAGCGTGGGCACCCCTGCCCTGTACGCTGAGATCGTGGATTTCTGCCGCCGCTACGACATCCTGCTGGTCCACGACAACGCTTACAGCGACATCATCTTTGACGGTGCCGTGGGCGGCAGCGTCTTCAACACCCCGGGGGCCAAGGATGTGGCGGTGGAGTTTTTCTCGCTGAGCAAGAGCTTCAACGTCACCGGTGCCCGGATCAGCTTTATGGTGGGCCGCCCCGATGTGATCGCCGCCTGCAAAAAGTTGCGCACCCAGATCGACTTTGGCATGTTCATTCCCATCCAGAAGGCCGCCATCGCCGCCATGACCGGCCCGCTGGAGGGGGTCAAGGCCCAGTGCCGGGTTTACCAGTCCCGCCGGGACGCCCTGTGCGGCGGCCTGCGCAGCATCGGCTGGGATGTCCCTGACAGCCACGGCAGCATGTTTGTCTGGGCGCCGCTGCCGGCGGGCTACACCAACAGCATGGACTTCTGCCTGGAGCTGATCGAGAAGGCCGGTGTCATCTGCACCCCGGGTTCCAGCTTCGGGCCTTCCGGCGAGGGCTATGTCCGCTTTGCCCTGACCATGCCGGAGGAGCGGATTGCCCAGGCGGTCCAGGCCATCCGGGACAGCGGCATCATCCGTTCCGAATAATCTCAATCGCAAAGAGGGATCCTCCCGGCCGGGAGGATCCCTCTTTTGGTGTTTTCATTGGGTTTTGGGCCGGCTGCGGCCATCTTCCGGGCGCAGTTCCAGCACCAGCCCTGCGCGGTCCCAGCCAAACTCCGAGGCTGCATAGCCCCGCTCCAGGAAACGGGACAGAGCCGGGTCCGCCAGCGCAATCCGACGGGTGGGTTCCTCCCACCGGGGCAGCGGTGCCGCCGAAAAGACCAGCATCCGCGCCACACCGTCCATGGCACGCAGGCCCCGCAGGTTCAGCCCGGCCGCCAGATACTGGGCACAGAGTTCCTCCCCCGCCATGGGCTGTGCCGGGTCAAAGGGCAGGGTGGCCCAAAGGTGGTAGCTGGCATACTGCCCCGACGCCCAGCGCAGCGCCATCCGCAGAAAGCGGCGGGTTTCCCCGTAGCCGGGCGCCAGGCAAAGTGGAGTGAACACCGCCCCCTGGCCATCGGCGCCAAAACCGGCGGCGCGCAGGCTGCAGGCCAGGGTTGTCTGGCCGTTGAGCGGTAAAAGTGCCGTGGCAGCCTGCAGTTCCCCGCTTCCGGCATAATCCCCCAATACCTGGCCATTCTGGAGTAACGCCCCCAGGGCCGGCGCATGGGGCAATGTACGGCCGCCCACAAGGCGGCCCACCGCATCGGCATCGGACTGCCGCAGCGGCCGCGGGTCAAACATCCTGGTGGTTGTTTCGGTTACTTGCATTAGCATCGCATTTCCCCCCTGCCGCCCCGTTCCGAACCAGGCCGGGGCGGATATTTTGTCATCTTCATTGTATGCGATGCCGGATGTATAAATCGCGCGAAACCGGGCGGCAACCAAAAACCGGCTGCTACCCGCCCTGAAAAGGCAGACAGCAACCGGTTCGTTGTTTTGGGATCAGCCGTGCAAAGCGCTGCGCAGCGCCGCCAGCAGCTGGTTCTGGTATTCGGCGTGGAAGGTGCCGTGCAGCAGTTTGGGCAGCGCCTCTTCCTGCAGGCGGCGCCAGCTCTCGGCCTCCTTGCCCGGCAGAATGGGCACAAAGGCCACCCCGTTGGCGGCAGCGGCCTGGGCGTCGCCCATGGCATCCCCCACCATCATAACCTTGCGGCTCTCATAGCCGCAGGCCAGCATGGTGGCAATGCTGTTGGCCTTGCTGCCCACCTCCTGGCCGAAGATCACATCGGCATGACGGGCCAGCCCATAGCGGTTCCACTCGCTGGCAATGGCCGACTCGTTGGCAGCCGAGACCACCGCCACGTCGGCCACGGCATGCAGCTGCCGCAGACTGGTTTCCACACCGGGGAAGGGTTCAAAGGTGGGCTCCAGCGCCTGAATCCGCCGGTTGCAGGCGCTGTTCCACTCCTGCAATTTGCGCAGTGCCAGGCTGCCGGTGCGCAGGATTTCCTGCTGCAGGCTGGTGGTGCTCAACTCACTGGCGGTGCTGACCCAGGCGGCAATGTCATCGCTGCCCGGCACCTCCACCCCGTGGTTTTTCAGCCGTTCCAGCACCAGCACCACGCTCTCAAACCGGGAGATTCCGCGGGTGATTCCCAACAGGTTGATCTCCTCCCAGGCAGTGGTGATGTAATCGGCCTCGTCCTCCAGGGCAAACACCCGGATCAGCTCCGGGCAAAAGACGGTGCAATGCTTGATCCGCACCGTATCCATGACACAGCCGTCCGAATCCATGCAGACCAGAAATTCGCGTTTTTTGGTAAAATCCGTAAGTAGACTCGACATTTCCAGACCTCCTTGGATCATTCACTCGTTTCCAAACCCCATCTATGCTATCATAACAGACCCAGACAAACAAAAGCAATGCTTTTTGTGTAAATTTGCAAAAAACAACAAAAAAGATTTTGGCGCCCCTTTATTCCGCCGGGGTTGCCTCCCCCAGCGCCTGCCCGATGGGCAGATGGGAGACCAAAGTCGCCATGGAATCGGCGGGGGTGGGCTGTTTGTTGATGACCACCAGATTGTCTCCCCGGAAATAGCGCAGCAGACCGGCAGCGGGATACACCGCCAGGCTGGTGCCGCCCACAATCAGCAGATCGGCGGCCTGGATGGCCCGGACAGCCCCTTCCAGGGTGGCCTCGTCCAGCCCCTCCTCATAGAGTACCACATCCGGCTTGACAATCCCGCCGCACTCGGTACAGCGGGGAACACCGTCCCCCTGCCCCGCCGCTTCCTCGATGAAGCTGACGGGGTAGAACTTGCCACAATGGGTGCAGAAATTGCGCAGGGTGGAACCGTGCAGCTCAAACACCTTGCGGCTGCCCGCCGCCTGATGCAGGCCGTCAATGTTCTGGGTGACCACCGCCTTACACTTTCCCTGCTGCTCCAGGTGGGCGAGGCGCAGATGAGCGGGATTGGGCTTGGCCCCATGGACGATGAGCTTTTGACGGTAGAAGTCAAAGAACTCAGCGGTATGGGAGACAAAGAAGCTGTGGGAGAGCATTACCTCGGGCGGATAGGCAAATTTCTGATGGTACAGGCCATCCACACTGCGAAAATCCGGGATGCCGCTCTCGGTGGAAACGCCTGCTCCGCCAAAGAAAACCAGATTGCTGCTCTTCTCAATCATCTTTTCCAGTTCCGGAATCATGACAAATCGCCCCTTTCCCTTTAAAATCGTTTGTTTTATAATAAGAGTAAAGTAACAAACAACTTTACAAGTTTATTATACCGCATCCGTCAAGAAAAAGGGAGGGGTTCTCATGGAGATCACGCGTGAATGGGTGCTGCGCCAGCTTCCCCGCCGGCACAGCGATGCCAACAAGGGCAGTTTCGGCAAGGTGGTAGCTCTGGCCGGCAGTCTGGCCTACCGCGGCGCCGCCGCCCTCTGTGTGGAGGGGGCCCTGCGCACCGGGGCAGGGCTGGTCTATCTGGCCAGCGTGGAACCGGTGCTGCAGCTGGTGCTGACCCGCACCCCCGAGTGCTGCGCCCTCCCCTGCGCTGCCGGGCCGGAAGGCTGCGCTGCGCCCCAGGACGCCGCCCGGCTGTGCGGGCCTTTGGTGGGCCCCCGCAGTGTGTTGCTGGTCGGGCCCGGTCTGGGGGCCGGTGCCGGTTTCCTGCTGGAAGCGGTGCTGGAACAGGACTGGCCCGCCGCGGTGCTGGACGCCGATGCCCTCAATGCCCTGGCCGCCGGCTGTTCTCCCCGGCTGCCAGCCCAGACTGTGCTGACCCCGCACCCCGGGGAGATGGCCCGACTGCTGGGCTGCACCGTGGCCGAGGTTCAGGCTGACCGGGAAAATGCGGCCCGGCAGTGTGCCCAGGACCGGGGCTGTGTGGTGGTGCTCAAGGGCAGCGGCACCCTGATTGCCGCCCCCGACGGCCGGCTCTATATCAACCACACCGGCAACCCGGGTCTTTCCCGCGGGGGCAGCGGGGACGTGCTGGCCGGGATGCTGGCCGCCCTGATGGCCCAGGGTCTGCCCGCCTACGAGGCAGCCGCCTGTGCGGTCTGGCTCCACGGTGCCGCCGCCGACCGCTGTGCTGCCCGCAGCAGCATGATGACCATGCTGCCCCACGATCTGCTGCAGGATCTGGCCGGCATCGTGCGGGAAATTGAACAATAAAAAACCGCAGCGGTCTGAAAGGGCCGGTCTGAAAGGGCCGCTGCGGTTTGGTTTATCTGTGTTTTTTCAACGGGAACTGCCGGTTCAGCCGCATGGTCAGCCCTGCCGCCAGGGCGATCTTGATGGCATCCCCCGGCAGGTAGGGCAGCACACACCAGACCAGGCTTTGCCACAGCCCGGTGCCGGTGACCACCATGAACCAGAGGGTTCCCAGGGCATAGCACCCAAAGGCGCCCACCACCATGGCTCCGCACAGCCGCCAGAAGCCGCGGCCCAGCATCCCCTGCACCGCACCCACCAGCAGAGCGGCCACCACATAGCCCAGCACATACCCGCCAGTCTTGTTGAAGAGGGCGCCGGGTCCCCCCGCAAAGCCCGCCATCACAGGAATCCCGATGAGGGCCAGCGCCAGGTAAACCACCTGGCTGACGGTGCCCCACAGCGGTCCCAGCAGACTGCCGGCCAGATAGGCGCTGAAGAGCGCCAGGTTGACCGGGACTCCCCAGGGCATGGGGACCGCAATCTGGCTGCAGACAGCGGTCAGCGCAGCGAACAGAGCGCAGAGCACCATCTGACGCAGACGGGAATGGGAAAGGGTTTTCATCACAAATCCACCTCATTTTCCTTGATTTTTTCCTCTTCTAGGGGGCGGGCACGGACCTCCCCTGCCGAAAGGGTCTGGGTGCTGCCGTCCGGAAGCCGGACCACCAGCCGAGCTTGCCGATCAATGTCCACCGCCCAGGCAGGCTGGGGTGGGCGCCCCGGCAGCAGCAGTTCCACCGGCCGGCCCAGCAGCAGCTGGCGACGGCGGTATTCGGGCAGGAAGTCTGCCGGATCAAAGGCCCGGTAAAGGGCAAAAAACTGCTGCAAAAACGCCGCAGCCAGCCTTGCCCGGGTCCCGGGCGGCGGTGGGGCATCAAAGAGCGGCCCAGCAATCCCCTGCAGAGAAGGCGGCCAGCCCCCTTCCGGCTCGGTGAGGTTGACCCCCAGCCCCAGCACGGCATATTGCAGACCGCCGCTCTCCAGGTCCAGCGCGGCCTCGGTGAGGATGCCGCAGACCTTTTTCTCCCCCCGCCAGAGATCGTTGACCCACTTGATGCGGATTTCCTGTCCGCTGATCGCTTCGGCCGCCCGGGCCGCAGCCACCGCAGCCATGGCCGTCAACAACGTGCTCTGAGCCGCCGTGAGCTTGGGCCGCAGCAGAACGCTGAGATAAAGCCCGGAGCCTTCCGGAGAGAAAAATTCCCGGCCACTCCGTCCTCGGCCTGCGGTCTGGCTGCGGGCCACCAGCACGGTGCCCTCCGGTGCCCCCTGTTCCGCCCTGCGGCGCAGCTCTGCATTGGTGCCGGGTAGACGGTCCTCCACCTGAATATTCAGAGGCAGATCCGCGGGCGAGGCAGCGCGGATGGCAGTTTCGGTCAGCAAATCCGCCTCCCGGCTAAGGGCATAGCCCCGGTTGGTGACTGCATCGATGGGGCAGCCCTCGGCGCGCAGGGCCTGAATGGCCTTCCACACCGCCGCACGGCTGACCCCCAGCTGCCGGGCCAGCTCCTGCCCCGAGACAAACTGCCCCTCGGCCAACGCCAGCACCGCCAGTACCTGGTCTTTTACCGCCATCCTGCTGCCCCCTTTCTGTGTTGTTCCAGTATACGCCGGCGGCCTTTCCATTGTCAACTATTTTGATGTTTTCGGTTTACAATCCGAGAAAAAAAGAACGCCAGCCGGTGGACTGACGTTCTTTTCTTGGAAGGGTAAACCGTAAAAACGGGAAGTTGGCTTAGCGCTGGATGCGGCCGGAACCGTCGCCGCCGGCGAGCTTCTCGACTTCGGAAACAGTGACCATGTTGTAATCACCCTCGATGCTGTGCTTCAGAGCGGAAGCAGCAACAGCGAACTCCACAGCGCTCTGGGTGTCCTTGCCGGACAGCAGGGCGTAGATCAGGCCGCCGCCGAAGGAATCGCCGCCGCCCACGCGGTCCACGATGTGCAGGTCGTACTTCTTGCTGAAGCAGTACTCATTGGAGGCAACGTCGTAGAGCATGGCGCTCCAGCCGTTGTCGAAGGCAGAATGGGACTCACGCAGGGTGATGGCAACCTTCTCGAAGCCGAACTTGTCGGCCAGCTGCTTGGCAACGCTCTTGTAGCCCTCGCGGTTGATCTCGCCGGCGTAGATGTCGGTGGCCTCAGCCTCGATACCGAAGACGTCCTTGGCATCCTCCTCGTTGGAGATGCAGACGTCCACATACTGGCACAGGTCGGTCATGGCAGCGCGGGCCTGCTCACGGGTCCACAGCTTGCCGCGGTAGTTCAGGTCGCAGCTGATCTTGACGCCATGGGCCTTGGCAGCCTTGCAGGCTTCGCGGCAGATGTCCACCACATTGGGGCCCAGGGCCGGGGTGATGCCGGTGAAGTGGAACCAATCCACACCCTCGAAGATGGCATCCCAGTCAAAATCGGCGGTGGTGGCTTCCTGGATGGCGCTGTGGGCACGGTCATAGATGCAGACGGAACCACGCTGAGAAGCGCCCTTCTCGTTGTAGTAGATGCCGACGCGGTCGCCGCCGCGGACGATCTTGCTGGTGTCCACACCGTAGCGGCGCAGGCTGTTGACAGCGGCCTGGCCGATGGCATGGGCCGGCAGCTTGGTCACGTAGACGGCGTCAACGCCGTAGTTGGCCAGGGACACCGCGACGTTGGCTTCGCCGCCGCCGAAGGTGAACTCCAGGTGATCGGCCTGGACAAAGCGCTCGTAGTTGTAGGGCTGCAGACGGACCATCAGTTCGCCAAAAGTAACGACTTTCATGAATAGAACTCCTTCACTTGATTGATGAATTGTTGCTCAGCTTTTCTGAGGCAGATTATTTCTGGACCAGGTGGATGGCAAAGCCGCCAATCTCGTCGGCCATATAGACGGAGATGTTCTTGCCGTTCTTGTTGACCATGCTGGACATGTCGAACTTGACGCCGCGCAGGCCCAGATGGTAGACAGCACGATCCACGTTGTTGCACTTGATGGCAATGTGGCCATGGGTGCCGCGGCCGGGCTTCTTCATGATTTCAAATTCCTTCTTGCCCACAAAGATGCTGCTGTTGCCGGGAGCGACCTTCATGTTCAGCAGGCTGCCCAGCAGCTCGGCGGTGGCCATGGCCTCCTTGTCGTCGGCGCAGTTGATGCCGATGTGGCCCAGCTCCAGGCCCAGCATCACGTCAACAGCCTCTTTGCACATGGCGGTGATTTCATCCCAGGCGCCGGCCTTGATCTTGTCGCTCTTGCACATCCAGGTGCCGCCCACGGCAAAGATCTGGTCATTGGCCAGGTACTCGGTGACGTTCTTGGCGTTGATGCCGCCGGTACACATCCACTTGGCGGTCTTGAGGGCGCCGCCGATGTTCTTGAGCATGGCAACGCCGCCGTTGGCCTCGGCGGGGAAGAACTTGATGGCCTCGCAGCCCAGGTTCATCGCCTGCTGCATCTCGCCGGGGGTGGAGGTACCGGGCATCATCAGGCCGCCCTTGTCCATGACGTGCTTGGTGACGTTGGGGTCAAAGCCCGGGGCAACGATGAAGGAGGCACCCGCAGCCATGGCGCGGTCAGCCTGATCGGTGGTCAGGACAGTGCCGGCGCCCAGCAGCATTTCGGGCACTTCGGCATGGATTTTCTTGATGCAGTCCTCCGCACAGGCGGTGCGGAAGGTCACCTCGGCGGCCGGCAGCCCGCCGGCAACCAGGGCCTTGCAAAGCGGCACAGCCTCGTCAACGCTGTTGAAAGCGATGACCGGGATAATACCGATCTCATATACGCGCTGAATAACAGGATTCATAGCACATTCTCCTTCATACTTCAATGCAATTGTAAGGTTTTGGTTTACCCATTCCATACTGCGAAACAGCGTTCCGCATCTGGCTGAGTTTATTATACAAAGCTTGTCTGGCCGCGTCAATCGCCCCCCGTCCTTCCCCGAAACCATGGGAATTTTGCAGTTTTTGCCCCTGTTCCGCCACGCGGCATAGGACTTGCGAAAAAGTGGTTTTGCTGGTATACTTTATTCCACAATACGGAACGATTGACCGCAATGTGGTTATTTTGTGAAATTACGAATTTTTTGTTAATTTTGGAAAGGAGCAACACAGATGGACCCGCAATCCAAAAGCAGCATCGCCGAACAGGGTGGTGTCCAGAGTGTGGCCCGGATCTTCCATCTGATCGAGGTTCTGGCCACCCATCCGGCGGGAGCCAGCCTGCAGCAGCTGGCCGGGGAGGCCAATCTGGCCAAGAGTACCACCCACCGGCTGCTGGGCAGCCTGGTGGCCCTGGGTTATGCCATGCAGGACGGGGTCAGTGGCAAGTACCGGCTGACCTTGAAGATGTTTGAGATCTCCTCCGGCATCGTCAACAGCATGGATGTGATGAGCGTGGCCAAGGTGCATCTGGAGCGGCTGGCCCAGCGCACCGGCGAGGCTGTCCATCTGGTCATCCGGGACGCCCAGGATATTGTCTACATTTATAAGACAGAGAGCGGCCCCATGCGGATGTCCAGCCGGGTGGGGCTACGCAGCCCGCTCTACTGCACCGGGGTGGGCAAGGCCATCCTGGCCACCCTGCCGCCGGAAGAGGTGCGGGAGGTGCTGCACAAATCGGTGCTGAAAAAGCTGACCTCCCGCACCATTGTGGATGACGATGCCCTGTGTGCCCAGCTGGAGGAGGTGCGCCAGTGCGGCTACGCCATCGACGATGAGGAGAATGAGCTGGGGGTGCGGTGCGTGGCGGTGGCTATCCCCGGGCCGAGAGGCAAGGCGGACAGTGCCTTTTCCATCAGCGGGCTGGCCCCCTATATGAGCCATGACCGGATTCGCCGCATTGCCACCCTGGCGCTGGAAACCCGGGCCGACATCCTGCGGGATCTGGGGCTGGGACCGGTGTAACCCCCTTTGATGGACAAAGTCCGCCCGATGACGTATAATATACTATCCCCCAAAGCAAGGATGTTTTATCCCCGCCCGGGAAGTTTTTGAGAGAAGGCGATCTGCCATGGCGCAAACGACCCTTGGCATTTTGCTGGCTTTTGCCGGTGCAGCTTTTGCAGGTGCGGTGGCCATCCTGGCCAAACTGGGCTACCGCAGCATTGATTCCAGCCTGGCCACCGCCCTGCGCACCATTGTGGTGCTGGTCTGTGCCTGCGGGATGGTTTTGCTGTCCGGCGGACAGAGCGGGCTGGGGCAGATCAATGCCGGAAACTGGCTGTTTCTGATTTTGTCCGGCCTGGCCACCGGCGGGAGCTGGCTGTGCTACTTCCGCGCCCTTCAGATCGGGGATGTGAACAAGGTTGCCCCGGTGGACAAATCCAGCACCGTCCTGACCATGCTGTTGGCCGCCCCGCTGCTGGGCGAGGCCCTGACCTTACAAAAGTGTTTCTGCATTCTGCTCATCGGGGCGGGCACCCTGTTGATGATTGAACATGTTCCCACCCACCGCAGCGAGGCGGGCAGTGGATGGTTTTTCTATGCGGCCGGCAGCGCCCTGTTTGCCAGCCTGACCTCCATCCTGACCAAGATCGGTCTTGTGGGGGTGGATTCCACCCTGGGCACCGCCATCCGCACCGCTGTGGTGCTGGTGATGGCCTGGGGCATGGCGCTGCTGACCTGCGGGCGGGACATCGGCCCCGAGGTCCGGGCTATTTCCCCAAAGGGCTGGATCTTTCTGGTGCTGTCCGGCCTGGCCACCGGCGGAAGCTGGCTGTGCCAGAACCGGGCACTGCAGCTGATTGACGCCTCCCTGGCCGCCCCCATCGACCGTCTTTCCATCCTGCTGACCGTGGTGTTCTCCTTCCTGGTGTTTGGGGAACGCCTGTCCCGCAAGGGGACGGCCGGTCTGCTGTTGCTGCTGGCCGGCACCTTGCTGCTGCTTGTCTGAGTTTTTTCCACACCCGAAAGGACACCCACATGCCCAACGAGAAGACCTTCAACCGCCGCCATCTGCGGGACGCCCGCCGCAAGCGGCTCAACGCCGAAAAGACCGAACAGCTGGGCCCCATGATGAAGGCCATCAAGGCGGTTCACAGTGTGGCCAGCGCGCCGGACAATCTGGAACGCCAGCGCGCCGGGCAGGAGCTGTTCAGCCGTCTGGTCACCCCCACCCTGGGCATCCGCACCGACAGCCTGATCCTGTCCGGCAAGGTGCCCGCCGAGTGGATCAGCGTGGACCACGGCCATGACCGCAACCGGGCGGTGCTCTACTGCCACGGTGGTGGATACGCCTGCGGCCAGCTGGGGTATGCCCGGATTCTGGCCAGCAAACTGGCCATCTGCGTGGGCTCGGATGTGCTGAGTTTTGAGTACCGCCTGGCCCCCGAGCACCCCTACCCTGCCGCCATCCAGGACGCACTGACCGCCTGGGATTATCTGATGTATATGGGCTACGGTGCCCGGGACATCATTGTGGCCGGGGATTCAGCCGGCGGTAACCTGGCCCTGGAGTTAGCCCTGCATCTGAAGGAGCAGGGCCGCCGCCAGCCCCGCGGGCTGGTGCTGATGAGTCCCTGGACTGACATGACCGCCACCGGCCCCTCCTATACCGAGTGTGCCGCCATCGACCCCATGCTGACCATCGACTACATCCATTCGGTGCGGGAAGCCTACGCCGGGCCGGATGCCGACTGGGCCAAGCCCTGCTATTCTCCGCTGCGGGCGGATCTGCGGGGGCTGCCCCCCACCCTGATCCAGGTGGGCACCAACGAGATTCTGAAATCCGACTCCGAGCTGCTGTACGACAAGATGCACCGGCAGAATGTCTACGCCACCCTGGAGGTCTACGAAGAGTGCTGGCATGTCTTCCAGCAGATGCCGATTCATAAGGCGGCCGTGGCGATGGACAACATCGGCCGGTTTGTCAACCGTTTGTTTTGAGTGGGCGGAGGTTCCGCCGGAGGAGATTGCACAGCCCCAAACTGTGCCGAGGAGGAGGCAGTGACCATGCCGGATACCTGGTATAAAGTGGACAATGTGGCCAAGGTCTTTCTGGCCACCAACACCCGCCGGGACCCCCGGGTGTTCCGGGTGAGCTGCACCCTGAACGAGCCGGTCCAGCCCGGCGTGCTGGACACCGCTCTGCGCCGCACCACCCGGGAACTGCCCCATTTCCAGGTCACCCTGCATCGGGGGCTGTTCTGGCACTACCTGGAATCCACAGACAAGCTGCCGGTGGTCCAGCAGGAAAACCTGCCCCCCTGCTCCGAGATCTACGGTCCCGATGTGAAAAACGAGCTGCTCTACCGTGTCAGCTACTACAACAACCGGATCAACGTGGAGATGTTCCATGCCCTGAGCGACGGCAACGGCGGGATGCTGTTTCTCAAGATTCTGGTCCACAACTATCTGCAGCTTCTCTACCCCGATGCCCTGGGCGATGTTCCCCGCTCTGAGGGAGCCTCCGCCTCCGACATGACCCAGAACAGCTTTGAAAAGTTCTACACCGGCACCCGCCCCACCACCGAAAAGGCCAGGCGCACCTACCGCCTCCACGGCACCAAACTGCCCTATGACCAGGCCCAGTTCTTTGAGGCCCACCTCTCGGTGCGCCAGGTGCTGGACCGCGCCCACCAGGCAGGAGTCAGCCTGACCAGCTATCTCTGTGCGGCGCAGCTTTTTGCCATCTACCGGGAGATGCCCTCGCTGGAGCGGCGCAAGCCCATCGCCATCAGCCTGCCGGTCAACCTGCGCAACTACTATCCCAGTGCCACCGCCCGCAACTTTTTCAACAGTGTGCGGGTGGAGTACACCTTCACCGGGGAGGAGGATCTGGCCACCGTGGCCCGGACCTTTGACGCCCGGCTGAAGCTGGAGCTGTCGGATGAGCGGGTCCACGCCCGGATGGACGGTTACGAAAAGCTGGAGCACATCCCCGGCATCCGGCCGGTGCCCCTCTTTGTCAAGAACCGCACCGTCAGTTTCTTCAACTGGCTGGAAACCCGGCAGGTGACCGCCACCTTCTCCAACATGGGACGGATCACGGTGCACCCGGCGCTGCAGCCCTACATCCGGGGCTTTTCGGCTTTTTGCAGCTGCGACGGGCTGTTCACCACCGTCTGTTCCTACAACGACGACCTGGTGCTGGGCACCACCTCCACCTTCACCGGCACCAATGTGCTGAAAAATCTGTATCGCGGTCTGGCCGAGGATGGGCTGGAGATCACCCTGTACGCGACCGAGGTGTATGACAAATGAAAAGCTGTCCCCATTGCAAGATTCATGTGGGCGGCAGCGGGGAGTACTGCCCGCTGTGCCAAAGCCCGCTGGTGGGCGAGGGCGGGTTCCCCTATTTTCCCCATGTAGAGCCGGCGATGCGCCGGGCCTCGCTGCTGTATAAACTTGTGGCCTTCTTTCTGTTGGGGGGCACCGTGGTCTGCGCCGCGGTGGACTTTCTCCTCACCGAAGGGGAGCACCTGCACTGGAGTGTGATGGTGCTGGCCTGCGTCATCGCGGTGCTGCTTTTGCTGCATACCCTGATGAAGCGGCGGCACAACGCCCCCCGGCTGCTGTTCCAGATTCTGGTGGGCGCCTCGCTGCTGGTTTTGTTTTCCGACTGGTTTCTGGGCTGGCACGGGTACAGCCTGGATCTGGTCATTCCCATCCTGTGCATCATCGCACTGGTGATCAACTTCATCTTTGCCTTCGTGAACACCCGGGTCACCGAAAACGCCCTGGTGTATCTATTGCTGAACATGCTGCTGGGTATCCTGCCCTATGTGGCGCTGACCTTGCGCCGCGGCACCTCCCCCATCGCCTGGGCCATCTGCCTGATGACCAGCGTCATCACCTTTCTGGGGCTGGTCATTTTCAAATGGCGCACCCTGCGCAGCGAGCTGCACAAACGGCTGCACCTGTGAGGGTTCGACTTCTCTTGACAAAACCCTTATAGAAAGGTATACTAAGCGTGAATTTTTGCAGGGACGCAACGTTCCTGCGCTTTTTATGTGCCCGGCAGGTTGCGGCCTTGCCGGGACCAGAAATTCGAGGTGTGAATCATGAAAAAGTTCAGCATCAAAACCGTCGTTGCCATCGGCATCGGCGCCGCCCTCTTCTTTGTGTTGGGCCGGTTTGTGGCCATCCCCAGCGGCATTCCCAACACCAACATCAGCCTGCAGTACGCTGTGCTGGGCCTGCTGGCTTCGATGTACGGCCCGGTCGCCGGCGCCCTGATCGGCTTCATCGGCCATACCCTGATCGACCTTTCCTGGGGCGGCAGCCCGTGGTGGAGCTGGGTCATCGCTTCGGCCTGTGTAGGCGTTGTGGTTGGCCTGTTCTCCAAGCGCCTGGCCCTGGACGAGGGTGATTTCGGCAAGGGCAAGATCCTGATTTACGCGCTGGCCAACATCGTCGCCAACGTGGTGGCCTGGCTGCTCATCGCGCCTTCTCTGGACATTCTGATCTACGCGGAGCCCGCTTCCAAGGTCTTTGCGCAGGGTGTCTTTGCCGCCATCGCCAACAGCCTGACCGCTGTGATCATCGGCGGCCTGCTGACTGCGGCGTATGCCAAGACCATCGCCAAGAAGGGCTCGCTCGACCAGGAGTAAGCTGTTTCCGCAGGCAGGGCAGGAGCCCTGCCTCTCTTTTTGTTTTGATACGAGGTGTCATTCATGCCAACACCCATCATTTCCTTCCGCAACTTTTCCTTCCAGTACCGCGCCCAGAAAAAGCCCACCCTGTACGACATCAACCTGGACATCTATCCCGGGGAGCGGGTACTGGTGGCCGGGCCTTCCGGCAGCGGCAAAAGCACCCTGGCGGCCTGTATCAACGGCCTGAACCCCGCCAACAATCCCGGCGAGTGGTCGGGCAGCCTGACGGTGGACGGGGTGGACGCCCCCAAGGCCGGCATCTTTGAGCTGTCCCACCATGTGGGCACCGTGTTGCAGGACCCCGACGGGCAGTTCATCGGGCTGACGGTGGGCGAGGATATCGCCTTTGCGCTGGAAAATGACTGTGTTGCCCAGGAGGAAATGCAGGAGACCACCGCCCGAGTTGCGGCCCTGGTAGGGGTGCAGGATCATCTGGAATTTGCCCCCCACGAGCTTTCGGGCGGGCAGAAGCAGCGGGTCAGCCTGGCCGGCGTCATGGTGGACCGGGTGCGGATTCTGCTCTTTGACGAGCCGCTGGCCAACCTGGACCCCGCCACCGGCAAGCAGGCCATCGAGCTGATTGATGAGATCCAGCAGAAAACCGACACCACCGTGCTGATCATCGAGCACCGGCTGGAGGATGTGCTCTGGCGCAATGTGGACCGGATTGTCCTGATGAGCGAGGGCCGGATTGTGGCGGACCTCCACCCCGACCAGCTCCTGTCCACCGACCTGCTGGCCCGGCACGGCATCCGGGAACCGCTCTACCTCACTGCCCTGCGCTATGCTGGGGTGGCCATCACCCCCGAAAAGCATCCAGCCCAGATTTCCACCCTGGTGCTGGATGAGCCGGACATCCAGAAGGTGCAGCAGTGGTATCACGCGGCATCGGCCTCCCCTGCCCCCGAAGCCCGGCCGGTACTGCTGGAGGTCCGGGACCTCTGCTTCGGCTATGACAAGGGACGCAGCACCCTGCAGGGCATCAGCTTTGCCATCCACAAGGGGGAGATGGTGAGCATTGTGGGGCGCAACGGCGCCGGCAAATCCACCCTGTCCAAGCTGATCTGCGGCTTTGAGACCCCCGATTCCGGCCAGATCCTGATGGACGGTCGGGACATCGGTGGGGATTCCATCCGGGAGCGGGCCGCCCGCATCGGCTATGTGATGCAGAATCCCAACCAGATGATCTCCAAGACGATGATTTACGATGAGGTGGCTCTGGGCCTGGCCAAGAGCGGGCTGTCGGACCAGGAAATCCGCCAGCGGGTGGAGGACACCCTGAAGATCTGCGGGCTTTACCCCTTCCGCAACTGGCCCATCTCCGCCCTCTCCTTCGGGCAGAAAAAGCGGGTGACCATCGCCAGCGTGCTGGCCATGGGACCCGAGCTGATTCTGCTGGACGAACCCACCGCCGGGCAGGATTTTCACCACTACACCGAGATTATGGAATTTCTGCGGGGGCTGAACGCCCAGGGGGTCACGGTGGTCATGATCACCCACGACATGCACCTGATGCTGGAATACACCCCCCGGGCGCTGGTCTTCAGCGACGGGCATCTGATCGCCGACCGCAGCGCCGCCGAGGTGCTCTGTGATCCCGAACTGATTCGGCAGGCCTCGCTGAAGGAGACCAGCCTGTTCACCCTGGCCAACCGCTGCGGCATCACGCCGCCCGAACGCTTTGTGGAGCGTTTTATCGACACCGACCGGGAGGTGCGCAACCATGGCGAGTAACAATATGGTCCTGAACTATCTGCCCCGCCGCAGTGTGGTTCACGAGCTGACCGGCACCACCAAGCTGGCCTTTTTCCTCCTCTTCACTTTTGCCAGCATGATCACCTACGACACCCGGGTGCTCATCGGGCTGATGCTGGTCAGCTTTGCAGCCTTCCGGCTCAGCCACATCCGGCTGCGGGAAGTGCGGTTCATGCTGGTCTTTATGCTGGTGTTCCTGCTGCTCAACGACTTTTTCATCTTCCTCTTTGACCCCAACCAGGGGTCCCGCCTGTATGGCACCCGGCATCTGCTCTTCCACATCTTCTGGCGGTACGATGTGACGGCGGAACAGCTGTTCTACCTCTTCAACATCTCGCTGAAATACTCTGTGGCGCTGCCGGTGGCCATCCTCTTTATCTCGGCCACCAACCCCAGCGAGTTCGCCGCCAGCCTCAACCGGATCGGCGTCTCCTACAAGATCGGCTACGCCGTGGCCATCGCCCTGCGCTACATTCCCGACATCCAGCGGGACTACCACAACATCAGCCAGGCCCAGCAGGCCCGGGGTGTGGAGCTGGGCAAAAAGGAGCATCTGCTCACCCGGCTGCGCAACGCCGCCACCATCCTGCTGCCGCTGATCCTGACCAGTCTGGCCCGCATCGACACCATCTCCAGCGCCATGGAACTGCGGGGCTTCGGCAAGAGCAAAAAGCGCACCTGGTACACCCAGCGGCCCTTCCGGCGCAACGATTTCATCGCCCTGGGCATCGGGGTGGCCCTGCTGGTCATCAGCGTGGGCGGGGTTATCCTCAACGGCAGCCGGTTTTACAATCCCTTTGTCTGAACTTTTTCCGAAAGGGGCTGTTGCAAAACGAAAGTTGAGCAGCAGCCCCTTTTTCATGGCGATTTCTGTTGAAAACTCTATTCCGGA